>NZ_QKLB01000003.1:0-294339 GCF_003224295.1 Curtobacterium sp. MCPF17_046 | reverse complement strand
GCAGATGTGTATAAGAGACAGGACCCCGGCGCGGTCGGGGTGCCCGAGATGACGCCGGTGGTGCTGTCGATCGTGAGACCGGTCGGCAGGCCCGTGGCGGTGAAGGTCGGCGTCGGCGTCCCGGTGGCGGTCACGGTGTGGCTGTAGGGCTGTCCGGTCGTCGCGTCCGTGGGCGTGCCGGAGGTGATCGACGGCGCGACGGTCGGCGTGGGGGTGGCGGGCGGCGGGCAGGTCTGTGACGGCGTGATCGTGTTCGTGTCGAGCGTCACCGCGCCGTTCAGGGCGAGCAGGCGGCCCTGGACCGTTGCACCGGTGACCGCGGTGACGGACTGCTGGGCGAGGACGGTGCCCTGGAACTGCGCACCGCTCTGGATGGTCGCGGAGCTACCGACCTGCCAGAAGACGTTGCACGAGCTCGCGCCGCCGGTGATCAGGATCCGGGTGTCCGTCCCGACGACCAGCGTGGACGCTGCCTGGAACACCCAGGTCGACTGCGCGTCACCGTCCAGGGTGAGCGTGTTGCCGTCCGACAGGTCCAGTGCACCCCCGGAGTAGACCCCGGGGACGAGCGGGGCACGGTTGTCGAGGTCGGTGACGTCGACGCCGCTCGGCGTGAGTGCCGCGGCCGCGTCGTACGCGGTCCGGGCGTCCTGCTGCGCCTGCGCGGCTTCGGTGCGGGACCGGACCGTGCCGGTGACGACGCCGTCCGGTGCCGCTCCGAACCCGGTGACCGCGGTGCCGGGCGAGACGCCGAGGTCACCGTTGACGACGGTCGGTCCGGTGTTGGTGACGGCGCTGGCCCCGAGGACGCCGTAGGTGGCAGCGGTCCCGAGCTTGACGGGCCCGTCGATCTCGGTGGCCGCGGAGGCGCCGGATGACGCCGTGAGGACGAGCGACACTGCGAGGCCCAGACCGGCACCACCCGTCAGGACGCTGCGGAGGAACGGTGACGCGGCCATGGAGGCACCTGTCTGAGGGGGAGAGGCACAGTGCGTTCGTCGACGACGGACGCATGATCTCCGGTCTCCGGAGTATGCGTCACATCTGCTCGGAACGGGGTGGAGACGCCCGATCCGCCTCGCTCACGGCCGGACTCCCAGGTCGCACACACGCTCGGAGCGGTCACCGGCCGCCGCGGACCCCCAGTGCAGGGGGCACACCATGCACGAGCGGCGCCGGACGGGTGCACCCAGAGCCCCGTCCGACGCCGCGGTCGTCCCGCCCGACTACGCCCGTCGCACCCGCAGGCTGACGATCTCGAACGGCCGGAGCGTCAGCACGACGGGTCCGCCGTCCTCCCACGTCCCGTCGTCGAGCGGTCGTTCGAGCAGGTCCACCCGGGTGACGCCGGCGACGTCGAACCCGAAGTCCACGCCGACGTCGGTCGCCCGACCGCCGAGCGCCTCGTACAGCCGCACGACGACGTCCCCGCTCCGGTCCTCGGCGAGCTTCACGGCCTCGACGAACACCTGCGGCGACGACACGGTGACGAGCGGTTCGACGGCCGTGTCGCCGGGCACCGTCCGCACCGGCAGGTTGAGCCGGTACCCGGAGTCGGCGGCGTCGAGCACCGAGGCGCCGACGCGCAGCACCGTGCGGAACACGTGGTGCCCCTGGTCGGCCTCGGGGTCGGGGAACTTCGGCCCGCGCACGAGGGACTCCCGCACCTGCGTGGTGGTCCCGCCGTCCGCCCGGGTGCTCCGCGTGACGTCGTGCCCGTAGGTCGAGTCGTTCGCGATCGCGACCCCGAAGCCCGGCTCGGCGACGTGCACCCACCGGTGCGCACTCGTCTCGAACCGTGCGAAGTCCCACGAGGTGTTCTGGTGCGTCGGCCGGTCGATGTGCCCGAATTGGATCTCGCTCGACGCCTGGTCGGCCTTGAGGTCGAGCGGGAACGCCAGCTTGAGGAGCTTCTGCTGCTCGTGCCAGTCGACCTCGGTCTCGACGACCAGCTCGGGCTGCCCCTCGGTCGCCGTGTACCGGGTGGTCACGGTCGAGCTGCCGAACGGACGGACGACGACGAGCGCGTCACCCTCGACCGTGACGCTCGTCGCGGTGAGCGCGGACCCGTGGCGCTGGTACGCCCGGTCGATGTCCCACGCCTCCCACTGGTTCGGGGTGTCGCGGAACACGGTGTACTCAGCCGCTGCGGCGCCCGGGGCGACGGCGTCCCGCCCGGAGGCCCGCTCCACGAACGACACGACGTGCCCGGCCGCGTCGACGGTCGCGACGACCGCACCGGTGTCGAAGACGAACCGGTCGCCGTCCGGCTCGGGAGGCACGGCCCGCGCCACGTCGACGGGCGCGGCTCCCAGCGCGGTCACGCCGTCGGCGACCACCGGGGACGCGTTGAACCGGACCTGCGGGGCGGACGCGGCCGGGCCTCCCGGCTGGTCCGCGGTGGCCGTGCCGCCGGTGGCGAGTGCGGAGGTCGCCGTGCCGATCAGCTCCTCGAGGACACCTGCGACGCGGGCGTACTCGGCCTCCGCGTTCTCGTAGACCCAGGCGATGGACGAGCCCGGCAGGATGTCGTGGAACTGCTGGAGCAGCACGGTGTGCCAGGCCGACTCGAGTTCGTCGTACGGGTACGCCTGCCCGAGCCGGACGGCCGCGGTGGAGGCCCAGAGCTCGGCCTCGCGGAGCAGGTGCTCGGAGCGGCGGTTGCCCTGCTTCGTCCGGACCTGCGACGTGTACGTGCCGCGGTGGAACTCGAGGTACATCTCCCCAGACCAGACGCCGGGGGTGGGCAGCGCCTGTTCGAGCTCCTCGAACACCTGCGCCGGCGTGCCGAGGTCGACGCGGGGCGAGCCGTCCAGGTCGTGCTGGCGTCGGGCGGCGGCGACCATCTCGCGGGTCGGACCGCCACCGCCGTCACCGAAGCCGTAGAGCAGCATCGAGGTGTTCGCGACGCCGCGCTCCTTGTTCTGCCGCTCCCCCCGGTGCAGGTCCGCGGGCGAGACGTCGGAGTTGTACGTGTCCGCCGGGGGCAGGTGCGTGAGGACCCGGGAGCCGTCGATGCCCTCCCACAGGAACGACGTGTGCGGGATGACGTTCGTCTCGTTCCACGACGGCTTCTGCGTGACGAACCACTTCGACCCCGCGGCGCGCACGATCTGCGGGAGCGCGCCGGTGTACCCGAACGAGTCGGGGAGCCAGGCCTCGGGGGTGTCGATGCCGAACTCCTCGAGGAAGAACCGCTTGCCGGCGACGAACTGCCGGGCCAGGGCCTCTCCGCCGGGCAGGTTCGTGTCGGACTCGACCCACATGCCGCCGACCGGGATCCACCGCCCCTCGGCGACGCGCTGCTTGATCCGGCCGAACACCTCCGGGTACTCGTCCCGCATCCACGCGTACTGCTGGGCGGACGAGCACGCGAACGTGAAGTCGGGGTCGCGGTCCATCAGGTCGAGCACGTTCGAGAACGTGCGGGCGCACTTGCGCTTCGTCTCCCGCACCGGCCAGAGCCAGGCGGAGTCGATGTGCGCGTGCCCGACGGCGATCGCGCGGTGCGCAGCAGCACTGGCGGGCACGGCGAGCGCCGTCGCCAGCACGGCGCGGGCGTCGGCGGCGGTCCCGGCCACGTCGTCGGGGTCGAGTGCGTCCGCGGCCCGTTCGAGCACGCGGAGCACGTCGGCGCCACGGGTGCCGTCGGTCGGGAGCTCGGCCATGAGACCGCGCAGCACCCAGAGGTCCTGCTGCAGCTCCCACACGGTGTCGTCGCGTTCGACGACCTCGAGTGCGCGGAGCCGGTAGATCGGGACGTCGCCGGCGGTGTGCTTCGAGCCGAGCGGGGTGGCGCCCTGGAAGTCGTCGCCGCCGATGTCGGGGTTCGCGCCGGCCTCGACGTAGAGCTCGAACGACTCCCCCGGGCCGACCTGCAGCGGGACGGTGTCGTTGCGCGGCTCGATGGCCTTGATGGTGGAGCCGTCCGGGCGGAACGCGAGCCCTTCGGCTTGGAACCCGGGCTGGCGCTTGCTGAACCCGAGGTCGACGAGGAGCTCGGCGGTGGTGCCGTCCGCGGTGCCGAAGTCCGCGGGCACGGTGCCGGTGACCCGGAACCACGTGGTGCCCCACGGTCGGGCACCCCACGGCTCGCCGACCGTGAACGGCGTGTACGTCTGCTGCACGGCCTCGGCGAAGGGCACCGGTTCGTCCGGCACCTGCCAGGCCTCGATCGTCACCGGCGATGCCCGTCGGTGGACGTTCGGGTCGACGCGGTCCCGCACGAGTCGCGCGATGCGGGCCTCGACGAGCGGTTCGTCCTGGTGCATGGGGGTCCTTTCGTTCCGCGTGGTGAGCGCGGCTGGGGTGCGGTGGTCAGCCCTTGATGCCGCCGGCGAGGGCGTTGCCCCCGCCGAGGCCGCGGGACACGAGCACGTAGAGGGCGATGACGGGCACGGAGTAGACGATCGAGAACGCGGCGAGCTGCCCGTACGCGACGGCCCCGTTCTGACCGAAGAAGTTGAAGATGCTCACCGCGGCGGGCACCTTGTCGGGCGAGAGCAGCAGGACGAAGGGGACGAAGAAGTTCCCCCACGCCTGGATGAACACGAAGATGAACACCACGGCGATGCCGGGTCGCATGAGCGGCACGACGATGCGGGTGAGCGTCGTGAACATCGAGGCGCCGTCGGTCCAGGCCGCTTCCTCCAGCGAGATCGGCACCGAGTCCATGAAGTTCTTCGCCATCCAGATCGCCATCGGCAGGCTGGTCGCGGCGAGGAAGAAGACGCAGCCCCAGATGTTGTCGATGAGGTTGAGCGACACGAAGAGCGCGTAGACGGGGACCATCATCGCGGTGATGGGCAGACCGGTGCCGAACAGGATGCTGTACAGGAACGGCTTGTTCACGCGCAGCTTGTACCGGGACAGCGGGTACGCGGCGAGGAGCGCGGCGACGACCGTCACGACGGCCGTGCCACCGGAGAGCAGCAGACTGTTCGCGAGCGGGATGAACGACAGCTCCGGGGTGAGCACCTGGGTGAAGTTGTCGAGCGTGAACTGCGACGGCAGCTTCACCGACAGCGACGCCTGCGTGTCCACCGATGCGAGCACGAGCCAGAGCAGCGGCACCGCGAAGCACACCGCGATGACGAGCAGGACGATGTTCGACACCCACCGGAGGGTGCGACCCCGGGGCGAGGTCATGTGGACTGCGCCCGGGGCGGTCACCGAGCGGGTGACGTTCGAGACCGGACGGTCAGCGGTGAGGGCCATGGTCAGTCCACCTCCGGCTTCAGTGCCTTGATGTAGATGATCGAGAAGACCGCGCCGACCACGAGCAGGATGGTCGCGATCGCCGTCCCGAAGCCGAGCTGCGAGAACTGGAACGCCTCCTGGTACGCCAGGATCGGCAGGGTCGACGAGTTCGTGCCCGGTCCGCCGCCCGTCATCACGAAGATGAGGGTGAAGACCGACAGGGTCTGCAGCGTCGTGAGCATGAGGTTCGTCGAGATGCTGCGGCGGATGACCGGCAGCGTGATGTAGACGAGACGCTGCCAGCCGGTGGCGCCGTCGACCTCGGCGGACTCGGTGATCTCCTCGGGGACCTCCTGCACGGCGGCCGAGTAGACGAGCATCGAGAACGCCGTCCCGCGCCAGACGTTCGCGAGGATGACCGCGATCATCGGGTACGTGTAGAGCCAGTTCGGCCCGCTGACGCCGAAGGACGCGAGGAACGAGTTCAGCGTCCCCTCGTCGTGGAAGAACGCGTACGCCGCGAACGAGGCGACGATCTCGGGCAGCACCCACGCGGCGACGACGAAGGTGCCGACGACGCCGCGGACGACCCGGTTCGCGCTGCGCATGAGCAGCGCGAGGCCGAGGCCGAGCACGTTCTGCCCCACCACCGCCGAGGCGATGAGGAACACGATCGTCAGGACCACGGACTTCGGGAAGTCCGGGTCCTGGAAGAGCTCGACGTAGTTCTGGAAGCCGACGAACTGCTGGTCCGCGGCGTCGATGCCGGTCAGCGCCGCGTTCGTGAAGGAGCCGTAGAACGACGAGATGACCGGCCCGAGCAGGAACACGACGAGCAGGACGACGGCGGGCAGGAGCGGGACGACGCGCGTCGCGTTCCGCATCGGGCGCCGCTTCCGCGGCGAGGGTGGGTCGGCGCGGTTCGGCGAACCGGGGGCCGACAGCGTCGGCGCGAGGGGGGTGCTGGACACGGTGGATGCCTTCCGGGTGCGGAGAGGGTTCCGGAGATGGGGGGCTGTCGGGAGGCGCGGGGCGGACGGGCACCGCGCCTCCCGTCAGGTGGTGCCGGCCGGTCAGCCGGCGACGGTGGCGTCCTTGCCGACGACGCCCTCGACGGCCTTGTCGTAGACCGCCGCTGCCTCGGCGGGCGACTGCTGACCGGTCATCACGGACTCCATCGCGACCTGGATGGCGTTCGAGACCTGTGCGTACTCGCTCGTCGCCGGACGGAAGTTCGTGTGCTCCACGAGCCCGGAGAAGAACTCGAAGGTCGGGTTCGCGCCGGTGTACGCCGGGTCCTCGGCGACGTCCTTGCGGACGGCGATCTGGCTGTTCTCCGAGTCGTACTTGATGGAGCCGTCCTTGTCGAGGAACATCGTGATGAAGTCGAACGCGTCCTGCGGGTTCCCCGACTTCGAACCGACCGCGAGCGTCCAGCCGCCGGACATCGAGTTGTAGCCCGGTTCCTGGCCGTTCTGCGTCGGGAAGGGCGCCTGACCCATCACGTCGTTCCACTCGGCCCACGGGGCGGTGCCGGACTCCAGCCAGGTGCCGGACTGCCACGAACCGTCGAGGTCGATCGCGAGCTTGCCCTCCGGCAGCCACGTCTGCGTGATCGTCGTCCCGATGTTGGTGTCGAGGGCCTGCTGCGGCGTGGGCCCGAGGTCGCCCTGGTAGACGTCCTCGATGAACTGCAGCGAGTCCTGGAACTGCTCCGAGCCGACGACCCACTTGCCGTCGCGGTACAGCGTGTTGCCGTCGCCGTCCGCGCCGTAGAGCAGCATCTCGAAGCCCTGCATGGTCGAGGCCTCGCCCTGCGCCTTGCCGGAGTAGATGTTGAACGGGATGACGTCCGGCTGCTGCTCCTTGATGGTCTTCGCGGCGGCGAGGACGTCGTCCCAGGTCTCCGGCTTCCACGGCACGGGCAGACCGGCCTTCTCGAAGATCTCCTTGTTGTACCAGAGCGCACGGGTGTCGGTGCCCATCGGGACGCCGTAGATCTTGCCGTCCTCCCCCTCACCCGCCTGCTTCGCGTTGTCGTAGAACTGGTCCCACTCGTCCCACTTCTCGGTGAACCGGTCGATCGGCTGCAGGTAGCCGGCATCGGCGTCGGCCTTGATGCGGAACGTGTCCTCGTAGATGACGTCGGGCGCGGTCGCGGGTGCCCGGTTCATCAGCGCGAGCTTCGTGGCGTAGTCGTCCTCCTGCGCCTGGATCGGGACGAGTTCGACCTCCTTGCCGGGGTTCGCCTCCTCGTACTCCTTCTTGACGACCTTCATCTGGGCGTCGAGCTGCTGGAAGGCGCCGAACTTCTGGTAGGCGATCTTGATCGTGTCGCTCGAGGCGGACCCCGAGCTCGAGCAGCCGGCGAGTCCGACCGAGGCGACGGCCACGGCGGCGAATCCGGCGATGATGCGGGTGCGTTTCATCGGTGCTCCTTTGCACGGGTGAAGGTCGCGGACTCCGTTGCCCGCGTTGCGGGTTTAGTCCATCGTATGGATTTGAACGTTGTCAAGCGTTCGACGGGAAGCGCGTCCGGTTCGTGACCTGCGGCGGCGTGGGCGGTCCGCCCGGCTTGGTTCGCGCTGCGCGACGTTCTCCGCGTCAGCGAGCACGAACGGTGTCGCTGCGCGCGAAGCGGCCGGTCGGCTCGACTGCGACCGGCCCGGGTCCGTGCCGGTCCCGGGCCCGGGCAGCGCGGCTACCGGATCGGGGTCGCCCCGCCGGTGACGGTGACGCCGCCGCTCACGGGCACGTCGACGAGCAGCACGCTCGGCCGTCCGACGTGCCGCCCCTGCCGGATCACGACCCGGTCACCCGGCACGGCTACGCCGGTCTCCCGCAGGTACGCCCCGACGGACGCGGCGGCCGATCCCGTCGCCGGGTCCTCCGTGATGCGGCCGACCGGGAACAGGTTCCGTGCCTCGTACTCCCCCGGTGTCACCGGGTGCAGCACGGTCACGGTCGCCGGCCAGCCGCTCCGTCGCATGAGGTCGGCGAGCGCCGCGGGGGCGAACCGGAACTGGTGGAACAGGTCCGCGGCGGCGAGCACGAGCACGGGGTGCCAGTTGCCGGCGAAGGCCTCGAGGGGCGGGTGCGCCGCGTCGAGGTCGTCCGGCACGAGTCCGAGCAGGTCGAGCAGCGGCAGCAGCCGATCGTCGGGCAGCGGCCGGGTCGCGGGCACGACGCTCGTCATCGCGACCTGCACGACGCCCGCGGACCGGACCGTGTCGAGCACGACGTCGCCCGACCGTGTGACGAACACCCGCTGCCCGGGCCCCTGCCGCTCGGCGATCGCCACCGCGAGCGCGACCGTCGCGTGGCCGCAGAACGGCACCTCGGCGGCCGGGGAGAAGTAGCGCACCCAGACCCGGTCCCCGTCCCACCCGGTGACGAAGGCGGTCTCGGAGTACCCGACCCGCTGCGCGATCGCGAGCATCTCGTCGTCGGTGAGGGCCGCGGCGTCGAGGACGACCCCGGCCGGGTTGCCGCCGTGCGCACCGGCCCGCGGGTCGGCGAACGCGGTGTACCGGAGGACCTCGACGTGCTGCACGGTCCGAGGCTACCGAGCGTGCGCGACCCTCAGTGCGCGATGAGCAACGTGCTCGCGCGCGGCGACAGCGCCGCGTCGAGCACCAGGCAGGCCGCCCCGACCGCGGCCACGTCCGCACCGCGCTGGCTCTCGACCACGGTCACGGGGTGCTTCGGGACGAGGATCGGCGACCCGGCGATCGCCGCCGTCGCCGCCGGGAGGGCAGCGGGTGCGATCCGCGACCAGAACGGCCCGCCGAAGACGACCCGGTCCACGTCGAGGAGGTTGACGATGACGACCACCGCCCGTCCCATCACCGTGCCGACCTCGGCCGCGAACGCCGACGCGACCGGGTCCCCGGCCGCGACCGCGTCCCCGAGCGCGTCCCACGCCCGGTCGACGGCCGCGAGGTCGACCCCGGCGTCCGCCCCGTCGACCGCGAGCTCGTCCACGTCCCCGAGCGGGACGCCACGCTCCGCCGCGATCCGCACGAGCCGGTCGGGCGTCACGGTGGCCCCGACCTCGCCACGCGCACCCTCGCCGTCGGGCGTGCCGGCGAGGCCCCCCTGGTCGACCATGATGTGTCCGGCGTCCCCGGCGTTCGCCCCGGACCCGCGGACGGGCTCGTGGTCGATGACGAGCCCGACGCCGAACCCGGTGCCGAAGTACACGAACGCGAAGTCCCGCGCCGCTGCCTCCCGCGCCAGGAACAACTCGCCGACCGCCGCGGCGGTGACGTCCTTCTCGAGGAGCACGGGGTACCCGGTCGCGTCGCCGAGGGCGTCCCGGAGCGCCACGTCCCGCCACCGCGGCAGGAACGGCGGGTCGAGCACGATGCCGGCGGCCGCGTCGATCGGCCCCGGCGAGGCGACCCCGACCCCGAGCACGGCGTCGGGGTCGACGTCGGCGCGACGGACGAGTTCGTCGACCGCGGACGCCATCGTCCGGATCACCTGCTCCGGGTCCTCGGCGCTCGGGGTCGACGTGGTGGCCTCGGCCACCACCGCACCCGCCAGGTCGAGCAGCACGTACGTGACGACCGCGGGGTCGACGTGCACCCCGACGGCGAAGCGACTGCGGGCCTCCAGACGGAGGATCGTGCGCGGCTTGCCGCGCCCGGACACCACCGTGCCGGACTCGACGATCATGCCGCCGTCGATGAGGTACCGGGTGACGTTCGAGACCGTCTGCGGGCTGAGGCCGGTGCGGGCCGCGAGTTCGACGCGGCTCAGCCCGTCGGGTGAGCGGCGGACGGCGTCGAGCACGACCGTGCGGTTGAAGCCGCCCAGCGACGGCAGGTTCGCCCCACGTCGATGCTCCGCCACCCGAGCGACGATACCGCCGGAGCACGCTGCCTCCGTCGCACCGCTGGCATCCGACCCGCCCGCACCGTTAGCCTGACCGACATGACGGACCTCCGCCTCGAAGAACTCTCCGCAGCGACCGCCGCAGCGGCCAACTCGCTGACGCTGAAGCCGGGGCAGGAGCAGTTCGTCCAGCCGACCTCGTACGCGCAGGCCGAGTCGGACGTGAAGCCGAGCGCCTCGTGGCCGCGGGTCGTCCTGGACGGGGACGAGGTCGTCGGGCTCATCATCGGCAGCTTCGACGCCGACAACGCGCAGGAGGAACTGCGCAGCTGCATCTGGCGGGTCAACGTCGCCGCGAACGCGCAGGGCCGCGGTGTCGGCCGGTTCGCCGTGCACGGTCTGGCCGAGGAGGCCCGCAAGCGCGGCTTCGAGCGCCTGACCGTGGTCTACGAGCCCGGTGCCGGCAGCCCGGCGGCGTTCTTCGAGGCGATCGGCTTCCGGGTGATCGGCGAGACCCAGTACGGCGACCACTTCGCGGCGCTGACGCTCTAGGCGCCGTCGTGTCGGCCCCGTCGTCCCGCGAGGGCGCGGACGACTTCGGTGCCGCCGTCGCGGCGGTCGTCCGTGCCATCCCGCCGGGTCGTGTGATGACGTACGGCGACGTCGCCGCCGTGCTCGGCTCCCGTGCCTCCCGTGCGGTCGGCAAGGTGATGGCCCACGAGGGCGCCGACCTGCCCTGGTGGCGGGTCGTCCGGGCCGGCGGGCTGCCACCGGTCCGCCACGAGGCACGCGCCCTCGAGCACTACCGCGCCGAGGGCACGCCGCTGCGCCCGACGCGTGCGGTCGACGACGACGCGGCCTGGAGGCTCGACATGCGCCGTGCGCGCTGGTCGCCGACCGCGGACGACCGGTCGGACTAGCGCCGCGCGGACGTCCCCGAGCCGGGCGTCGCCGGGCCGGGCGTCGCCGGGCCGGGCTGCAGGTCGAACCGCGTGCCCTTCGGGTTCGACGGCAGCAGGAAGAACACGAAGAGCACGAGCGACCCGATGCCCGGGAGCACGTGCAGGAACTGCCAGAAGCCGGACAGGTTCGCGTCGTGCAGCCGCCGCGCCCCGAGGGCCAGCCCGCCGACGAGCGTCACGAGGGCCCAGAGCACGAACAGGTAGGACCCGACGGGGTTCTCGAGCAGCGGGGCGTCCGGGGTGAACGCCTGCGGCACGAGCTGCAGCACGAGGCCGACCGCGAACGACGTGAGCCACCACCACCAGAACTCGGAGCGGGACGCCCGGCCGGTGAACACCGTGTACTTCCGCCAGAACCGCCGGACGGCCTCGGCGAAGGGGGCGCCGACGAAGGGGTCGCGCAGGGCGACGCCTCCCGGCTGGACGTCGTTGCTGCTCATCCCCCCAGCAAACCACGGCGTCCGGTCCCGCCCCGGACGGGACGCACCCCCTTCACGGACATCATCACTAGACCAGCGAGTCCCGCCAGGCCGCGTGCAGCTGCGAGAACCGCCCCGTCCCGGCGATGAGGTCGGCGGGCGTGCCGTCCTCGACGATGCGGCCGTACTCCATCACGAGCACCCGGTGGGCGATCGCGACGGTCGACAGCCGGTGCGCGATGATCACCGCGGTCCGGTCGGCGAGCAGGGTCTCGAGCCCCTCCTGCACGAGCCGCTCCGACGGGATGTCGAGCGACGCCGTGGCCTCGTCGAGGATGAGCACCTTCGGGTCCGCCAGGAACGCGCGGGCGAACGACAGCAGCTGCCGTTGGCCTGCCGACACCCGGCCGCCGCGCTTGTTCACGTCGGTGTCGTACCCGTCCGGCAGTGCCGTGATGAACGCGTGGGCGCCGACCGCCTTCGCCGCCGCCACGATGTCCGCTCGGGAGGCTCCCGGTCGACCGAGCTCGATGTTGTCCGCCACCGAGCCGGAGAACAGGTACGCCTCCTGCGTCACCATGACGACCGCCCGGCGCATGTCCTTCGGGTCGAGGTCCCGCAGGTCGACGCCGTCCAGGGTGACCGCGCCCGAGGTCGGGTCGTAGAACCGCGCCATGAGCTTCGCGAGCGTCGACTTGCCGGCACCGGTGGACCCCACGAGCGCGATGGTCTGCCCCGCCGGGATGTGCAGGTCGAACTCCGGCAGCACGACGCGGTCCTCCTTGTAGGCGAACGTGACGTGCTCGAAGTCGACCCGGCCGGCCGCGTCCGGCAGCTTCACCGGCTTCGCCGGGTCCGGGACGCTCGGCTGCTCCTCGAGGACGCCGGAGATCTTCTCCATCGCCGCCGAGGCCGACTGGTAGCTGTTGTAGAACATGGCGAGTTCCTGCGCCGGGTCGAAGAACCGCTTGGCGTACAGCGCGACCGCGAGCAGCGCGCCGATCTCGAGCGACCCGCCGACGACCCGGAAGCCGCCGACGATGACGACCGCGGCGAGCGTCGCGTTCCCGATGAGCACCAGACCCGGGTCGAAGATCCCGAACAGGTTGAACACGCGGGCGTTCGCCTGCCGGTTCTGCTCGACCTGCTCGCCGTACTCGACCTCGTTGCGGGACTCCTTGCGGAACGCCTGCACCGCGCGGATGCCGGTCATCGTCTCGACGAAGTGCACGATCACGCGGGCACTCGTCGTCCGGGTGGACCGGAAGAGCTGCTGCGAGCGCTGCTGGAACCACCGGGTCAGGAACCACAGCGGCACGAGGGCGACCGCGAGCACCAGGCCGGAGGTCGGATCGAGGAGCACGAGCGCCACCGCGGTGAAGAGCATGTACAGCACGCCCTGGATGAGCTGGTTCAACCCGGAGTCGAGCAGTTCCCGGATCGAGTCGAGGTCGCTCGTCTGGCGGGAGATGATCCGGCCCGAGGTGTACGTCTCGTGGAACTCGAGCGAGAGCCGCTGCGTGTGCAGGAACACCCGCTTCCGCAGGTCGAACAGGATCGCCTGGCTGATCCGCGCGGACAGCACGGTGTACCAGGCGGTGAGGACGGCACCGACGACCGCGATCGTGATGTACGACCCCACGACGAGGAACGCCGGCGCCCAGTCGTCCCGGTCGAGCACGGTGGGCAGGGCGTGGTCGATGCCCCAGGCGATGAGCGCCGGACCGGCGACCTGCCCGGCGGTCGCGAGCACCACGACGACGGCGATGCCCCAGAGCCGTGCCCGCAGCGGCGCGGCGAGCGAGCCGAGCAGCGCGAGCGACCGGCGCCGCAGGCGACGGCTCTCGGCCTTCGTGAAGTCCTCGCGTTCCTCGCCGCGCACCCCGTGCACGGTGATCGACGCGGTGACCGGGGCCGCTGCCTCGGCTGCCTGTGTGCCGGTGCCGACCTGCGCCACCGGCACCGATCCGCCCGTGGGTTCCTGGTCGACGGTCACGCGCGCGTCCTGGTCGGTCTCGTCGCTCATGCCATCGCCTCCTCTCGGTCGTCTGCGTCGTCGTCGTCGAGCGACGAGATGACGGCGCGGTAGTGCTCGTTCGTGGCCATCAGCTCGGCGTGCGTGCCGACGGCGGTGACGCGGCCGTCCTCCATGAGCGCCACCCGGTCCGCGAGCGTCACGGTCGACGGACGGTGGGCCACGATGAGCGAGGTCGTGTCGGCGAGGACCCGGCGGAGACCGGCCTCCACCCGGGCCTCGGTGTCCACGTCGAGCGCCGACAGCGGGTCGTCGAGGACGAGCACGCTCGGCCGCGCCGCGATCGCCCGGGCGAGCGCGAGTCGCTGCCGCTGCCCGCCGGACAACGACAGCCCCTCTTCTCCGACCCGGGTGTCGACGCCCTCGGGCAGGTCGTCCACGAAGGACGCCTGCGCGATGTCGAGGGCCTCGCGCATGATCCGCTCGGCCTCCGCCCCGGTCAGGTCCGGGCGGCCGAGCAGGACGTTGTCGCGCACGCTCGACGAGAACAGGGTCGCGTCCTCGAAGGCGACCGCGACGTGCCGTCGGAGTTCGGCTCGGGTGAGGTCCCGCACGTCGACGCCGTCGATCGTGACGGACCCGCCGGTGACGTCGTACAACCGGGGCACGAGCGACAGCAGGGTCGTCTTGCCGGAGCCGGTGAGTCCGACGAGCGCCATCGTCTCGCCGGGCTGCAGGTGCAGCTCGACGCCGTCCACCAGGTCGGGGAACTGCGGCGGGGAGTCCTGGTAGCGGAAGTGCGTCGCGTTGAACGAGAGCGCACCGTGCGGCTCGGTGATGGTCTTCGGCTCCGCGGGGTCCGTGATCGTGTTCTCGGAGTCCATGACCTCGAAGTACCGGTCCACGGCGGTGCGGGTGTCGAACGTCATCGACAGGAAGAACCCGATCGACTCGATCGGGAAGCGCAGCACGGTCGCGGTCGCGAAGAACGCGAAGAGCTGCCCGACGCTGAGGTCCCCCTGGCTGGCGAGCCAGATGCCGGCGAGCAGGCAGAGCGCGAACGCCACGTCCGGCACGAGCAGCAGCCACAGCCAGATCGCCGCGATCGCCTTGGCCTTCTCGATCTCGGTGCCGCGCAGCTGCTCGGCCTGCTCGGCGAACTCGTCGAGCTTGTACCGGCCCCGCCCGAACGCCTTGAGCACGCGGATGCCGTGCACCGACTGCTCGACGCTCGTCGCGAGGTCGCCGACCTGGTCCTGGCTGCGGCGGGCGACGATCGAGTACTTCCGCTCGAACAGGACGCTGTTCACCCACACCGGGATCGACGCCACCAGGAAGATGAGGCCGAGCTGCCAGCCGAACGTGAAGAGCACGGCGAACCCGATGACGATCGTCACGACGTTCACGACGAGGAGCACGATGCCGAACGCCAGCCAGCGCCGGATGAGCGACAGGTCGGACACCGAGCGGGACAGCAGCTGCCCGGACTCCCACCGGTCGTGGAACGCGACGGGCAGGTCCTGCAGCTTCGCGTAGAGCGCGTTCCGCATGCTCGCCTCGATGCGGGTCGACGGCCGCATGACGAGCTTCCGGCGCGAGGCGATGAAGAACGCCTCGAGGACACCGAGCGCGAGCACCGCGGCTCCGGCGGGCAGGATGAGTCCGCCGTCCCCGGATGCGAGCGGCCCGTCGACGAGGGCCTGCAGGACGTACGGGATGGCGAGCGCGACGACGGAGGCGCCGAGCGCCGCCAGCATCCCGCCGAGCAGACGCCATCGGTAGGGCTGGACGTAGGGCCAGAGCCGTCCGAGCGCGCGGGCGGTGGACGGTCGCGCCGGGGTCGGCGCCGGTTCCCGATCGGGTCCCTGGGACATGCGTATGCGTCCTCGTGCTTCGTGCCGGGTCCCGTCGGCCAGGGGCTGGCCCTGTCCGGACGGGAGGCCCGGGGTGCGTTGCGTGGTCTGGTCGGCCGGTTGCCCGGTCACGGTGCCGCGGTCGTCGTCGGGACGGCGTCCATCGGTGGGCCGGATCGGCATCCGGTCGGAGGCGACGGGGACACGTGTCCCTGGCGCTCGGTCGGGCTGGGCCGGATCCGGCCCGGCGGGTGCGGGAGGCGGCTCTACGCGGTCGGCGTCGCCGGGACGACGGGTGCCCCCGCGGACGGGGACGACGCGACGGCGCGACGGGCGCGTCGTGCGTCGGGAGCGGTCCCGCTGATGGACGTCCGTGTCGTCCGGGCCCCCGTTGCCGTGGTGCCGGTCGTCGTGTCCATCGTCACTCCAGTCGTCGTCTTCGTCACCGTCGTGTCCGCGGTGCCGCCGACCCGTGGAGCAGTCGTCGGCTGAGGCCGCAGAGCCCTGCAGACTATCGGCAGCGACTCTCAGCGCGCAACCAGCAACGCGTGCTGGTCCGCGCGACGCCGCCGTGCCCGACGGATCGGCGCTCAGTGGAAGAAGTGTCGCTCGCCCGTGAAGTACATCGTGACGCCGGCTGCCGTCGCGGCCGCGATGACCTCGTCGTCCCGGACGCTGCCGCCCGGCTGGGCGACCGCACGCACCCCGGCGTCGAGCAGGACCTGCAAGCCGTCGGCGAACGGGAAGAACGCGTCCGACGCGGCGACCGAACGGGCAGCGCGGTCCCCGGCGCGGTTCACGGCGAGGTGGCACGAGTCGACGCGGTTCACCTGCCCCATGCCGACCCCGACGCTCGCGCCCTGGTTCGCGAGCAGGATCGCGTTCGACTTCACCGCACGGCTGGCCTTCCACGCGAAGGCCAGGTCGGCGAGGGTCTGCTCGTCGGCCGGCTCGCCGGAGACCAGGGTCCACGCGGACTGGTCGAACCCGGTGAAGCGGTCGGCGTCCTGCACGAGGAAGCCGCCCGAGATCTGCTTGACCTCACGCTCGGCGAGCGCGAAGTCCCCCGGCAGCGTGAGCAGGCGGATGTTCTTCTTGCGGGACAGGACCTCGAGTGCCTCGGGGTCGAACGCGGGAGCCACGACGACCTCGGTGAAGATGTCGGCGATCGTCTCGGCCATGCCCAGCGTGACCGGACGGTTCGCCGCGATGACCCCGCCGAACGCCGACAGCGGGTCGCAGGCATGCGCGGCGGCATGCGCGGAGGCGATCGGGTCGGATGCGTCGGGAGCGGCGACCGCGATGCCGCACGGGTTGGCGTGCTTGATGATCGCGACGGCCGGCTCCGCGAAGTCGTACGCGGCACGGACCGCTGCGTCCGCGTCGACGTAGTTGTTGTACGACATCTCCTTGCCGTGCAACTGGGTCGCCTGCGCGATCCCGGTGCCGTCGGCGCTCGTGTACAGCGCCGCGGACTGGTGGGCGTTCTCGCCGTAGCGGAGCGTCGCGGTGCGGTCCGCGGTCAGCGTGAGCTGCTCCGGGAAGGCGCTGGGGGCCTCCCGGTCGTCGGCGCCGGACGCGACCGGTTCGGCGACGACGTCGGACGCGAAGTACGCGGCGACGGCGGTGTCGTACGCCGCGGTGTGGCCGAAGGCCTGCGCGGCGAGGCGCTTGCGGAGGGCGAGGTCGGTGCCGCCGGCACGGACGGCCTCGGCTACCTCGGCGTAGGAGGCGGGCGAGACGACGATCGCGACGTTCGGGTGGTTCTTCGCGGACGCGCGGACCATGGCCGGGCCGCCGATGTCGACATTCTCGACCACGGTCGCGGTGTCGGCGCCCGAGGCGACCGTCTCGACGAACGGGTACAGGTTCACGACGACGAGCTCGAACGGCGCGATCCCGAGGTCGGTGAGCTGCTGCTCGTGCGACTCGAGGCGGAGGTCGGCGAGCAGCCCCGCGTGCACGGCGGGGTGCAGGGTCTTCACGCGGCCGTCGAGCGACTCCGGGAAGCCCGTGACGCTCGCGACGTCGGTGACGGCGTACCCGGCGTCGCGGATGGTCTGCGCGGTGGAGCCCGTGGACACGAGCTCGACACCCGCGTCGGCGAGGGCGCCGGCGAGCTCGAGCAGCCCAGACTTGTCGCTCACCGAGATGAGGGCGCGACGCACGGGCACGACGTCCCGGTCGCGGTACAGGCTGGGGTCGGCGGCGTGCACGCTCATGCGGGGGTGGTGCCCTTCAGGTCGATGTGTCCGTTGGCGATGTCGAGGACGGTCTGGATGAGCAGCCGGCGTTCGACGGGCTTGATGCGGTCGTGCAGGGTCGACTCGGTGTCGTGCGGCAGGACCGGGACGCGCTCCTGCGCCAGGATCGGTCCGCTGTCGACGCCGTCGTCCACGGCGATGACGCTCGCGCCGGTCTCGGTCACGCCGGCGGCCAGGGCGTCACGGACGCCGTGCGCGCCCGGGAACTCGGGCAGGTACGCCGGGTGCGTGTTGATGACCGACGGTCCGAACTCCGCCACGACCGCGGGCGGCAGCAGGCGCATGAGCCCAGACAGCACCAGCAGGTCGGGCGTCCACGGGCGGATCTGCTCGGCGAGCGCCTCGCCCCACTCGGCGCGGGTCGCGTAGCGCGTGAACGGCACCGTGAAGGTCGGGATCGAGTACTCCTCGCCGAGCTGGAGGCCCTCGGCGTCACGGTCTGCCCCGATCGCGACGACGCGGGCGGGGTACTCGGCATCGCGGGTCGCCTCGAGCAGGGCCCGGAGGTTCGACCCGGTACCGGAGATCAGGACGACCAGTTCGAGCACGGGAACAACCCTAGCGGGGCTGCGCGCCGGACCGGGCGGTCAGGGGTCCACTCCTCGATCGGTCGTGACATGTGCAATACCAGTAGGTAGGTTCGACGACGGAGGCGATCCGACCTCCGCCATGACGATCGGAGTCATCGTGAACCGTCCATCCATCCACTCGACGACCGTGGGCATCGCGACGGCGAGCGCCGTCGTCGCCGCTGTGCTCCTGCCGGTCGCACCAGCCGGAGCCGCCCCGGAGCGGCCGACGACCTCCGTCGCCACACGGGTCGGGTTCGCCACCGATGCGGTGCGCCAGGAGCTGCAGGAACTCGAGGGGACGCAGTCGACAGCCGAGATCGACCACATCGTCGACTCGGGCCACCTCGTGGCCACCTACACCGCAGGTACCTCGTCGACCATCGTCGCGGCGGTCGACCTCGGTCCCGCGCAGCGTGCCCTCTCCTTCGTCGGCCCCGGTTGCAGTACGGACAGCCTGTGCATGACGAACACGAGCAACTCCCCCAGCGCCTACACCGGCACCGGCAGCCTGAGCGGGACGTGGAAGCGCATCACGAGCGCGGCAGCCTACGGCCGCAAGGCGCGCTTCACGTGGGGCGGTGGAGCGCTGACCGTCGAAGCCGGGCACGTCAACTACTTCGGCGCACCGGTGACGATGAAGAAGGTGAGCCGGTAGCTCAGGCGTCGGTGTCGCCCTTCGGCCTCCGCCACCACGGCAGCTCGTCCTCGGGGATCTGGTCCGTCGTGTCCCAGGTCGCCGCACGGGGCGCCGGACGCGCGGGGGGCTCCGGGTCCACGTCGTCCCGCCCGGCGACGAACTCCTCCGTGCTCCACGGGAAGGCCGGCTGCTCGTCGGTCCGCGGCGGGACAGGACCCGCGGAGCCGCGCGGCGCAGGTGTGGCGTCGGTCGTGGGTGGGACGGCACCGCCGGAACGGTGCCGCAAGGCGTCCGCGCGGTCTCGCAGGTCGCCGGCCCGCTCCCGCAGGTCCCCGGCCCGGTCGCGGGCACCGGTGGCAGCGGCACGGAGACGTGCCCGGACGCTGTCGACGGCGCCGCCGGCTCGCGTGCGCGGCCCGGCGGCAGCGCCCGCGTGGTCGTCCAGACGCTCGGATGCGACTGCGTCCGTCCGCGCCCAGTCCGGCAGGTCGACGTCGGTGGCCTCGGCGTGCGCGGCCTCGGTCTGGGACGGCGCCGCGTCCGGCGCAGCCGGGAGGCCCGTGTCATCCCGGCCGTGCTCCGCCCCGTCCGCACCGCGTCCGGGCCGGTCGTCGCCGCGTCCGGGCTGGTCGTCGCCCGCCACACGGTCGGACGTCAGCGTCTCGCCGCCACGGTCGAGGTCGGCGGTCGCTCGGGGAACCGCACCGGAGTCCGTGCTGGCGTGCGTCACCGGGTCGTGCACCTCGTCCACCGAGAACCGGTGCACGTCGGTGGTCCGGCCGGCGCCCGCGTGGTCGAGGGCAGCGATGAGCGACCCGTGGTCGGCGCTCGCGTCCGCGGTGGCGACGTCGTCCTCGACCTCGTGCCAGCGCTCACCGATGCAGGAGCGCTCCGGCAGGCGCACCAGGTCACTGCCGATCGCGAGCGCGACGATCGCGGGGACACCGACCTCGAGTGCGGCGACGGCACCGACCACCAGGGCGTCCGGTCCGACGACGGCCAGGCGCCCCGGTCCCGCCGACCCTGCGGTGAGCCCGGTGACGACACCGGTCAGGACACCGGCGACCAGCCCGGTCACGACCCCGCCGAGCGCCCGGTACAGGGCCGAGTCGGCGGACCCGAGCGCACGGACGAGCCGCGGACGCAGCAGTCCACCGGTGACGAAGCCCGCCACGACGGGCACCAGGATCCAGACCAGGCCGAACGTGTGCCCGGACGTCGGCAGCGCCCCGAGCAACGGCACGGCCGGGAGCGGCCCGAGCACGGTCCCGAGGGGCGACACGGAC
This sequence comes from Curtobacterium sp. MCPF17_046, assembly GCF_003224295.1. NCBI lineage: Bacteria > Bacillati > Actinomycetota > Actinomycetes > Micrococcales > Microbacteriaceae > Curtobacterium > Curtobacterium sp. MCPF17_046. The sequence goes on along the minus strand of NZ_QKLB01000003.1, from coordinate 274,333 downwards.
GACCCGGCGCCGATCGCGAAGCCCGGGCCGACGAGCCACGCCGTCGCCCACCCGACCAGGTCCGGGACGAACGCGAGCTGGCCGACCGTCATGGCGATGCCGCCGACGACACCGGCGTGCGACCGTTCGTAGAGCGTGATGACCTCGGCGAAGGAGCCGAGGAGCGCGAACCCGACCAGGACGCCCGCGACCGCCACGACGCACGCGGTCGCGACGGTGCCGGCCCGCAGACCGAAGCCGACGACGCCGCGCCAGAGCGCCGGGATGCGGCCGACCAGGTCCACCACCCGGAGGGTCAGCGGATCGGCCGCCAGGCCACGCCGCCGCCGGCAGACCTCGGCCGTGACGACGGCCGGGACGCCGAACCAGAGCGCGGGCAGCACGACGGCCTGCCAGATCACCGGGTGGGTGGCACTCGTGGTCGCGGTGAGGGCGACCAGCAGGCCGAGGGCGGCGACCGCCGCGGTGCCGACCAGGACCCCGGTGACGCGGTGCTCCGTCTCGGCGAACCGGCGTCCGGCCCGGCCGCCGAGCCACGCCGTGACGACGGCGAACCCGAGGGCTGCGAGGGTGACGACGATCGGTGCGGACGCCCCGGGGAGCCCGGTGGCCTCCGCCGCCGCCGAGCCGAGCGTGAACGTGACGTCCACGCCGTGACCGATGAGCCAGACGTTGCCCGCCGCGGTCCAGAAGACGCTCCAGTCGACCTGGAGTCCGTACTCGAACGCCCACAGCAGGGTGAGCGGCACGAGGGCGACGCCCACGCCGACGCCGACCGTCACGATCGCTTCGATCACGGCGAGGAGGGCGGTTCCGAGGCGGTTCATCGCAGCGAGGATACGTGCCCGACCCCGCGCAGGACGGGAGGCTCGGCGCGGGTCCCGCACCGAGCCTCCCGTCCGACAGGAGCGCGCGTCAGCGCGCGGCGATGACCTCGCGCAGCAGCGCGGCCGTCTCGGACGGCGTCTTGCCGACCTTGACGCCGGCCGCCTCGAGCGCCTGCTTCTTCGCCTCGGCGGTGCCGGCGGAACCGGACACGATCGCGCCGGCGTGGCCCATCGTCTTGCCCTCCGGCGCCGTGAAGCCCGCGACGTACCCGACGACCGGCTTCGTGACGTTGGCCTTGATGTAGTCGGCGGCGCGCTCCTCGGCGTCGCCGCCGATCTCACCGATCATCACGATGGCCTCGGTCTCCGGGTCGGCCTCGAACGCGGCGAGCGCGTCGATGTGCGTCGTCCCGATGACCGGGTCGCCGCCGATGCCGATGGCGGTCGAGAAGCCCAGGTCACGCAGCTCGTACATCATCTGGTAGGTCAGGGTGCCGGACTTCGAGACGAGGCCGATCGGGCCCTTGCCGGTGATCGTCGCCGGGGTGATGCCGACGAGCGACTCCCCCGGGGTGATGATGCCGGGGCAGTTCGGCCCGATGATCCGGGTCTTCCCGCCGAGCGCCTTGGCGTGCGCCCAGAACACCGCGGCGTCCTGCACCGGGATGCCCTCGGTGATGACGACGACGAGGGGGATCTCGGCGTCGACGGCCTCCATCACGGCGTCCTTCGCGAACGCCGGCGGGACGAAGACGATCGAGACGTCGGCACCGGTGGTGTCGATGGCCTCGCGCACCGAGCCGAAGACGGGGAGCTCGACGTCGCCGTGCGTGACGGTGGTGCCGGCCTTGCGGGCGTTGACACCGCCGACGACCTGCGTGCCGGCCTTGAGCATGAGGGCGGTGTGCTTCGTGCCCTCACCGCCCGTGATGCCCTGGACGATGACCTTGGAGTCCTTGTTGAGGAAGATCGACATTGCTCTGGTGCTCCTTACGCCGCGGCCGCGGCGAGCTCGGCGGCCTTCTCGGCCGCATCGTCCATGGTCGCGGCGACGGTGACGAGCGGGTGCGCTGCCTCCGCCAGGATCCGTCGGCCCTCGTCCACGTTGTTGCCGTCCAGGCGGACGACGAGCGGCTTGGTGGCCGCGTCGCCGAGGATGCCGAGCGCGGCGACGATGCCGTTCGCGACGGCGTCGCAGGCGGTGATGCCGCCGAAGACGTTCACGAAGACGCTCTTCACCTGCGGGTCGCCGAGGATGACGTCGAGGCCGTTGGCCATCACCTCGGCCGAGGCGCCGCCGCCGATGTCGAGGAAGTTGGCGGGCTTCACACCACCGTGGCGCTCACCGGCGTAGGCGACGACGTCGAGCGTCGACATGACGAGCCCGGCGCCGTTGCCGATGACGCCGACCTGGCCGTCGAGCTTCACGTAGTTGAGGCCGTGCTGCTTCGCCTTGGCCTCGAGCGGGTCCTCGCTCGCGGTGTCCTCGAGCTGCGCGTGCCCCTCGTGGCGGAAGTCGGCGTTCTCGTCGAGGGAGACCTTGCCGTCGAGGGCCAGGATCTGCCCGTCGCCGGTGCGGACCAGCGGGTTCACCTCGACGAGGGTGGCGTCCTCGCCCGCGAACACGTCGTAGAGGTTCACGAAGACGTCCGCGACCTGGTCCTGGAGCTCGGATGGGAAGTTCGCCTGACGCGCGATGTCGAGCGCGGCCTCCTTGTTGATGCCCGTGAGCGGGTTCACCTCGACCCGGGCGAGCGCCTCGGGCTTCTCCACCGCGAGCTGCTCGATCTCCATGCCGCCCTCGACGCTGGTGAGCGACAGGTAGGAGCGGTTCGCCCGGTCGAGCAGCACCGAGAAGTAGAACTCCTCGGCGATGTCGGCACCCTGCGCGACCATGACGCGCTGCACGGTGTGGCCCTTGATGTCGAGGCCGAGGATCGCCTGCGCGTGCTCGAACGCCTCGTCCGGGGTCTTCGCGACCTTGACGCCGCCGGCCTTGCCACGGCCACCGACCTTCACCTGCGCCTTGACGACCACGACGCCGCCGATCTGCTCGGCAGCCGCCTTCGCCTGCTCGGGGGTGTCGGCGATGATCCCCTGGAGGACGGGGACGCCGTAGGACTCGAAGAGGTCCCTGGCCTGGTACTCGAAAAGATCCACGCTGTTCTTCTTCCCGCACGGTTCGTGCGATCGGCATCGGTGTCCGGTCGCGCCTCCACATCGAGGGTCGCTCGATGTCGAGACAACGGCCGCGACCGAGCCTAGCGCTGGCAGGTGGACGCGCGGTGCCCCGGTGGAGAACGCGCTGCCCCGCGCCGCCGCCGACCCCTGTCGTCCGGGGTACGCCGTCTCCGGGCGACCGACCAGGCCGGATCGTGCACCGTCGATCGGGTGCAGAACGAACTCCGTACCCGTACCGCCGAGGTCTTCGGTTGGGAACTCCGCGACGCGCAGGAGACCGTGGTCGACGCCGTCCTCGAGGGCCGTGACGCCCTCGCCCTCATGCCGACCGGTTCCGGCAAGTCCGCGATCTACCAGGTCGCCGCCCTCGCACTGGACGGCCCCGTCGTCGTGGTCTCGCCCCTCGTGGCCCTGCAGGAGGACCAGGTCGTGGGGATCGAGGACCACCCGGACGCACCCCGCGCGGTGACGATCAACGCGACCCGGGCGCACCGCGAGCTCGAGGACGCGTGGGACGCCGTCGCGTCCGGGGCGGCCCGCTACGTCTTCCTCGCCCCGGAGCAGCTCGCCAAGGACGAGGTCGTCGACCGGCTGCGGGAGGCCGGGGTCGCGCTGGTCACGGTCGACGAGGCGCACTGCGTCTCGAGCTGGGGCCATGACTTCCGCCCGGACTACCTGGTGCTCGGCGAGGTCATCGAGCGGCTCGGACGTCCTCCGGTGCTCGCGATGACGGCGACCGGTTCGACTCCCGTGCGCAACGAGATCGTCGAGCGGCTCGGGATGCGCGACCCGCTCGTCGTCGCGACGGGCTTCGACCGCCCGAACCTGCGCTTCGAGGTCCAGCGGCACAGTGACGCCGACGAGAAGCGTGACGCGGTCGTCGCCCAGGTGGTCGGGCTCGAGGGCGCGGGGATCGTGTACGTCGCCACCCGTGCCGAGACCATGCTCTACGCGGACGAACTCGTCGAGAGCGGTCGCCGCGCCAAGGCGTACCACGCGGGCCTGCGCGTGCGGGACCGTGAACACGTGCACCACGAGTTCCTCGAGGGCGCCCTCGACGTCGTCGTCGCGACCAGCGCCTTCGGCATGGGCATCGACAAGCCGGACGTGCGCTTCGTCGTGCACGCCGACGTCCCCGAGTCCGTCGACGCCTACTACCAGGAGGTCGGCCGGGCCGGACGGGACGGCGACGTCGGCCTCACGACACTGCACTACCGCTCCGAGGACCTCGGGCTCCGCCGGTTCTTCGCCTCCGGATCGCCCCGGCCCGCGTCGCTCCGGGCGGTCTTCGACGCGGTTCCCGAGGACGGGGTCCTGCCCCGGTCGGAGGTCGCCGAGCGTTCCGGACTCGCCGCCCGCACCGCCTCCCGCGTCGCCAACGCCCTGGTGGACGCCGGCGCGCTGTCCGACGCCGCCGACGGACTCCGCCGTGTCCCGGACGGCCCCGCCGACGCGGACGCCGCGGTCGAGCTCGCCAAGGCGCACGCGAAGGAGCGGGAGCGGGTGGAGGAGTCGCGCATCGAGATGATGCGCCGCTTCGCCGAGACCACCGGCTGCCGTCGGCAGTTCCTGCTCGGGTACTTCGGCGACGAACTCCCCGAGCCGTGCGGCAACTGCGACACGTGCTCGGCGGGCACCGCGACCGACACCGACGCGCACGGGGCGGACGGTTCGCACGACGCCGAGTGGCCGCCGGACGCACCGGTCGAGCACGCCGAGTGGGGGCGGGGCACGGTCATGAGCACCGAGGACGACCGGTTGACGGTGTTCTTCGAGTCCGCCGGGTACCGGACGCTGGCCCTCGCCGACGTGACCGAGCGGCACCTGCTCGAGCGCGTCTGAGGCACGTGCGGCGGACGGTGCGGCGGGGGAAGGCGCGGTCGCTCGACCACCCGTCGGCGACCGCGCTCCACTCCCCCGAGCACACGCAGTAGACACCGCGGGGATGACCTCGTGGTGGCCCGCAGGTGAACGGCAGGCGAACCCGGCCCGGGCGGCCACTGTCCGCATCGGCACGACCGGCCGTCCCCCGGGCACCACGGACGTTCCCACCGGCACCCGGGTAGCAAGGACCGGTGGGGCCGCGTCGGCGCACGACGGCCACCGCACGAGCACGCAACACGATCGACAGGAGCGACACATGTCCGACCCCGGCATCACCCCAGGCGACGAGTTCAGCGACGGCGTCAGCGACTCCGCCGACGAGGGCCGCGCCGACGACGTGGACCGCGAGTACGTCGGCGCGTACGAGACCGACGACGCCGAGGAGGCGCTCGAGACCGTGACGAACGACGCGGTCGCCGGCGAGACCGTCGAGCCGCAGCTCGGCGACGGCACCGACGACGGCCCGACCGGCGGGGCGCCGCGCGAGGGCTCGCCGGACCTCTGGGAGCACGGCGACGACCGTCCTGACCTCGGCGGCGACCTGGGCACGAAGCCCCTCTGACGTGACCGGTCGACGGACGGGAGGCCCGGAGCACGACGTGCGCGGCCGCTCCCGTCCGTCCCCTGGCCACGACCGCCACCGCGACCGCGACCGGCCCGGCCACCGGGACCGCGCGCTCCGCCGCTTCATCGCCGACAGCACGCCGGTCATCGCGGGCGGCCGCGCGATCCTGCTGCAGATCGCCGACCCGGTCGTCGCCGCGGGCGTCCGTCGGCACTCCGACTTCGCGGAGCGACCGCAGCAGCGGCTGGCCCACACCCTCATGTACGTGTACGCGGTGGTGACCGGCACCGCGCGGGACGCCGCCGTGGCGCGGTCGTTCGTCGAGCACGCGCACCGGCCGGTCGCGGGAGCGAACGAGGTCGACCGACAGCTGTGGGTGGCCGCGACGCTGTACGACTCCGCGATCCGGACCCACCGGTTGCTCGGCACCCCGGTCGACGCCGAGCGGGCGGAGGCGGTCCTCCAGGCCTACGCGCCGATCGCCACCGCGCTCCGGGTGCCAGCGGACCGCTGGCCGACGTCGGTCGCCGCGTTCGAGGCGTACTGGGCCGACACGCTCGGGACCCTCCGGGTGACGGACGACGCCCGCAGTGTCGTCCGGGACCTCCTGCACCCTCGGGCAGCACCGCTCTGGGTCCGTTCCGCGATGCCCCTCGTGCGGATCGTCACCGTCGGTATGCTGCCGGACGCCGTGCGCGACGACTACGGCTTCGCGTGGGGACCCCGCGAGGAACGACGCTGGCGACGCACCCTCGCCGGCATCCGGGCGGTCCGCGCCGTCGTGCCCGGACCCCTGCTGCGCCTGCCGCGGGTCCTCCTGCTGCGCGGGATGCACCGCACCGCGGCCCGGCACGCGCACCACTGAGCGATCGGGTGTCCGTCCCCCGCGAGCCTGGACGTCCCCGCGCCGACCACGGTTGAGTGGGGCCATGTCCTCCTCCCTGTCCGGTGACGACTCCCTGCTCCTGCCCGAGTTCGACGCGCCGCCCGCGGACCCGCTCGACCTCGCCCGCACCTGGCTCGACCAGGCCGGCGAGCACGAGGTGTCCGAGCCGCTCTCGATGACGCTGGCCACCGCCGGTGCGGACGGCCGCGTCGGTGCCCGGACGGTCGACGTCAAGCGGATCGACGACCGCGGCCTGGTGTTCGGCACCTCGACGCTCAGCCCGAAGGGACGGCAACTCGCGGAGAACCCGCACGCCGCCCTGCAGGTGTACTGGCGCGAGACGATGCAGCAGCTCCGCTTCGAGGGCCGCGCCGTGCAACTCTCCGACGCGGAGTCCGACGCGCTCTTCGCCGACCGGTCGCCGAAGTCGCGCGCCGCCACGGCCGTCGCCGACCAGTCCGCGGTGCTCGAGCCCCGGACCCTGCAGGACCTGATCGACGACGCGAACGTGCTCCTCGACGAGTCCGACGACGACGTGCCGCGCCCGGCGGGGTGGGTCGCGTGGCGGCTCGAGCCGGACCTCGTCGAGTTCTGGCACGGCAGCCGCGACCGGATGCACCGCCGCCTGCAGTACGCGCACGCCCACGGCGCCTGGTCGGCGACCCGCCTCCAGCCGTAGCGCCGCGCGCCAGAGGCGCCCCGCCCCGGCAACCGCCGATGGGTCGCGAGCGTGCGGCGACGGGGCGGGTCAGCCCCGCCCGATGGGGTTCGACATCGCCCCCGCCCGGATGAGCGAGGACGACTGGTCCGCCAGGTCGACCATCGCGAGCGTGTTGCGCAGCTGCAGCCGGTTCAGGCAGGAGTGCTCGAACGTCGGCACCCGCAGGTCGAGCGGACGCCGACGGTCCGGGTGCTCCGCCGCGTGCCGGTCAACGCACCCGCCGACGAGCCGCCAGAAGACGTCCCCGGGCAGGACCCCGTCGTCGTCGAGGACCGCTGCCAGGAAGCGCAGCACCCCGTCGAACACGTCGGTGAACACGGCGAGCGCCGCCTCGTCGTCGTCGACCGGGTGCACGATGCGGCGGATGTCCTCGGGCACCGGACGGTCGTCGTGCTCCCCGAGGACCACGACCTCCTCGCCGATGTCCTTCATGAACGCGCCGGTCACGGCCCCGTCGCGCAGGACGAGCACCAGGTTCTCGCCGTGCGGCATGAACGCCAGGTCGTGCACGGTCAGGCAGTGCACGACCGGCCGCAGGTACGCGTCGAGGAAGCGCCGCACCCACGTCGCCGCGTCCAGCCCCGAGGTACGCACGAGCTCGGCGGCGACCGCACGCCCGTCGGCGTCCCGGTGCAGCAGTGCCGCCATCGTCATGAGCTGCTCCCCGGGAGCCGTCCTGGGCACCGGGCTCTCCCGCCACAGCGCCGCGAGCATCTTCCGCTGCGGCGAGGCGACGTCCACCCGGTGGTACGCGTCGCCGGTGTACCCGATCGCCGCGTGTTCGCGCAGCACCCGGAACCCGGCGTCCCGCAGGGTGGTGTCGGCCGCCACGAGCGACGCGACCCAGTCGTTCACCGCTGGGGTCGAGCGCATGTACGCCGGGGACATGCCCCGCAGGAACCCCATGTTCTGCACCGCGAGCGCCGTCTTCACGTACGAGCGCTCGGGGTGGCTGCGGTCGAAGGCGGTGCGGATGGACTGCTGCGGCTGGAACAGGTCCGGACCCTCCCCGAGGTCGACGAGGTCCTGCCGGCCGAGGTCGGGCGCGAACGTCACGGCGATGCGGTGCTGCCACTGCCAGGGGTGCACCGGCAGCCAGACGTAGTCGTCGGGGTCCAGGCCGCGGCGGGTGAGCGTCCGGCGGTGCTCGGCGACCGTGTCGGCCCCGAGTTCCGCGGCCCAGTGCTCCGCCTCGGTCCGGTCCGCGGCGAGCGCCAGGGAGGTGTGCGCCCGACGGGCGGCGAGCCACCGGATGCGGAAGCGGCCGCCGGACTCCGGTGCGTACGCCCGGTACTCGTCCAGGCCGAACCCGATCCGCCCGTTCGCGGCGACGAACGCCGGGTGCCCCTCGGTCATCGCCGCCTCGACGTCCTGGAACCCGGCGACGACGTCCCCGTCCCGTCGGCCGCGGGCGAGCTGTCGGGCCGACGGTCCGCCGCGGCGGTGCTTGGCGGCCGCGCTCGCGAGCGTCGAGGCCACCTCCTCCAGGTACGTGCCGAGCAGGGCGTCCGGGATCCCGAGCACGTCGCGCAGTTCCAGCACGAGGTCCTGCGCGTCGAGCGGCAGCGGCACGGGGTCGGCCGAGGCGGACTCCCGCGTCAGGGTGCGCTCGTCGACGGACCAGTGCTCGAGCTGGTGCTGCCGTGCCCGGAAGCGGTAGCGCGAGCCGCCGGTGTCGAGCAGCCACCCGTCGCCGTCCGGTCGCGGTGTGACGAGTCGCTCGTGCGTGAACTCCGCCACGGCCTTCGCCACCAGGTGTCGTTGCGCGACCGCCAGGTGCTCGGGCCGGAGGTGCGCGGCCGGGCCGTCGTCGTCGGGCACGCCGATCGATGCGGTGTCGAGCACCGAGAGCAGCGCGCGCTTGCCGTCCAGGTCGACCTCGCGGAGCGCCCGGAACCCGACCTCGGCGTTCTTCGCCTGCACCGCGGTGTTCCGCACGTCCGGCTCGACGACCACGCGTCGGGCACCGAGGGCATCACGGCAGTGCTCGACCACGGCGCGCATCACGGCGCTGGTGAGTCCGTGCACCCGCCCTGCCACGGGAGGCGGGGCGACGAGCAGGTGCATGCCGACGTCACCGGGACGTGCGTCCCAGACGTCGACGAGCAGGACCGTCGCCGGGTCGTAGGTCTCGGCGTACGCGCACGGCACCCCGTCGCGCAGCACGAGCCAGCCGTCCTGCGCCGGGTCGGCCTGCACCGCGGTCAGGTACGTCCGCACGCCGTCGACGTCGGCGTGCTGCATGCCCCACCACGACGACGGCGGAGCCGCGAGCCACGACTGCACGCGGGTCGCGTCCCGCTCCGGGTCCACCGGCACCACGGACAGGAGGCCCGGCAGCACGTCCGCCAGACCGGTCCGGTCGTGCTGGACCGCGCTCATGCGCGCACCTCCGCGTGCTCGGCGCGCTCGCCGCGCTCGGCGCGCTCGGCGCGGACCGAGGCGGGCAGACCGAACTCCTGGAAGGCGATCCGGGCCTCCAGGCCGTAGACCTCGCGCCCCGTGACGGACCGGATGATCGACGCGTTCCGCCACGCCCCCATGCCGAGGTCCGGTGCGGTCAGGCCGTGCGTGTGCTCCTCGGCGTTCTGCACCCAGATCCGACCGCCGAGGGTGTCGACGTGGTGGTCGCGGGCGACGGCGGGTCGGCCGCCGGCGTCACGCGCCACGAGGTGCGCGACCGGGTCGAGGAACCGCGGCGGCCGCGGCGCGTACCCGGTGGCGAGGACCAGGCGCTCGACCTCGTGCTCGTACGTCTCGCCGAGCTGCTCGTGCCGGAGCGTCAGCCGGTACACGCCCCGGTCGGCGTCCCAGTCGGCGGCGGTGACGCTCGTCTCGGTGCGCAGCGTCGTCGGGACGGGACCCCTGGCGCTGATCCGGTACAGCGCGTCGTAGACCTCGCCGACCAGGTCCGCGCTGATGCCCTTGTACAGCCCGCGTTGCTCGCGGCCGAGGCGGTCCCGGACGTGCTCGGGCAGCGCGTGGAAGTGGTCGGTGTACTCCGGACTCGTCATCTCGAGGGTGAGCTTCGTGTCCTCCATCGGGAAGAACCGCGGCGACCGGGTGATCCAGTCCAGGCGGTACCCGCCGTCGCGGATGCCCTCGAGGAGGTCGCGGTAGACCTCGGCGGCGGACTGGCCGCTGCCGATCACCGCGACGGACCCGGCGCCACGGAGGGCGTCCCGGTTCGGCAGGTAGTCGGCGGAGTGCAGCACCGGGCCGTCCAGGTCGCGGAGCGCGGCGGGCACCGACGGCTCGCTCCCGACGCCGACCACGACGTGCCGGGCCCGGTACGTCTCCGCGCCGTCCGCCGTCTCGGCGTGCACGGTGAACAGGTCTTGCTCGGCGTCGTGCTCGACCGCGACCACCCGGCGTCCCCAGCGGAGGGTGTCGAGCCGGTCGGCGGCCCAGCGGCAGTAGGCGTCGTACTCGCTGCGGAGGGGGTGGAAGTCCTCGCGGATGAAGAAGGGGTAGAGCCGACCGGTCTCCTTGAGCCAGGCCAGGAACGAGAACGACGAGGTCGGGTCCGCCATCGTGACGAGGTCGGCGAGGAACGGCACCTGGATCGTCGCGTCGTCGAGCATCATGCCGTGGTGCCAGGCGAAGCCGTCACGCGCGTCGAGGAACACGGCGTCGAGGTCGTCGACCGGGTCGGTCAGGCAGGCGAGCCCGAGGTTGAACGGGCCGATGCCGATGCCGACGACGTCGTGCACCCGGGTCGTGGCGGTCGCGGTCGCGTCGACGGCGGTCATCGTGCGGCTCCGCCGGTCACGGTCGGCCGGGTCGACGCCGCGCGCAGACGCTCCGCCGTGGCCACCACGTGGACGAGGGAGGCCCGCATCTGCTCCGTCGTCGTCGCCGGGTTGAGCAGGGTCAGCTTGTTGCACGGCCGCCCGTCGACCACGGTCTTCGCGATGAGCACCCGTCCCTCGGCCAGGAGCGCCGCGCGGAGCGGTGCCACCATCGCGTCCGACTCCTCGTCGGTGACCCCCGCCGGCTGCCAGCGGAACAGGACCGTGCTCAGCTGCGTCGGTGCCACGAGGACGAGGTCCGGGTCGGCCTGCACGAGCGCGTGCGTGTCGGCGGCCAGGTCGACGACGGCGTCGAAGGCCCGTCCGATCGCCTCCGCTCCGGAGGCGCGGAGCGTCGCCCAGAGCTTCAGCGCGTCGAACCGGCGGGTGGTCTGCAGGGACTTGTCGACCTGGTTCGGTTCCGTCGCGCCCTCCGGGTTGAGGTAGTCCGCGTGCCAGGAGGCCCGGCGTAGGTCCGCCGGGTCGCGCACCACGAGCACGCTCGACGACACCGGCTGGAAGAAGGACTTGTGCAGGTCGGTCGTGACGCTGCGGGCACGCTCGATGCCGTCGAGCAGGTGCCGTCGCGTCGGGGACACGAGCAGGCCGCACCCGTAGGCGGCGTCGACGTGCAGCCACACGCCCTCGAGGTCGCACACGTCCGCGATCGGCGCGAGCGGGTCGATGACCCCGCGGTCGGTGGTGCCGGCCGTGGCGACGACGGCCATCGGGGTGCGACCGTCGGCGCGGGCGTCGGCGATCGCGAGGGCCAATGCGGACGGGAGCATCCGGCCGGACGTGTCGGTCTCGACGTCGACGACCGCGGCGTCGGGCAGGCCGAGCAGGCGGGCGGACTTGCGCACGCTGAAGTGCGTCTCCGCGGTGGCGAACACGGCGAGGTCGGCGAGCGCGGGGGCGGGGGCGGCCATCACGGAGGCAGCCGTCGCGGACGCGGCGGGGGCGGCGACCGTCGCGGGGGCGGCCGTCGCGGCCTCCCGCGCCAGGAGGAGGGCCTGCAGGTTGGACTGCGACCCGCCCGACGTGAAGATCCCGTCACCCGCCGGGAAGCCGATCCGCCGGGCCAGCCAGTCCACCACGTGCCGCTCGATGTCGGTCCCGATGCGCGACTGGTCCCACGTGTCGACCGAGGGGTTGACGGCGGCGAGCACGGCCTCCGCGGCGACCGCGGGCAGGGCGACCGGGCAGTTGAGGTGCGCGAGGTACCCGGGCGTGTGGAACCAGACGGCCTCGCGGACGAACAGGTCGTCGAGTTCGGCGAGCGCACGCTCCGTGCCGAGTGCCGGTCCGTCGAGGTCGACCGTGGCGACGCGCTGGTGGAGGTCCACCGCGGGGGTGTCGGTCGTCGGGACCTCGGCGACGGCGATGCGGTCGGCGAGTCGGTCGATGGTCGCGCCCACGGCCTGCCGGTAGCGCTGCGCCGTCTCGGGACTGATCAGGTCGAGCGGGGTCGTGTCGAGCGGAGTCGTGTCGAGCGGAGTCATGTTAGGTGAGGCTAACCTCACCTACTCCCCCTGTCACCCGTCCAGGGCACCGGGCGTGGCGGACGCGAGTGACCCTCGAGTGCGTCCGGGCCGGGGCTCCCGGTACGGTCGGGGCATGGGGCACGCCCAGCAGCTCACCGTCCGACCAGCCGTCGACACGGATGCGCCAGGCATCGCCGACGTGCACGTGCAGGCATGGCGCGAGGCGTACGCCCACCTGCTGCCGGCGGCGTTCCTCGCGTCACTCGACCCCGTCGCGCGCACCACACGGTGGCGGCGGACGATCGCGGGCGCGAGCGCAGCCGGCACGAGCGTGGCGGTCGCCGAGCACGGCGGCGCCGTCGTCGGGTGGGCCACCGCGGGTCCGGCTCGTGACGACCCCGCCATCCGGGACGTCGAGCTCACCGGCATCTACGTCCTGGCATCGGCGCACGGGTCGGGCGCCGGTCAGCTGCTCCTCGACGCCGTCCTCGGCAACGCACCGGCATTCCTGTGGGTCGCCGACGACAACCCCCGGGCACAGGCCTTCTACCGGCGGAACGGGTTCCGACGCGACGGCACGACGAAGACCGAACGGCTCGGCGACAACGCGCTCCTCGCCGCCCGGATGGTCCGCTGAGCCGTCGGCTAGAGCTTCTCGATCGGCGCGATCTTGATGAGCAGCTTCTTCCGCCCCGCGCTGTCGAACGCGATCTCCGCGATCCGCTTGGCGCCCTGACCGGTCACCGCCGAGACGGTCCCCTGCCCGAAGTCGACGTGCGAGATCCGGTCGCCCGGAGCCAGCTCCATGTCGCCGTTGTCCCGGACCTGCCCGGACACCCGGTTCGCCCACTCCGTCTTCGGCTTCGTCTTCGCCGCGGCGGCCGCACGGTCGTAGGACCCACCGCTCCAGCCGCCACCGCCGCGGTAGCCACCGCCACCGGTGCCGCCGCCGAAGCCACCGTCGCGCTTGGCGTTGAGCGCGCGGGGCTGTGTGCCGCCGCGACTGTTCGCCATGCCCGGTGACTGCTTCCACTCGACGAGCCCCTCGGGGATCTCCTGCAGGAAGCGTGAGGGCATCGCCACGTTGACGTCGCCGAACTGCGCCCGGGTCATCGCGAGCGACAGGAACAGGACCTTCTTCGCCCGGGTGATGCCCACGTAGAACAGGCGTCGCTCCTCGGACGGACCACCGGGCTCGTTCGCCGACATCCGGTGCGGGAGCAGGTCTTCCTCGACACCGGTCAAGAACACGGCGTCGTACTCCAGGCCCTTCGCGGTGTGCAGCGTCATGAGCGACACCGTGCCGGAGGAGTCGTCGAGTTCGTCGGCCGCGGCCACCAGGGAGACCTCGGTGAGGAAGTCGGCGAGCGTGCCCTCGGGGTTGTTCTTCTGGAACTCCCGGGTCACGGCGACGAGTTCGTCGATGTTGTCGGCACGGGCGGCGTCCTGCGCGTCCGGCGACTTCCGGAGCTGTTCGAGCAGCCCCGAGCCGTCGAGCAGCTGGGTGAGGGTGTCGACCACCGGCTGGTCCGCGGCCTTGGCGGCGACCTCGTCGAGGAGCCCGGCGAACGAGGTGATCGCGGTGCGCACCTTCGGCCCGAACCCGAGTTCGTCCGCGTGCCGCAGGGCCTCGCGCATCGAGACCTCGTGCTCGTCGGCGTACCGCTGCAGGGCGGTCTCGGTGACGGCGCCGATGCCGCGCTTCGGCACGTTGAGGATGCGTCGGAGCGACAGCGGGTCTGCCGGGTTGGCGACCGTGATCAGGTACGCCATCGCGTCCTTGATCTCGGCGCGCTCGTAGAACTTCGTCCCGCCGAGCACCCGGTACGGGATCGCGGCGCGGATGAAGATCTCCTCGAGCGCACGCGTCTGCGAGTTCGTCCGGTAGAACACCGCCATGTCGCGGTAGTCCATGCCGTCCTCGTGCAGACGCTGGATCTCGTCCGCGACGAACTGCGCCTCGTCGTGCCCGGTGTACCCGGTGAAGCCGACGATCTTCTCGCCGGCACCCACGTCCGTGAACAGGTTCTTCGCCTGCCGGTCGAAGTTGTTCGCGATGACCGCGTTCGCGGCGTCGAGGATGTTCTGCGTCGATCGGTAGTTCTGCTCGAGCAGGATCACCTTCGAGTTCGGGAAGTCCCGCTCGAACTCGACGATGTTGCGGATGTCCGCGCCGCGGAAGGCGTAGATCGACTGGTCGGAGTCACCCACGACCGTGAGCGACGCCGGCGCGATCGACCCGTCGGTCTCCCGCATCCGCTCGACGTGCTGCCCGGCGTCCTCGAGCTTGTCGACCTGCTCCACGGGCACGGGACGGGTGAGTTCGCGGATGAGCGCGTACTGCGCGTGGTTCGTGTCCTGGTACTCGTCGACCAGGACGTACCGGAAGCGGCGCTGGTAGAGCGCGGCGATCTCGGGGAACGCGCGGAACAGGAACACGGTCTGCCCGATGAGGTCGTCGAAGTCGAACGCGTTCGCCCGGCGGAGCTCGCTCGTGTACCGCCGGAACACCTCGGTGAACATGACCTCTTGCGGGTCGTCCGTGTTGATGTTGCGCGCGTAGGTGTCGATGTCCTGCAGCTCGTTCTTGAGCTTCGAGATCTTCGACGCCGCCGCCCCGACGGTCAGCCCGAGCGTGTCCGCTTCGAGGTCCTTGATGATCCGCTTGAGCAGGGCCCGGGAGTCGGCCGAGTCGTAGATCGTGAACGACTGCGGGAACCCGAACCGCTCGGCCTCACGCCGGAGGATCCGCACGCACGCCGAGTGGAAGGTCGAGATCCACATGCCCTCGGCGGCCTGCCCGACCAGGGCCTGCACCCGCTCGCGCATCTCGGCCGCGGCCTTGTTCGTGAACGTGATCGCGAGGATCTGGGACGGCCAGGCCTCGCGGTTGGCCAGCAGGAGCGCGATGCGTCGGGTGAGCACGCTCGTCTTGCCCGAACCGGCACCGGCCACGATGAGCAGGGACTCGCCGCGGTACTCGACGGCTTCCTTCTGCTGGGGGTTCAGGCCCGCGGTGAACGGGTCCTCGTACGCACGGTCACCCGCGCCGGGACCGTGCGTACGGCCGGGCGTCGAGTCGGAGGGGTCGAGCACGATCGTCATGTCCGGGACAGTCTAGGCGCGACCTGCGACACCCATCAGCCCGCGCAGCGCCGTCCGCGACGAGCGATCGGGCACGGACGGCGAGGTCCGCGTGGTCCGCGAACACCCCGTCCACGCCCGTCCGGACGACCGAGGTGAACCACCGCTCCCAGTCGCCGTGCGCCGCCAGGTCGCCCCCGCGCCGGAGCGCCGCGGGCAGGAACCGGTTCTCCGGTCGGAGCGTCCACGTGTACACCGCGAGCCCGACGGCGTGCGCCCGCTCGACGACGTCGCTCCGCACCGGTCCCGGGTCGTCGACGGCGCGGGTGTCCACTCCCGCCATCAGGGTCGGCAGGTCCACGCTGATCCCGTCGAACTCCGTCGCGAGCCGGGCCAGTGCCGCGTCCGTCCGCTCGGTGGCGTACGTGGGGGCCGCGGCGCCGGCTGTGGCGACCTCGTCCGCGGCCGCGCCCCGGGCCTCCTGGAGGTACACCAGGCGCGCACCGGTGCCGAGCGCGGCCACCTCGCGCAGCACGCGCTTCTCGAAGGACTCGACCGTCAGCCGGTCGTCGTCACGCCAGCCGGCCGAGCCGAGGACGCCGTCCAGCAACGAGGCCATCGGGAACCCCGCGGCGGCGAACGCGCTGGCGTGCTTCACCTCGGCGACGAGCCCGACCCGCCGCGGGGCGGCGTCCAGGATCGCGAGCAGGTCCTCCAGGCGCAGGACCGTGTCCTCGCCGTCGTGCTGCCGGGAGGCCCGGCGCAGCTCCGGCAGGCGCTCACGGGTCCGCAGGGTGCGCAGTTCCTCCCACGTGAAGTCCTCGGTGAACCAGCCCGTGACCCGGTGCCCGTCGATCGTCTTCGTCGTCCGCCGGTCCCGGAACTCCGGGCGGTCGGCGACGTCGGTCGTGCCGGACACCTCGTTCTCGTGCCGGAGCACCAGGACGCCGTCCTTCGTCGGCACGAGGTCCGGCTCGATCGCGTCCGCACCGAGCTCGATCGCGAGCTCGTAGGCGCTGCGGGAGTGCTCGGGCCGGTACCCGGAGGCACCGCGGTGGGCGATGACGAGCGGCTGCATGCACGCGACGATACGGACTGCGCGAGGACGTCGCCGACGTTCAGCCAGCGTGGGGACACCGTTCGGTGGACCGACAGCAGCGGTCCATAGGCTCGTCATCAGGAGGGCCCGGGGACGTTCCGCTTCCCGCGAATCCACAGCCATCGAGCACACCTGGCCCGTAGGCTGTGAGGACACGAAGGAACGGCTCCGCCGCACTCCTTCCCGAGCCCACGAGCCGATGCCATCCGGGTACCGGCTCCACGACTCCACACCAGAGGAAATCAGAGGACACCATGGCCTTCAAGCCCGGTTTCGACCAGTCCCCCGCCTTCAACGACGCGGGCCGGAACGCATGGGGCGCCGGCTCGAACACGCAGCAGGGGTACCCCCAGCAGGGCTACCCGCAGCAGGGCGGCTACCCGCAGGCGCCGTACGGCCAGACCGGCTGGGGACAGGCGCCGCAGCAGCCCGGGTTCTCGCCCGACCAGCTGCGTGACATGTACGACCGCCCGTCGGCGAACAAGGTCGACACGGACCGGATGTCGTACGAGGACACCATCGTCAAGACGCTCCTGGCGTTCGGCGTGCTCATCGTCGGTGCCGTCGCCGGCTGGAACCTCCCGCCGGTGGTCTGGATCGTCGGCGCGCTCGTCGGGTTCGTCCTCGCGCTGGTGAACACCTACAAGAAGAAGCCGTCGCCCGCCCTGGTGCTGGCGTACTCCTTCTTCGAGGGCCTCTTCGTCGGTGGCATCTCGGGCATGTACAACACCATGTGGGACGGCATCGTCACGCAGGCGGTGTTCGGCACGCTCGGTGTCTTCGCGGTCACGCTCCTGCTCTTCACGTCCGGCAAGGTCCGCGCGACCCCGAAGGCCACGCGGTTCTTCCTCGTCGCGATGGTCGGCTACATGGCGTTCTCGCTCGTCAACATCGTGCTGATGCTCCTGGGCGTGACGCAGTCGGCGTTCGGGCTCCTCGGCGTCACGGTGTTCGGCATCCCGCTCGGTGTCGTGATCGGCATCCTCGTGGTGCTCATGGCGGCGTACTCGCTCGTCCTCGACTTCGACCAGATCAAGACCGGTGTCGAGCGCGGCGCTCCCCGCATCTACGCCTGGACGGCGGCGTTCGGCCTCATCGTCACGCTCGTCTGGCTGTACCTCGAGATCCTGCGCATCCTGGCGATCATCGCCAGCAGCTCGCGCAACTAGCTCGCAGCACACGGAGGGCCCCGGCAGTCGCCGGGGCCCTCCGTCGTTCCCGCGCGCTGCGCCGCCGGCGCGACGCGGTCCCGGGACCCGCCGCTCGCGCCCGCCGAGGTTCCGCGATTCCGGAACCTCGCGTCCCGAGATGCCGCACTTCCGGAACCACGGCGACCGCATGCGGCACGTCGTGGAACCACGGCGTGCAGCAGCAAGCACGTGGGCGGGCCACTAGTCGGGAGGCACCGGTTCCGCGGTTCCGGAACCTCGCGCTCCGACATGGCGCACTTTCGGAACCGCCGCGATCGCAGGCGGCACATCGTGGAACCGCGACGGGAGGCGCACGGCAAGGAGGCGCGGGGCGCGCCCGGCAGGACGAGCGAGGGCCCGGTGCGCACTGCGTACCGGGCCCTCGGGCGTCAGGGGAGCCTCACTCCCACTCGATCGTCCCCGGCGGCTTCGACGTGACGTCGAGCACGACTCGGTTGACGTCGCGCACCTCGTTGGTGATGCGGTTCGAGATCTTCGCGAGCACGTCGTACGGCAGGCGCGTCCAGTCGGCCGTCATGGCGTCCTCGGACGAGACCGGACGGAGCACGATCGGGTGCCCGTAGGTACGGCCGTCGCCCTGGACACCGACCGAACGGACGTCGGCGAGGAGCACGACCGGGCACTGCCAGATCTCGTCGTCCAGGCCCGCTGCAGTGAGCTCCGCGCGGGCGATCGCGTCCGCAGCCCGCAGGATCTCGAGGCGCTCGGCGGTGACCTCGCCGACGATGCGGATGCCGAGACCCGGGCCGGGGAACGGCTGACGCCCGACGATGACCTCGGGGAGGCCGAGCTCGCGGCCGACCGCACGGACCTCGTCCTTGAACAGGGTTCGGAGGGGTTCGACGAGCTGGAACGTCATGTCGTCGGGGAGCCCGCCCACGTTGTGGTGCGACTTGATGTTCGCGGTGCCCGAACCGCCACCGGACTCGACGACGTCCGGGTACAGCGTGCCCTGCACGAGGAACTTGACCTCGGCGTCACCGTCGGACGCGCGTGCTTCGAGCACGAGTGCCTCGGCCGCGGCCTCGAACGTGCGGATGAACTCGCGCCCGATGATCTTGCGCTTCTGCTCCGGGTCGCTGACGCCGGCGAGCGCGTCGAGGAACTGCTCGCGGGCGTCGACCGTGACGAGTCGGACACCGGTGGAGGCGACGTAGTCCTCCTCCACCTGCTTGCGCTCGTCGGCGCGGAGGAGCCCGTGGTCGACGAACACGCACGTCAGCTGGTCACCGACGGCCTTGTGCACGAGCGCCGCGGCGACGGCGGAGTCGACGCCACCGGACAGCCCGGCGATCACGCGGGACGAGCCGACCTGCGCGCGGATTCGCTCGACCTGCTCCTCGATCACGTTCGCGGAGTTCCAGTCGCCCGGCAGCCCGGCAGCCCGGTGCAGGAAGTTCTCGAGCACGGCCTGGCCGAACGCCGAGTGCTTGACCTCCGGGTGCCACTGCACGCCGTAGAGCTTGCGCTCGTCGGAGGCGAAGGCGGCCACGGGCGTCGAGTCGCTGGAGGCGAGGACCGCGAAGCCCTCCGGGGCCTTCGCGACCGAGTCACCGTGCGACATCCAGGTGGTCTGTGACGCCGGCTGCCCGCCGAGCAGGACGCTGTCGGTGCCGCTGACGGTGACGTCGGTCGCGCCGTACTCGCGCAGGCCGGTGTGTGCGACCTCGCCGCCGAGCGACTTCGCCATGGCCTGGAAGCCGTAGCAGATGCCGAGCACCGGGACGCCGAGGTCGAGGATCTCGCTGTCCAGGGCCGGAGCGCCGTCCTCGTAGACGGAGGACGGGCCTCCCGACAGGACGATCGCGGCGGGGTCCTTCGCGCGGATCTCGTCCGCCGTGACGGAGTGCGGGACGATCTCGCTGTAGACGTTGGCCTCGCGGACGCGCCGTGCGATCAGCTGCGCGTACTGCGCGCCGAAGTCGACGACGAGGACGGGACGCTGTTCGGTCTCGCTCACCGTGCGCTCTCCTTCTCCCGCGACTGCTGCGCGGTCAGCTCGTGGTGGGTGGTCATGGCGGCCTTCTGCATGCGGTGCTCGACCACGAAGGACATGAACGGGATGATCCCGCCGAGGGCGATGAGCAGGAAGCGCGACGGCCGCCAGCGCATGATGCTCCAGAGGCGGAAGTCCGCGAAGAGGTAGACGACGTACAGCCAGCCGTGGGCGATGAGGATCGCGACGGACAGGTTGAACGTGCCGGGCGCCTCGCCGGCGGTGCCGTTCGGGACGAAGAACGCTCCCCCGCCGAGCTGCATCTCGCGCTGGATCGGCGTGTACTTGATGACGACCTCGACGATCAGGGCCAGCAGCAGCACACCGGTGATGTACGCGGAGATGCGGTAGAACCGCACGGCCCTCGGGATCTTCGGGATGTCGCGGGTCCGGACGGTCAGAGCCATGCCGTCGATCCTACCGGCGACCCGGCTCGGCCCGGGCGTCGTCCACAGCGGCCTCGTCGGCGGGCGCCTCGTCATCAGCGGCGCCACCGGCGGCTGCTTCGGCGGCCTCGCGCTCCTCGTCCTGCTCGCGCTCCCAGGCGTCCTTCACGAAGCGGTACCAGAGGAAGACGGCGAACCCGGCGAAGACGACCCACTCGACCGCGTAGAACAGGTTGAGCCAGTCGAACTGGACCTCGCGCGTGGGTGCCCGGTCGGCGATGGTGCCGAGGTCCGCGGCGTCCGCGACAGCGGCTCCGGCGACGACGTAGCCGCCGTACATCCGGTCGTCGAACGCCTTCCAGGTGTTGACGAACCGGGCCGGGGCGACGGCGGAGTACTCGCCCTGCTCGAAGGCGTCCTGGTCGGGCGACTCGGCCGGGTAGTACCGGCCCTCGACCGTCATGGTCGCGCCGTCGGTCAGACGGTCACCCCCGGCGACGGCGGCCGCCCGCTGGTCGGACCACCCGATCACGACCGGGAGGCTCGCCCCCGTCGCGTCGTCGACCAGGTGTCCGACGGCCTGGTACGTCCCACCCCCGCTGCGGCCGGTGAGGACGGTGGTGTCCCCGGCGACGAAGCGCCCGGAGACGGTGATCTTCTGCCCCGCGAGCGTCGAACCGACGGGCTTCTCGGGGGTCGTGACGTCATCGAGAGCGCGCCGCGTCTCCGTCCCGGCGGGCAGCGGCTTGCCGTTCTCGATGCTGCGCTCGAGCTGCCACTTGCCGAGCGCGGCGAACACGCCCGCCAGCACGATGGCCAACACGAGCAGTGCGATCCACCTCGGACGTCGTGCAACGGCCCACATGCGTGTCAGTACTCCGGATCGCGTGGTCGGACCGGGCGTTCGGGACGCTCGGCTGGGATCTCGATCGACGACGTGCTCACGCGCACGGGTTCCGGTGTGACCGGCTGTGCGCGCGACGGCGTCGTCTCCGGTTCCCCATTCTCGCGCTCTTCCCTGCCCGCGGCCTCCACGAGGGCGATCTCCTCGGCGAACCGACGGTCGCGCTCGGCCTTGCGCTCGGCGGCGGCCTGCGCTGCCGCCAGCTCGCGCCCGCGGAGCTTCCGCACCCGACCCGGCCGGAGCACGAGCCGACCGATGCGGTCGGAGTTCACCGCGAGCAGCGGACCGAGCACCGCCATGATGAGGACGTAGAGCCCGGCGAACGCGGTGATGCGCTCCTCGAGTCCGGCCGCCGCGGACAGCGTCGCGAGGATGAGCGCGAACTCGCCGCGGTTGACGAGGATGACCGCCGTGTTGATGCCCTGCTGGACGCTGAAGCCGTTCATCCGGGCGACGAGCTGCCCCGCGACGGCGTTGAGCACGACGGTCATGCCGATGGCGGCGACGACCGGCCAGAGCACCTCGCCGAAGGTCGAGACGTCCAGGCCGAGACCGAAGTTCACGAAGAAGAACGCCGCGAAGACGTCACGCATCGGGAGCGCCAGCTGTTCGATGCGGTCCCGGTAGCGCGTGGCACCACAGAGCAGCCCGATGACGAACGCACCGATGGCGTCGGTCACGCCGAGCAGGTCCCCGATGCCACCGAACATCACCGCGAGGCCGAAGAACAGCACGGTGAACAGCTCGTCGTCGCGGGTCGCGAAGATCCGCGAGACCTGCTTGCCGCCCCAGCGCGCCAGGCTGAACATGACGATGAGGAACCCGAACGCGAGCGCGAGCTTCCCGATCACCGCCCAGACGTTCGTGTCGCCGGAGAGCACCACGGACACGATCGCCAGGTAGACGGCGATGAAGACGTCCTCGATGACGGTGACGCCGAGGATCATCGGTGTCTCGTCGTTCGCCAGGCGCCGGAGCTCGATGAGGAGCTTCGTCACGATGGCGCTCGACGACGTCGCCGTCATCCCCGCGATGATCAGGGCTTCGCGCGTGCCCCATCCGAGTGAGAACCCGAACGCGAACCCGACGCCCATGTTGATCGCGACGTAGGTGCCGCCCGACACGAGGAGCTTGCCGGCGTTGCCGTAGAACTCCTCCTGGTCGAACTCCAACCCCAGGTTGAACAGCAGCAGGATGAGCCCGAACGTGGCGATGAGCTCGATCGTGTGGGACTCGACGCTCAGTCCGATCCACGGGGTGTGCGGGCTCGCGATGAGTCCGACCACCATGTAGACCGGGATCGCCGGCAGGCCGATGGTCTTGCCGAGACGTCCGAGGACGTAGGCGATGAGGAACAGGCCGCCGATGGTCAGCAGCTCACCACCCAGGTGCATCGACTAACTCCCGGGCGGCGCCTCGGCAGCGGCTGCTGCCAACTGACCGCTGCGGTAGAAGGAGAACGCCTTCGCGACCTTCTCGGGCGCGCCGGCGACCACGATCGTGTCCCCGGGGAACACGACGAAGTCGGACGAGGGCGCCGGGTTGGCGCTGTCGCCGCGGACCACCGCGACGACCGTCAGGCCGATGAACCCGGAGTCGTGCAGGTCGCCGAGGGGCTTGCCCGCGATGGCGTCGTCGTAGTCGACGCTGAACCAGTCGATCGACAGGCCGGGGATCTCGTCGAGCTTGTCGAGGCCCTCCGTGATCCGGGTGCCGCCGAGCAGCTCGGCGAGGGTGTGCGCCTCGTCCTCGCTCAGGCGGAGCGAGACCTTCTCGGACTTGTCCGCGCCGTCGGCGACGTCCGCGAACGAGATGAGGTCGGAGTGACCCGACCGGTGCGTGATGACACCGCACTTGCCACCGTCGTCGGTGTAGAAGCTGTGCAGCACGCCGACGCCGGGGAGTTTGACGCGATGGACGTCGACCATGATGGCTCCCTTTCCCAGGACACCCATGCTAACCACCGGGAGGGCTCGGCCATTCCGTTCTCCACAGGTCATCCCGGCGGTGGACGCGGCGGTCCACCCCGCCTGGCGAGGATGGCTGGATGACCTCCAAGACCGTCGTCGCCGTGTCCGGCGCGCTCGTCGTCACCGCCTACGCCGCTCTGCTGGCGGTGAACGCCCTCGTCCTCGACCCGCTCGCCGCGGTGCCGGGGAAGTCGCTGTCGGAGATCTACGCCACCGTCGACGCGATGGGCATGAACTCCCGGCAGGACGTCGTCGGTGTGCTGGTGACGGCCGGCATCGGCGTGGTCCTCGCCGTCGGCTTCGCGATCGCGGCGATCTGGAAGGAGATCCCCGTACCGGTGGCCCTCGTCTGCCACCTCGCCTTGGTCGCGTGCGGCGCCGGCCCCGTCTTCCAGTCGGGCTTCTTCCTCGGCATGGACGTCGCGGACTCCTTCGGGGTGTCCGGCGGCGCGCACGGCATGGGCGCCGCTGTGCTCTACGGCACGAGCCTCGCGGCCCTCGTCGCGATCCCGGCGGTCCTGTTCCTGACGATGGTGCAGACCCTCCGCCGCGCCCGCGCCGCCGCGTAGCCACCCGCGGCGGCGCGACGACGGCGTCGACGCGCAGCCGCAGCCCGTCGGCGCAGAACGCGGCCGCCGACCGTGCGTGGGGGCGAACGGGAGGCCCGCCCCCAGCTGGTCCCCGGACCCGCGCCGGCCGGTCCCGGACCGACGCACCAGCGGCACGTCCTCGGCCCAGGGTGGGGAGCCTCCCGTCCGGCCCGCGTCAGCTGGGCTCGGTCGTCTTCTCGCCCACGACCTGCTCGTCGGACGCCGTCGCCCCCTCGGCGCCGTCGCTCCGGCCGCCGCCGACGACGACGTCGTCCTCCTCGAACCCGAACGCGATGTCCGGCGCCTCGAGCCGCACGCGGTCAGCGGACTCGTCGTCGGGCTGCAGCTGCGACTCCCGCTCCGCGGCCACCCGCTTGAGGTAGTTCGACACCTCGTTCTCGGTGGTCTCCTGGTCCCAGCCGAGCACGTCCGCCATGAGCCGCGCGGCCACCGGCGCCGCGGATTCGCCGCGGTCCCAGGCCTCGATGGAGATGCGGGTGCGGCGGGCGAGGACGTCCTCCAGGTGCAGGGCACCCTCGTGCGAGGCCGCGTACACGACCTCGGCCCCGATGTAGTCGTCGGCACCGGGCAACGGCTCGGCGAGCGAGGGGTCCTCCCGCACGAGCTGCAGCACCTCGGTCGCCAGGGTGCCGTACCGGTTGAGCAGGTGCTCGATCCGGACCTTGTGCACGCCGAACGTCTTCGCGGTGCGGGCCCGCTTGTTCCCCGCGGCCGGGTAGCCCTCGGCGCCGAGCAGCGGGATGTCCTGCGTCGTCGACTCCGGGATCCTGCCGTCCATCGCTGCGGCGGCCTCGTCGATGGCGTCCTTGCCCATCACGCGGTAGGTCGTCCACTTGCCACCGGCGACGACCACGAGGCCCGGGGCCGTGTGTGCGACGACGTGCTCGCGGCTGAGCTTCGACGTGGCCTCGGACTCCCCCGCCAGGAGCGGTCGGAGACCGGCGTAGACGCCCTCGACGTCCTCGCGGGTGAGCGGCACGGCGAGCACCTTGTTGACGTGTTCGAGGATGTAGTCGATGTCCGCCGCGGTCGCCGCCGGGTGCGCCTTGTCGAGGTACCAGTCGGTGTCGGTCGTGCCGATCAGCCAGTGGCGGCCCCACGGGATGACGAACAGGACGCTCTTCTCGGTGCGGAGGATCATGCCCGAGTTCGACTGGAACCGGTCGCGCGGGACGACGAGGTGCACGCCCTTCGACGCACGCACCTTGAACTGCCCGCGGGTGCCGACCATCGCCTGGGTGTCGTCGGTCCAGACACCCGTCGCGTTGACGACCTGCTTCGCCCGGATGTCGAAGTGCTCACCGGTCTGGATGTCGTGCGCGTGCGCCCCGACGACCCGCTCCCCGACCTTGATGAAGCCCTCGATCCGGACCCGCGAGGCAGCGTGTGCGCCGTACGAGGCCGCCGTGCGGACGAGTGCGGCCACGTAGCGGGCGTCGTCGACCTGGGCGTCGTAGTAGGTCATGCCGCCGACGAACGCGTCCTTCTTCAGGGACGGCATCGAGCGGAGCACCTGCGTGCGGGTGAGGTGGCGGTGGTGCGGCACGCCGGGCGGACGTCCGCCGGACCAGCTGAAGACGTCGTACATCGCCATGCCGATGCCGATGTAGAAGCGCTCCCAGACCCGGTGGTTGAGCGGGTACAGGAAGCGGACCGGCTTGACCAGGTGCGGGGCGATGCGCTGGAGCAGCAGGCCGCGTTCGATGAGGGCCTCGCGGACGAGCGTGAAGTTGAGCTGCTCGAGGTACCGGATGCCACCGTGCACGAGCTTCGACGACCGGCTGGACGTGCCCGAGCCCCAGTCGCGGGCCTCCACGATCCCGACCGACAGGCCCCGGGTGACGGCGTCGAGTGCGGCACCACCGCCGACGATGCCGCCGCCGACGACCAGGACGTCGAGCTCCCGGGTCTTCAGGGTCTCGATCGCGGCCTCGCGCTCGTCCGGGCCGAGCTTCGTCGCGGGGTCGAACCCCGCGGTGCTCGACGCACCGTTCGTGACCGTCGTTGTCATGATCGCCTCCATCGCCGTCCGGCGCCGGAGCAGCGCCCGCGGATCGTCCACGGGCGCACCGCGTCAGCGGTGGTAGGGCGCCACGACCACTTCTACTCGCTGGAACTCCTTGACGTCGGAGTACCCGGTCGTCGCCATCGACCGACGCAGGGCGCCGACCAGGTTGGCGCGGCCGTCCCACGACGGGGTCGGGCCGTTCAGGATGCTCTCGAGCGAGCCGATGGTGCCGACCTCGACGCGACGGCCGCGGGGCAGCTCGGGGTGATGCGCTTCGGCACCCCAGTGGAAGCCACCGCCCGGGGCCTCTGACGCGCGGGCCAGTGCGGTGCCGAGCATGACGGCGTCGGCCCCCATCGCGATCGCCTTGACGACGTCCCCGGCGGTGTCGAGACCGCCGTCCGCGATGACGTGCACGTACCGTCCGCCGGACTCGTCCATGTAGTCGCGGCGAGCGCCGGCGACGTCGGCGACCGCGGTGGCCATGGGTGCGTGGATGCCGAGCGCGGCACGCGTGGTCGACGCCGCGCCCCCGCCGAAGCCGACGAGCACGCCCGCGGCACCGGTGCGCATGAGGTGCAGGGCCGCCGTGTAGGTGGAGGCACCGCCGACGATCACCGGGACGTCGAGCTCGTAGATGAACTTCTTGAGGTTGAGCGGCTCGGTGTTCTGCGACACGTGCTCGGCGCTGACCGTCGTGCCGCGGATGACGAACAGGTCGACACCGGCGTCCACGACCGTCTGCGAGAACTCCTGCGTGCGCTGCGGGCTGAGCGAGCCGGCGACCGGGACGCCGGCGGCACGGATCTCGGCCAGACGGCGGGTGATCAGCTCGGCCTTGACCGGCTCGGCGTAGATCTCCTGCATGCGCTTCGTGACGTTGCCGTCGGTCAGCGTGCGGATCTCGGCGAGGTACGGCTCCGGGTCCTCGTAGCGGGTCCACAGGCCCTCGAGGTCGAGGACCCCGAGGACGCCGAGACGCCCCATCTCGATGACGGTCGCGGGCGAGGCGACGGAGTCCATCGGCGCGGACAGGATCGGCGACTCGAAGGTGAACGCGTCGATCGACCACTGGACGTTGACGTCCCGCGGGTCACGCGTCCGCCGCGAGGGGACCACCGCGATGTCGTCGAACGCGTACGCCCGACGTCCGCGCTTGCCTGCACCGATCTCGACTTCGCTCACCCGGCAACCCTACCGGGCGGGGTGTGCGGGTGGCACGGCCGGACGGTCGGCGGGTCAGCGCGTGCGACGTCGGCGGAGCACCCGGAGCGTGAGCCCGAGCAGCAGTGCCAGCACGATGAGCACGACGAGGAGTGCGGCGGCGACCTTCACGAGCAGGGCCGCGCCGACGAAGAGCACGACGAACACCACCCACACGAGGGCGTCCATCGCCCGGGCCGAGAAGCGTTCCACGCTGGAACGGTACCCGACGCGCCGGAGGCGGGACGGGCCTCCCGGCCGGACGGGAGGCACGGGGCGCTCCCGCAGACACGCGCGTCTGCGCGAGACGCCGCCGAGTGCGCGAGACGCCGCCGGAACCGGTGGCGTCTCACCGCTCCGGCGGTGTCTCGGGTGAGACACCGGCGTCTCGATGCGACACCGGCGTCTCGATGCGACACCGGCGTCTCCGGGAGACACCGGGTGTCCCGTTCCGACACCGGCGTCCGCCCGCGGCACGAGAGCGGGGCCGTGCGGCGCGCAAGCGCAGCCAGCACGGCCCCGTCCGTCGCGGATGCTGCCCCCACAGCGGCACCCGCGGTGTCGACGACCCTACTTCGTGGCGTCGACGTCCTTGGCGAGCGTCCCGAGGTAGAGCTCGATGACCTTCGGGTCGTCGGCGAGCTCCTTCCCGGTGCCCGAGTACGCGTTCCGCCCCTGGTCGAGGACGTAGCCGCGGTCGCAGATCTGCAGGCACCGGCGGGCGTTCTGCTCGACCATGATCACGGACACGCCGGCCTTGTTGATGCGGCGGGTGCGGATGAAGGTCTCGTCCTGCCGCACCGGCGACAGGCCGGCGGAGGGCTCGTCGAGCAGCAGCACCTTCGGGTCCATCATGAGCGCCCGTGCCATCGCGACCGACTGCCGCTCACCACCGGAGAGCGACCCGGCGCGCTGGCCCTTGCGCTGTCCGAGCACGGGGAACAGGTCGTAGATGACCTCGAGCCGCTCGGCGAACTTCTTCGGGCGCAGGTACAGCCCCATCTGCAGGTTCTCCTCGATGGAGAGCGAGGGGAAGACGTTGTTCGTCTGCGGGACGAAGCCGACCCCGGCCTGCACGAGCTTGTTCGCCTTGAGGTTCGTGATGTCCTCGCCCTGCAGCGTGACCGAGCCCTCGCGGATGTTCACGAGGCCGAAGAGCGCCTTGAGGAGCGTCGACTTGCCGGCGCCGTTCGGGCCGATGATGCCGATGAGCTCGCCCGGGTAGCAGACCAGGTCGCACCCGTTGAGGATGTTGACACCCGGCAGGTAGCCGGCGACGAGGTTGTCGGCACGCATGACCGGCTCGCGGTCCTGCACCGCGGTGGCGCCGCCGGTCGCGGCACGCGGGGTCGTGCTGCCCGGGGTGACGGCCACCGCTGCCGGCTCCGCACTGGAGGCCCGGTCCGCGCCGGTGCCGTTCGTCGCGTCCGTCATCGGGTCGCCTTCCCTTCGTCGGCGGCGTCCGCCGCGTCCTCTTCTGCGACCTCGTCGGCGAGTTCCTCGTAGGTCTCCTCGGTGAGGAGCGAGTCGTCACCGAGGTCGGTGTCGTGGTGGGCGCCGAGGTAGGCGTCGATCACGGCCTGGTCGTCCATGACGGTGGCGGCCGGGCCCTCGGCGACGACCTTGCCCTCGGCCATCACGACGACCCAGTCCGAGATGTGCCGGACCATGTGCATGTCGTGCTCGACGAAGAGCACCGTCATGCCGTCGTCGCGGAGGGACTGGATGTGCCCGAGCAGCGACTGCGTCAGCGCCGGGTTCACGCCGGCCATCGGCTCGTCGAGCATGATCATCGTCGGGTCGGACATGAGCGCGCGGGCCATCTCGAGGAGCTTCCGCTGGCCGCCCGAGAGCGATCCGGCGTAGTCGTC
Organism: Curtobacterium sp. MCPF17_046; assembly: GCF_003224295.1. Lineage (NCBI taxonomy): Bacteria > Bacillati > Actinomycetota > Actinomycetes > Micrococcales > Microbacteriaceae > Curtobacterium > Curtobacterium sp. MCPF17_046. The sequence continues at coordinate 245,651 of NZ_QKLB01000003.1, read as the reverse complement.
CTTCTTCTCGAGGAGCTTGAAGCGGGCGAGGAGGTCCTCGGCCTTCGCCGTGATCTCCTGCTCACGCTTCCGCCACAGCGGGCTGACCAGCGCGGCGAAGAAGTTCTCGCCCGGCTGGTCCTTGGCGCCGAGCAGCATGTTCTGCATCACGGTGAGGCGCGACAGCGCCTTCGTCAGCTGGAACGTGCGGACCATGCCGGCGCGGGCGACCTTCGCGGCCCCGGTGTTGCCGAGCGTCTTCCCGTTGAACTGCCAGCGGGCCTCCTTGCCGCTCGTCGGCTTGTCGAAGCCGGTGAGCAGGTTGAAGAAGGTGGTCTTGCCGGCGCCGTTCGGCCCGATGAGGGCCGTGATGGCACCGCGCTGCACCTCGAGGTGGTCCACGTCGACCGCGGTCATGCCACCGAAGCGGCGGCTGATGTTGTCGACCGTGAGGATGGCGTCCGGCTTCGGCGAACCGGGGGCGTGCTGCACCGCGGTGAGGGCGGTGGGGACGCCGGGCGTGGTTCCGGTGGGTTCAGACACTGAACGTCAGCTCCTTCTTGTTCCCCAGGAGTCCCTGTGGGCGGAAGACGATGAGGAGCATGAGCGCGACACCGACCAGCACGTAGGAGAACTGCTCGGCCTGCTGGGCGCTCATGATCGAGTTCGGGATGAAGTCACCCGCGAGCGTGCGGATGAAGAGACGGACGACGAAGAACAGGATCGCGCCGAGCACCGGTCCGAACACCGTCGCCGCGCCTCCGAGGATGAGCGCTGTCCAGATGAAGAAGGTCATCGAGCGGCCCATGGCGTCCGGCTGCACCGAACTCGGCAGGACGTAGATGACCCCGGCCAGGGCACCGAGCGCGCCACCGAAGACGAGCGCCTGCATCTTGTACGAGTAGACGTTCTTGCCGAGGGAGCGGACCGCGTCCTCGTCCTCGCGGATGGCCTTCACGACACGGCCCCACGGGCTGCGCATGAGCAGGAACAGCACGAGGGTGAACAGGGCGACCAGGCCCCAGCCGACGATGCGGATCCACCAGCCGTTGACGCCGTTGTTCGAGTACGTGAACCACAGGATGGTCGTGGTGCCGTCGGGCAGGAAGCTCAGCGCGTTGAACGGCTCGCGGTAGCTCGAGCCGGTGATGCCGTTCGAGCCACCGGTGGTGTCGGTGAGCAGACTCGATCGGCCGACCATGCGGATGATCTCGGCACCGGAGATCGTCACGATCGCCAGGTAGTCCCCGCGCAACCGCAGGGTCGGGATGCCGAGGATGACCGCGAAGACGATCGCGATGGCCAGGGCGATGAGCACCGCGAGCCCGACGGGCAGGCCGTTCGAGATCGAGATCGCGAACCCGTAGGCGCCGAGCAGCAGGAACGCCGCCTGGCCCATGTTGACCAGGCCGGTGAGCCCGAAGTGCACGTTGAGGCCGATCGCCGCGAGCGCGAACGCCGCGGTCGTCGGCGCGAGGGCCTCCTGCGTCAGCGAGGTGAGCAGGGTGAGGATGTAGTCCATGCGGGTGCTCCCTTAGCCGATCCGCTCGGCACGGCCGAAGATGCCCTGCGGCCGGAACAGCAGGATGAGGATGAGGATGACGAGGGCGGTGGCGTACTTGAAGTCACCGGGCAGCACCAGGTTCGTGAGCTCCACGACGATGCCGATGATCATCGAGCCGACGAGCGCGCCGTAGGCCGTCCCGAGACCGCCGAGGGTCACCGAGGCGAACATGAGCAGCAGCAGCTGGAGACCGGTCTGCCAGTTCACGCCGTTCAGCACGAGGCCGAGCATCACACCGGACAGACCGGCGAGACCGGCGGCGAGCGTCCACACGAAGCGGATCACGCGGTCGACGTCGATGCCCGAGGCCGCGGCGAGCGCCGGGTTGTCGGACACCGCGCGGGTGGCACGTCCGAAGCGCGTCTTCCCGAGGAACAGCCCCGTGCCGACGAGCACGACGAGCGCGATCCCCATCGCGACGTACGACTGCACCGTCAGCGTGATGCCGGCGAACGTCACCGTCTCCGGGTTGCCCTGCTGGATGCGGACGGTCGATGCCCCGAAGAAGTACTGGAAGGCGTACTGGGCGGCGATCGAGAGACCGATCGTCACGATCATGAGCTGCGTGAGGCTGATCCGGCGCTTCCGCAGGGGCTTCCAGATGCCCGCGTCCTGCAGGTACCCGGTCGCGGCACAGAGCAGCACGGTCACCAGCCCGGCGAGCCAGATGTTCCATCCGAGCTGGTTCGCGAAGACGTAGGCGAGGAGGCCACCGAGGGTCACCTGCTCACCGTGGGAGAAGCTGGACAGGCCGGTCGTCCCGTAGATGAGCGACAGGCCGATCGAGGCGAGGGCGATGAGGAGTCCGAGGCGGATGCCGGAGGCGAACTGCTGCCAGAACCGTGCCGCGGTGACGCTCGTGGCGCCGGTGTCGGTGATCGCGCCCTCCTGGTCGGAGAGCTGGAAGATCGTGCCGGCGTTGGCGTTCAGGTTGCCCTGCACGGTGCGCTCGGCGTCCTTCGCGTCGGTGAGGTACTGCCCCTTCGGCAGCGAGTCCTGGTCGACCTTGACCGTGTAGGACCCGGCCTCCGAGATGCTGACCGACCAGCGGCCGTCGGCGTTCGTCGTCGAGGACCCCGTGAACGAGCCGGGGCCGGTGACGTCGACGTCGACTCCCGAGGCGGGCTCCCGCTCCGAGTCGAGGATCGTGCCCTGGATGCAGCCGTTCGTCGTGCTGACCACGCAGGGCCCGGTGCTCGCCGGTGCGCTGCTGGCGGAGGGGCTGCTGGTCGCTGCGCCGGCGACGGGCGAGAGCACCACGTCGACGGCGAAGGTGGCCAGGAAGGCGAGGAAGAGCACGGCGGCGAGGACCAGGCGACGACGGCCTGGTGCCCCGCGGCGGAGTCGGCGCGCCAGCGCTGACCCCGGCGGAGTGATGGAACCCACGGATGAGCCTCTCGTTCGGATAGTCGAGGACCCTAGGGATTTTTTGTGTCCCCCGTGTTTCCGGCACGTTCCCTGCACAAATCGTGCCGCAACCGTGACCTTGCACAGGCGAGTCGATTTGCGTTCGCGCGGAGAAGCCTCCCGTCCGGCCGGTACAGCGACCGATCCCGCCGCCAGGAATGGCGCCTGCGTCGCGCGCGTTACCATGTCCCATCGAGAGCCCACCGGTGCGTTCCCGGTACTGACACCCGTTCACCTCGCCCACGAAGGGGACCCATGGACCAGCCGGATCCGTTCGGATTCATCGGACTCACGTACGACGACGTCATGCTCCTGCCGGGGCACACCGACGTCATCCCGAGCGAGGCGTCCACGACGTCCCGGCTCACCAAGCGGATCTCGGTCAACGTGCCGCTGCTCTCCGCGGCCATGGACACCGTCACCGAGTCGCGCATGGCCATCGCCATGGCACGCCAGGGCGGCATCGGGATCCTGCACCGCAACATGTCCATCGAGGACCAGGCCGCCTACGTGGACAAGGTGAAGCGCTCCGAGTCGGGCATGATCACCAACCCGGTGACCACCAGCCCGGACGCCACCGTCGCCGACGTGGACGCGCTCTGCGGGCAGTTCCGCGTCTCCGGCCTGCCGGTCGTCGAGGCCGACGGCACGCTCGTGGGCATCATCACGAACCGTGACATGCGCTTCGTCGCACCGTTCGAGATGTCGAGCACGCTCGTGCGTGACGTCATGACGAAGGCCCCGCTCATCACGGCGCTCGAGGGCATCGACCCCGAAGAGGCGATCGCCATCTTCGCGCAGCACAAGATCGAGAAGCTGCCGCTGGTGGACGCCGACGGCAAGCTCCGCGGGCTCATCACCGTCAAGGACTTCGACAAGAGCGAGAAGTACCCGGACGCCACGAAGGACGAGGAAGGCCGACTGCGCGTCGGTGCCGCCATCGGCTTCTTCGGCGATGCCTGGCAGCGCGCCGAGGCCCTCCGCGACGCCGGGGTCGACGTGCTCGTCGTCGACACCGCGAACGGCGAGAGCGAAGGCGTGCTCGACATGGTCCGCCGCATCAAGGCCGACTCGTCGTTCGACGGCATCGACGTCATCGGCGGCAACGTCGCGACCCGTGCCGGTGCGCAGGCGCTCATCGACGCCGGTGTCGACGCCGTCAAGGTCGGCGTCGGCCCGGGCTCGATCTGCACCACCCGCGTGGTCGCCGGTGTCGGCGTGCCGCAGGTGACCGCCGTGTACGAGGCCTCCCTCGCCGCACGCGAGGCCGGCGTCCCGATCATCGCCGACGGCGGCCTGCAGTACTCGGGCGACATCGCGAAGGCCCTCGTCGCGGGCGCGGACACCGTCATGCTCGGCTCGCTCCTCGCCGGCACCGACGAGTCCCCGGGCGACCTGGTGTTCGTCGGCGGCAAGCAGTTCAAGGCGTACCGCGGGATGGGCTCCCTCGGGGCGCTGCAGACCCGCGGCAAGAAGACGTCGTACTCGAAGGACCGCTACTTCCAGGCGGACGTCCCCTCGGACGAGAAGCTCATCCCCGAGGGCATCGAGGGCCAGGTGCCCTACCGCGGTTCGGTCGGCAACGTCGTCTACCAGCTCGTCGGCGGGCTGCGGCAGTCGATGTTCTACGTCGGCGGCCGGACGATCCCGGAGCTGAAGGCCCGCGGCAAGTTCGTCCGCATCACCGCGGCCGGGCTGAAGGAGTCGCACCCGCACGACGTCCAGATGGTGGTCGAGGCGCCGAACTACCGCGGCTGACCCCCGGTTCGACAGAACACGACGAGGGCGGCCCCGCGCAACGAGACACCGTTGTGCGGGGCCGCCCTCGTCGCTTCGTCCGGGACTACGCGCTCCGCCAGTCGTCCGACGTGATGTGGCTGCCGCCGTGCGGGCCCATCTGGAGCATGCCGCCGTCGACGGGCAGCGACACGCCGGTGATGTACGACGACGCGGGCGAGGCCAGGAACGCCACGGCGGCCGCGATCTCCCACGCGTTGCCCGGACGGCCGAGCGGCACCCCGGGACGGGAGATCGTGTGCGGGTCCTCGTCCTCGGCGCCGGTCATCCGGGTCGCGATCTCCCCCGGTGCGACTGCGTTCGCGGTGATGCCGTGCGACGCCAGCTCGATCGCGATCGTCTTGAGCAGACCGCCGAGCCCGTGCTTCGCGGCGTCGTACGCGCTGGAGCCGTACCGCGGCTGGTGCTCGTGCACGCTCGTGATGCCGATGATCCGGCCGCCGGTGCCCTGCGCGACCATGCGACGAGCGGCTGCCTGGATCGTGACGAAGGCCCCGTCGAGGTCGGTCGCGACGGTGTGCCGCCACTGGTCGAGCGTCAGGTCGAGGAACGGAGCGTTGTCGCCCGTGCCCGCGTCGGCGACGATGACGTCGACCCCGCCGAGTTGGGACACGAGGCCGTCGATGACCGCGCCCGCCCGCTCGAGGTCGGTCACGTCGAGCTGCGCCACGTACGCCTGTCGCCCGGCGGCGCGGACCTCGGCCGCGGTCTCCTCGGCCCGGTCGGGCTCGGACAGGTAGGTGATCCCGACGTCCATGCCGGCGGCCGCCAGCGCGACCGCGGTGGCCTTGCCGATGCCCGACTCCGAGCCGGTGACGATGGCCCGCGTGGGCCGGAAGACGGTGGTGGAAGATGTGTCGTTCATGTCTGCGGAACGTACGCCGGGCCTCCAGGACGACCGTCCGGGACCACGGAGACCGTCCAGACGGACTCCTGATCAGGGGTTCCGGTGAGGCCGCTCAGAAGTGTCACGGGTATGTAACGAAACACCCAGGTGTGTACTTCCGTCACACGGGCGAAACACATCGACCCTAGTTTTCTCCTCAATCCCACGCGGAGACGCCGCGCTCGACCCGATGCGGTAGGGCCTCCGCGCAGAGAAAGGGTTCCACGGATGATCAGAACCACCCGCGCCACCACGGCGCTGGCACTGGCGGGAGCGGCAGCGGTGCTCCTCGTCGGCTGCTCCACCTCGAGCAACGCCGGTGACGGCGCGTCCGAGTCGGCCAAGGCCGGCGGCGCGAAGAAGGACCCGGCCGCGAGCTGCGAGGCCCCCTCGTCGCCCAGCACCGACCCGCTGAAGATCGGTACGATCCTGCCGCTGACCGGGTCGCTGGCCTACCTCAACCCGCCGGCCGAGTCCGGCGTCGGCCTCGCCGTCGAGGACATCAACGCCGCGGGTGGTGTGCTCGACGAGGACGTCACCATCGACCCCGCCACCGACTCCGGCGACAGCAACGACATGACCGTGTCGAGCTCCGCCGCGACGAAGCTCGTGGACGCGAAGGTCCCGGTCGTCATCGGTGCCGAGTCGTCCTCCGTCACGCTCAACGTGATCGACCAGCTCACGAGCAACTGCATGGTGCAGATCTCGCCGGCGAACACGGCGACCGACCTGTCCGGCTACTCGTCGCACTACTACCGCACCGCTCCGCCGGACTCCGTCCAGGGTTCCGCGCTGGGCCAGCTCGTCACGGGTGACGGCAACGCCAAGGTCGCGTTCCTCGTCTTCAACGACACGTACGGCACCGGCCTCCGCAACTCCGTCCAGGAGGCCGTCGAGTCCGCCGGTGGCCAGGTCGTCTACGGCGCCAAGGGCAAGGGGCAGGAGTTCCCGCCCGGACAGACCACGTTCTCGTCCGAGGTGACCGCAGCACTCGCGACCGAGCCCGACGCGATCGTCGTGCTGGCCTTCGACGAGACGAAGTCGATCATTCCCGAGCTCGTCTCGCAGGGGAACAAGGCGAAGATCTACATGTCCGACGGCAACACGGCGGACTACTCGAAGGACTTCGACAAGGGCACCCTCGAGGGCGCGCAGGGCACCATCCCCGGTGCCAGCCCGAAGGACGACCTGAAGAAGCGCCTCGTCGACTTCTACAAGAAGTCCTCGAACAAGGACCTCGCCGACTTCTCGTACGCGGCCGAGTCCTACGACGCCACCACCCTCGCCGCCCTCGCCGCGGTGAAGGGCAAGGGCACCGACTCCGGCACGATCCAGGCCAACATGGCTGCGGTCTCCGGGGCCGACGGCGGCACCGAGTGCTCGACGTTCAAGGACTGCAAGGACCTCCTCGACGACGGTGAGGACATCCACTACACCGGTCCGTCCGGCATCGGTCCGTTCGACTCCAAGAACGACCCGTCGAGCGCCTACATCGGCATCTACAAGTTCGACGGCGACAACAAGCCCGTGTACCAGAGCGCCATCCAGGGCTCGGTCTCGAAGTAACACCCGCACGACCGACGGCCCCCGGGAGCAGCTGCTCCCGGGGGCCGTTCGCGTGGGCGGGGCATGCGGGCGGCTCGGCTGCGGGCGGGAGCGCGGAGACACCGGCGTCAGCACGTCACGCCGCCGAACGGTCGAGACGACGCGGAACAACGCGGCGTCTCGACATCGAAGCGGCGTCAGGGACAGACAGGCGCGTCCCGCAGGCGCGACTCGCTCGCCGGCCGGGAGGCCCGCACCGCCCCCGTCAGTTCAGGCCGGCTCGGGTACGGCGTCGGGTCGCGCACCCCGCCGCGCAGCGGTGAACGAGTCGACGGTGAGCAGCACGAGCGCCGACCAGACGATCCCGAAGCCGATCCACCGCGAGACCGACATCGGCTCGTGCTGCACGAGCACCCCCACGAGCAGCTGCATCACGGGTGCGAGGTACTGCGTCAGCCCGAGGGTCGACAGGCTCACCCGACGGGCCGAGGACGCGAAGAGCAGGAGCGGCACCGCGGTCGCCGGCCCGGTGAGCACCGTGACGAGGGTGTGCACCCAGCCCTCGCTCGTGAACGTGACCCCGCCGCCGAGCCCGGTGACGCCGAGCACGACGAGCGCCCCCACCGCAAGCGGGAGCAACCACACGGTCTCGATCGTCAGCCCGCTGAGTGCGTCGACCGTGCCGCCCACGCGCTTCTTCACGAGACCGTACGTCCCGAACGAGAACGCCAGCGCCAGTGCGATCCACGGCATCCGTCCGTACCCGACCGCGATGACGACGACGGCCAGGACGCTGACGCCGACGGCGGTCCACTGCAGGGGTCGGAGGCGTTCGCGGAGGACCACCACGCCGAGCGCGATCGTGACGAGCGGGTTGATGAAGTAGCCGAGCGCCGCCTCGACGGTGTGCCCCGTGGTGGTCGCGAGCACGTACACGGTCCAGTTCACCAGGATGAGCCCGGCGGCGATGCCCATGATGCCCATCACCCGCGGCTGCACGAGCAGGGACCGGATGCGCAGCCACGAGCGGGTCGCGAGGATGGCCACGGCGCAGAACACCAGGCCGAAGACGATCCGCCACGACACGATCTCGAACGCGCCCGCCGGGGCCATGGCCGCGAAGAGCAGGGGCATGAGTCCCCAGAGCCCGTACGCGACGAGGGCCTGCACCACGCCGACGGATGCCTCGCTGCGCGCCGGACGCGTGGGACTCGGTTCACTCACGGAACCATCCTAGGAAGGCGGACCGACGGACGCGGGCGCACCGGGCCTCCCGGCGGTCACCGCGTCCCCGGGACGACGAACGCCCCGCCGGCCAGGCCGACGGGGCGTTCGTGGAGCAGATGTCAGTTCTCGATGACCGCGAGGACGTCGCGGGCGGAGAGGACGAGGAGGTCCTCACCCGAGTACTTGACCTCGGTGCCGCCGTACTTCGAGTAGATGACCTTGTCGCCGACGGCGACGTCGAGCGGCACGCGGTTGCCGTTGTCGTCGATGCGACCCGGACCCACGGCGACGACCTCGCCCTCCTGGGGCTTCTCCTTCGCGGTGTCCGGGATGACCAGACCGGAAGCGGTGGTCTGCTCCGCCTCCACCTGGCGGATGACGATGCGATCTTCGAGCGGCTTGATGCTGACGGCCACGGTGACCTCTTCTTTCTCGGTACGTGTTCGGTACTGACGAAAACCGGGTTGGCACTTCCCTGGGGAGAGTGCCAACCCCAACTGTAGGACGTCACTGGCACTCGGTCAATCCGAGTGCCAGCGTGCCCCGCTCTGCCCGCACCTGGGAGGATCGGGGCATGGACGCCGCCGAACTGACCCAGCTGCTGACCCCGGCGGGGATGGACCTGCTCGACCGTACGCCCTCGGTCTCGGACGGCGGCGAGATCGTCCGGGTGGTGTCCCGCCTCCGGGCCGAGGGGCACGACCCCGCACTCGTCGCGGCGGTCCTCACCCAGGCGAAGCTCCGGCAGAAGGCCCGCGGCAAGTTCGGTGACTTCGCGGCGCGCATGCTCTTCACCGAGGCCGGGCTCGAACAGGCCACGCGGCTGCAGGTGGCCGCGCAGCACGCCGGACGCTTCGCCGCCGCCGGCCTGCAGCGGGTCGCGGACCTCGGCTGCGGGATCGGCGGGGACGCGCTCGCGATGGCGGCGCTCGACCTCGACGTCACCGCCGTCGACCGGGACGAGGTGACCGCGGCGGTCGCGACGCACAACCTCGCACCGTGGCCGAACGCCCGCGTCGAGCTCGGGGACGCCGCCACGTTCGACGTCAGCTCCGTGGACGGGGTCTGGATGGACCCGGCCCGGCGGACGAGCGGGCACTCGGACACCCGACGACTCGCCGACCCGGACGACTGGTCGCCCTCGCTCGACACCGTCTTCGCCGCCGCGACGACGACCCCGACCGGCGTGAAGCTCGGCCCGGGCGTCGACCGCGACCTGATCCCCGACACCGCCGAGGCGCAGTGGACGTCCGTCGACCGCGAGGTCGTCGAGCTCGCCCTGTGGTTCGGTCCGCTCGCCCGTCCCGGAGTCCGACGTGCAGCGACCGTCATCGGTCCGCACGGCATCGCCGAACTCACGGGAGCCGCCGACGCCGAGGACGTCGAGGTCGGGCCCCTCGGTGCGTACCTCTACGAACCCGACGGCGCCGTCATCCGTGCCCGGCTCATCGGGGACCTGGCGCGGTCGATCGACGGCCGGATGCTCTCCGAGGGCATCGCCTACGTGACGAGCGACCGGGCGGTCGGGACACCGTTCGCGCAGGGGTTCCGCGTGCTCGACACGATGCCACTCGACGTCAAGCGGCTGGCGGCACGACTGGCGGCGGACGACATCGGGACCGTCGAGATCAAGAAGCGCGGAGTGGACGTGGACCCGGCCGAGTTCCGCAAGCGCCTGCGACTGCGCGGGCGGGGTCGCGTCACGCTCGTGCTCACCAGACTGGAGGGCCGCCACACCGCAGTCCTGTGTGAGCGCCTCACCGACGGGGCCGGCTGACCAGTCCGGGTGCTGCGCTGCGCTGCGCGACACACGACGACGGGGCACCGCCGTGGTGGCGGTGCCCCGTCGTCGTCCGGTGCGGTCGTCCTGCGGAGCCGCACGTCGAGCAGGTCAGGCGATGACGGCAGCCGTGCTGCTGGTGTCGTAGCCGTTGTAGTCGTCGTAGCCCCCGTAGTTCGGGTTCTGGGCGGCGAAGACCGCGAACAGGATGAACCCCACGACTCCGATCACGGCCAGCGCGGTGATGATCCAGCCGCCGATGATGCCGGCGAGGGCGAGGCCGCGCCCCTGCTCACCGGTCTGCTTGATGCGTCCGAGGGCGACGTGCCCCATGATCGCGCCGGCGGGGCTGGTCAGGATGGTGAGCGGCCCGAACAGGAGTCCGCCGAAGGCGAAGACGATCGACAGGATCGCGAGCACGCTCGTCTTCTGCTGCTGCCCGTAGGCGTACGGGCTCGAGGCCGCGTACGGGTTGTAGCCGGCCGCGGTTCCTTGCTGGGCGCCGTACGACTGCTGGCCGTACTGCTGCTGGCCGTGGGGCTGCTGGCCGTAGGGCGACTGGCTCGAGGCCTTCTGTCCGCCGTACTGGCTCTGGGACCCCGAGGGGTTCTGCCCGCCGTAGGGGTTCGACGCGCCGTACGGGTTCTGCGAGCCGTACTGGCCCTGCCCGGCCTGCTGCGAGCCGTACTGGTTCGAGCCTGCCTGCTGCGAGCCGTACTGGTTCTGCGAGCCGTACTGGTTCTGCGAGCCGTACTGGTTCTGCGAGCCGTACTGGCCCGCCTGCGAGCCGTACGCCGCGTGCGACCCGGACTGGCCGGGCGTCGCGTACGGGCTCTGCTGCGCGCTGGTCGACTGCCCGGAGGAGGCCGCACGTCCGCTCGGGTCGCCCGCCGGATCCGTGACACCCTGCGCTGCCGACCCCTGGCCGGAGGACGCGAACGGGTCCCGCGCCGCCGGGTCGTGCCCGCGCTCCGGATCGGTCGACGCGGACGCCGCAGGCTGGCTCGACTCCTGACCCGACGCCTGGTCCGGCGTCTCGTCCGGCTTCGATCGGTCGTTCTGATCGGACACGTGTCACCCCTCCCGGTGGCCGGTCGACCACCGGCACCGATCCTCCCACACGGCTCCCTGCGTCGTTCAGGAGCGGGAGCGGCCCGGGCCGGCGCCCGTCAGACCTGGACCGTGGTGACCGGCAGGGTCGAGTCCGCCGCGATGCCGAGGTCGCTCGGGGCGTGCCCCTCGGCGACGAGCCGCGCACCGACAGCGGCGATCATCGCGCCGTTGTCGGTGCAGAGGTCGAACGGCGGGATCCGCAGTGCGACCCCGGCTGCAGCGCAGCGTTCCTCCGCCACCTGCCGCAGCCGCGCGTTCGCGACGACCCCGCCGCCGAGCAGCAGCCGCTCGACACCGGTGTCCCGGCAGGCGGCGAGCGCCTTGGTCAGCAGGACGTCGACGACGGCCTCGCGGAAGCTCGCGGCGACGTCGGCGATGGGGACCTCGCGACCCTCGTCTCGGCAGCGCTCGACCCACCGGGCGACGGCGGTCTTCAGGCCGGAGAACGAGAAGTCGTAGCGGTGTGCCGCCATGTCCTTCGGCAGCGTCAGACCCCGGGGGAACCGGATGGCCGTCGGGTCGCCCTCGGCTGCCGCGCGGTCGATCTGGGGTCCGCCGGGGTACGGCAGGCCGAGGAGCCGGGCGACCTTGTCGAACGCCTCACCCGCGGCGTCGTCGATCGTCTCGCCGAGCAGTTCCACGTCGCCGACCAGGTCCCGGACGAGCAGGAGCGAGGTGTGGCCGCCCGAGACGAGCAACGCCACGGTCGGGAGTTCGATCTCGGAGCCGTCCGTGCGCAGGACGTCCGCGCCGACGTGCCCGACGAGGTGGTTCACGCCGTACAGCGGCTTGCCGGTCGCCACGGCGAGCGCCTTCGCCGCGCCGACACCGACCATGAGCGCGCCCGCGAGCCCCGGCCCGGCGGTGACCGCGACGGCGTCGAGCTCGTCGAGGGTGACCCCGGCCTGCTCGAGCGCCTGGTGCAGGGTCGGCGTCATCGCCTCGAGGTGCGCCCGTGCGGCGACCTCGGGCACGACGCCGCCGTAGCGGGCGTGCTCGTCCATGCTCGACGCGATGACGTTCGCGAGCAGGGTGGTCCCGCGCACGATGCCGACGCCGGTCTCGTCGCACGAGGTCTCGATGCCGAGCACCAGTGGTTCAGCCGCGGTCATCGAGCGCCTCCTGTCCGATCGGTCCGGGTCGAGTGGCGTCCGGCACGAGTTCGGCCCGCATCACCCACGCGTCGACGCCGTCGGGCTGGTAGTACCGCGGCCGGACGGCGATCTGCTCGAACCCGGCCGCCGTGTACATCGCCTGCGCCACGGGGTTGTCCGCGCGGACCTCGAGGAACACCTCGTGCACCCCGCGGCGACGTGCCTCGTCGAGGAGTTCCGTGAACAGCACCCGGCCGAGGCCCTTGCCGCGGTGCTCGGCCGCGACCGCGATGGTCTGCACGTCCGCGACCGGGTTGCCCGGCAGCGAGGACAGCCCGGCGTACCCGACGACCGTCGGTGCCGTGCCCTCGTCGGTGGTCTCGATGACGACGTAGTACCCGTGCGGGGAGTGCAGCTCACCGGACATCTGCGAAGCCGACCAGGCATCCGTCGGGAACGAGACCTGCTCGAGCCACATGACGTCGTCGAGGTCCTGCGGGTGCGCGCGACGGAGCCGCAGTCCGTCGGGCAGCACGGCGGTCACCGGGCCACCCGCTTCGGCGCTCCCGGCATCGTCACGTCGGGTTCGCGCAGGTAGACCGGGGTGTCGGCGGCCAGGGGTGCGCCGGAGGCGAGCCGGTCCGCGGCCAGCACCCCGAGCCTCCCGGCCGGGATGGTCGCGGCCGTCACGCGCCGCCAGTCGACGGCCTCCGGACGGGAGGCCCGCAGCACGTCGTCCAGGTCCGCCGGCTTCGCGAGTCCCGGACCTGCGACGCGCGTGCCGTCGGTGTCGTAGGCGCTCCAGGCGACCTCGCGGCGGCGGGCGTCGGTGAGGACGACGAGCGGCCCGGGCTCCCCCGTCGCGACCGCGTCGTGGCTGACGAGCGGGAGGAACGGGACGGCGCGTGCGGCGGCGAAGGTGCGGGCGGCGGCGATGCCGACGCGGAGGCCGGTGAAGGGGCCGGGACCCATGCCGGCGACGACGCCCGTGACGGCCGACGGGGTGACCCCGGCGGCACGCAGGACCTCGTCGAGGAACGGGCCGATCACCTCGGCGTGCCGGCGGGTGTCGTCGGTCGCGCGCTCGGCGAGGACCTGCCCGGTCGTCGGGTCGACGACGGCGACGGAGGTCCCGGCGGAGGTGTCGATCGCGAGCAGCACCCGTCCATCGTAGGCGCGGTGCCGTGACGGGCCGTTCGTGCTGAGCGACGGTCCGCGGGGCAGCGGCCGCGAACACTGTCGCTCAGCGAGGACCGTGCCCGCCGGCAAGGACGAAGATGGAACTCCCCGACCAGGATCGGGCAACACCTACCGTGCCCAGCAACCATCCCCCGCCAGACGCCGCCGACGAGCTCGGTCGCCAGTTCGACCTGCACGGACGCCGCATCCTGCGCTACCTCGCCCGCCGGACCGACCTGCAGACCGCGGAGGACATCCTCAGCGAGACGTTCGTGACGGCCCTGGTGCGGTGGAGCTCGTTCGACCCTGAGCGGCAGGAGCCGTTGCCGTGGCTGTTCGGCATCGCGACGAACCTGCTCAGCCGACACTGGCGATCGCAACGCCGGACACAGCGCGCCATGTCCCGTTCCGCCGCCCCGGAGCACTTCGAAGACGAGACCGGTGACCGCGTTGACGTACAGCGTGCCGTGCAGGCGGTGGTCCGGGAACTCGACCGGATGCGCCCCGCCGTCCGGGACACCGTGCTGCTGCACGCCTGGGCCGAGCTCACCTACGAGCAGATCGCGGAGGCGACGGGCGTCCCCGTCGGTACCGTCCGCTCCCGACTGAACCGCGCCCGCACGGCCCTCCGCGCCGTCCCGGGTGCCACCGACCCCCTGAACGGACCCCTCCATGTCTGACGACGACTTCGCCGCCCTCCGTCTGCTGCGTCGGGAGGACGTACCGCCCGAGGTCCTCGAAGCTGCCCTCGACCGTGCGCGCCACCGGTTCGACGCAGCAGCGCAGGCGGCGGCGACCGCCCCGTCGACGGAAGGTGCTGCGGCGGCCAGCACCGATCCTCCCGTCCGTCGGCGTCATCGGCTCCGCCCCGTCCTGGTCGCCGGTGCCGCGGTCGTCGCTGCCGGCGTGCTGGTCGCCACCGGCATCGGGACCACGCACTGGTCGTCACCGGACCGCGCCGCCGCGGCCACCCTGCACGAGGCGGCCCGTGCGGCCGCGGCGGACCGGGCACCGGTCGGCTCGTACACGCGGGTCGTGGAGACCGAGCGGGCACTGGGGTACGCGTCGTCGGACGGCGAGCACTACGACGAGGGCTACGTGGCACGGCGGACGAGCACGACGTGGGTGCCCGCCGACGTGACCGACACCTGGGTCCGCGAGAGCTGGTCCGAGCCGGCGACGACCTTCTACGGCGGAGCGGCCGCTCGGGAGGCCGCGGCGGACGACTACGCGACCGAGGCCCACCGCGACGACCCGCAGTGGGAGCGCGCTGCCGGCGGCGACTTCACGGTCGGGGAACTCGGCGGTGTGCGTCCGGGGACCATCGCCGTGACGGACATCGAGGGCCTGCCCCGGGACCCTGCCGCGCTCCTGCGGCGGATCGACGCCGCACCTCGCCCGGTGGACACGACCGACTCGGAGCACGCCTTCGACACCGTCCGTTGGCTCCTCCGCACCGGGCTGGTGCCCGCCGACCTCCGTGCCGCCATGTACGAGGCCCTGGCGACCCTGCCGGGCATCGTCGTGACCGAGGAGCAGGCGTCCCTCGACGGACGGGTCGGAACCGCGATCGGACTGCCGGCGCGGACGGGGAAGGAACGCCAGGACGTGATCATCGACCGGGCGTCCGGCACCTACCTCGGCGAGCGGACCGTACAGACACAGCGCACGGGCAGCATCCCGGCCGGGGCGGTGATCGACTCGGTCGCCGTGCGGACCGCACCGGTGGACGTCGTGCCCTGAGCGGCGCGGTGCCGGAGGCCCGGTTCGCGGTCGGCGACAGACCACGGAGCTCCAGACCCACGGACTGTCGCTGGGTGCGAACGGTGCCCGGACCGGGCCGGCGGACCGGGAGCACAGGCGGCACCAGCAGACTGGGACGTCGACCGACCAGCCACGTCCGGCACCGGTCGACCCGGACAGGAGGCCCGTGATGGTCGTGTACGACAGCCGACCGCTCCGACGTGTCCGCCAGGTCGTCGCCGACCTCCTCGTCCTCGTCGGTCTGGTCCTCGCCGTGGTGGTCGGCAGGGAGGTCGCCGGCTCGATCGAACGGCTCGCGTCCATCGGCACCCGGGTGCAGGACGAGGGCTCGGCGTTCCAGCGGCAGCTGTCGGCGACCGCACGGGCCCTCGCGGACATCCCCCTCGCCGGTGACGCCGTGAGTGCGCCCCTGCGGAGGGCGAGCGAGCACGCCGGCGCCGTGGCGGCCGCGGGAGCGCAGCAGCACGACACCGCCGTCCACCTGGCACACCTCGTCGGCGGCGGCCTCACCGTCGTGTTCGTCGTGGTCCTGCTCCTCGTCTGGACGCGCACCCGTGGGCGGTTCGTCCGTACCGCGACGGCCGCGCGCCGAGTGGACCAGGGACCCGACGGTGCTGAGGTCCTGGCACTCCGGGCACTCGTCGGGCGCGATGCCGTGACCGCGCTCGGCCCCGGTGTCGTCGACCGGTGGCGGGGGCGGGACCCGGCGACGATCGCGGCCCTCGCCGACCTCGAGCGGCGCAGCTGCGGGCTGCGGAGCCGACCCGGTCGGCCCTGACCGATCGGTCTCTTGCCGAGCGCAGTGCTCGGCGGTACCGTTCCGGCATCGACGGAGGAGTCCCGATGTCCGCGCGCTTCGTGTACTGGATGAACGTCTCGCTCGACCTGCTCATCGAACGGGACCGCGGCGACCACAGCGGCCTCGAGGGGCCCGACTGGCTCCACATCGACGGCGCCCTGCACCGCGAGTTCAACGACCGTGCCCACGCGATGACGATGTTCGTCGAGGGCCGCGTCGTCCGCGACATGATGGACCCGTTCTGGCCGGACGCCCGCGACGACGACTCGCTGCCGGAGTGGTTCCGCGAGTTCGGGCACATCTGGACGGACATCCCGAAGGTCCTGGTGTCGCGGACCAGGACGACGGCCGAGCACCACACCCGGGTCATCGGCGGTGACGACGCGATCGCACAGCTCGCGGCCCTGCGGCAGGAGTCCGAGGGGGACATCGCGGTCGGCGGCGCGACCCTCGCCACGCAGCTGCTCGCCGCGGGGCTCGTCGACGAGCTCCTGCTGTACACGCACCCCGCGGTCCTCGGCAGCGGTCGACCGCTCTTCGACGAGCCGGTCCCGGAGCCCCTGCTGCTCGACCTCCTCGAACAGCAGGCGTTCCACAACGGCGTCACCCTGCACCGGTACGCGGTCCGGGGAGCGACGGCGTGACGACGACGGCCGTGCTGCACGCCACGGCGTCCTGTGTGTCCGATGCCCTGCCGTGCGACGACGGTGGCGCGACCGACGTGACCGGGCTGTTCGTCACCGTGGTCCTCGTCGTGTCGGCCCTGGTGCTGCTCGGCGTCGTGCTGCTCGGCCGCCAGCGCCGCTGACGCGCCCTGCGCCCCCACGACCCGGACGTCGGACCCGTCGGACGAGGGTCGAGGGCGCTCGCGGCAGGTTCGGGTCTCCGCGACGAGCGCCCTCGCGCTACGACGCCGTCGGGTACGACGCGTGGTCACGACGAGGTCAGCCCGGGAACAGGGATCGGGCATCCGCGGCCAGGGTCCGCGGTGTAGCGCGGGCGACGCTACGCCGTCTGCGCTCGATACCCAAGCGTTTCGAGCGAGTTGGCCGATCTCCGCGTGCCCCGGACGGGAGGCCGGCCCGGCGTCACGGACGTCGGTGCGGTTCACGGGCCTCCCGTCCGGCGGACGCCGGAGACCCGCCGCGGACGCCCGTCCCGGGGACGGGACACGGGTCAGAGGGTGATGCCCTGCCAACGCGGGCCGCTGCCGGTGACGACGACGCGGCGCGGCTCATCCGGGACGTCGTCGGGGTCGACGTCGTCCCCGGCCCCGACGGCACCGCCGGTCGCGCGGACGATCTCGACGTCGAGGACGCTGTCGCTGACCCCGTCGACCATGCCACGGCCCCACTCGACGACGACGATCGAGCCGTCCCAGTCGAGGTCCAGGTCGTCGAGTTCCACCGGGTCGGACAGCCGGTACGCGTCGACGTGCACCAGGTCCGGTCCGGCCGTCGTCGGGTGGGTGCGCGCGAGCACGAACGTCGGACTCGACACCTGCCCCCGCGCCCCGAGTGCTGCGCCGAGGCCGCGGGTCATCGTGGTCTTGCCGGCGCCGAGCGGCCCGGTCAGCACGACGAGGTCACCGGCGCGCAGGACCGCCGCGAGCCGTGCGCCGAGCGCGCCCATCTGCTCCGTCGTGTCCACCGTGGTGTCGAGCAGGACGGTCACGCCCGCTCCCCGCGCAGGTAGGCGCCGACACGGCCCTCGGCCGAGTGTCCCTCGTGGACACGCTGGACCCGGCTCCCGATCCGGCAGACGACCTCCTCGCCGATCGTGTCGATCGCGCTCGCCCACTCCAGGACGGTCATCTCGCCGTCCTCGCCGGTGCCGAACAGGGTCACCGGGTCGCCGACGCGGACGTCGTCGTCACCGACGTCGACCAGGAACTGGTCCATGGCGACCCGGCCGGCGATCGGGTACCGCGTGCCGTTGACCGCCACCTCGACGTGCCCCTGCGCCGCCCGCGCCACGCCGTCCGCGTAGCCGACCGGGACGAGCGCCAGCGTGGTCTCGGCGTCGGTGCGGTACGTGTAGTCGTAGGAGACGCCCGTGCCGGCGGGGACGCGCTTCGTCTTCGCGACGGAGCTCGTGACCGTCATGACCGGTGTCAGACCGAGGTCGGCGGCGGTGACCCCGTCGGCGCCCGGGATGCCGAACAGGTTCGCCCCCATCCGGACCATGTCCTTCCGGAACTCCTTGCGCTCGAGCCCGGCGAGCGAGGCGGCGACGTGCTCCCAGCGGATGTCGAGCCCGAGGTCCTCGGCCTGCTCCACCATCGCGTCGAAGTGCGCCACGGCCGCTGCGTCGTCCTCGTCGGACGACTCGGCCAGGTGCGTGTACGCCGCGACGACCTCGATGCGCCCGTCGCGCTGCGCGTCCCGGGCGGCCTCCACCAGCGCCGGCCAGGCGTCGGAGGACGCGCCGTCCCGGTGCAGGCCGCTGTCGACGCCGAGGTGCACCCGGGCCGGTCGGTGGTCGACCGCGGCCACGATGCGCTGCAACTCGGCGACGTCCGAGACGCCGAGGTCGACACCGGAGTCGACCGCGTCCCGGAAGTCCAGGCCGGGGTCGTGCTGCCACGTGAACAGCCGGACGTCCTCGCCGACGCCGATCGACCGGAGGCGCAGGGCAGCCGGGACCGTCAGGACCCCGATCCACCGGATGCCGGCGTCGACCGCGGTCAGGGCGATGGCCTCGAGCCCGTGGCCGTACGCGTCGGCCTTCATGACCGCCATCAGCTCGACGGGGTCCATCCACGAGCGGACGAGGTCGAGGTTGGCACGGTACGCGTCCAGGTCGATGACCGCGCGGCGGAGTGGTGCGCTCACGTCGTCCTCCGTTCCACGCTGCGGCCGACCCTGGCGACCACCTCGTAGTTGATCGTGCCGATCGCGTCGGCCCACTCCTCCACCGCCGGTTCGCCGTTCGCGGGGTCGCCCCAGACCACGGCCTCGTCCCCGACGGAGACGTCGGCGTCCCCGATGTCGATGTGCATCGCGTTCATCGCGATCCGGCCCACGACCGGGAACCGACGGTCACCGATGCGGACGGACACGGCGCCCCCGGCACCGCGGTCGAACCCGTCCGCGTACCCGAGACCGATCACGGCGAGCCGGGTGTCGTGCTCGGCACGCCACGTGTACCCGTACGAGACACCGTCACCCGCGGGCACGGGGACGATCCGGAGGACCGCGGCGGTCACCCGCATGGCGGGACGGAGTCCGAGGTCGGCCGAGGTGCGGTCCGGGAACGGGCTGAGCCCGTACAGCGCGAGTCCGACCCGGACCAGGTCGCGCCGGGTCTCCGGGAGCGCCAGGCTGCCGGCGCTCGCGGCGAGGTGCACGACCTCCGGCCGGATCCCGACCGCCGCCAGACCGTCCAGTGCCCGCTGCAGAGCGGCGTCCTGGTCGAGGTCGTCCACGCGCGACGCGTTCGACAGGTGGGACATGACGCCCTCGATCCGGGTGCGGTCCCCACCGCGGGCCAGTGCCGCCGCGGTCGCGAAGAGCTCGGGCCACTCCGACTCGACCGCGCCGTTGCGGCTCAGGCCGGTGTCCAGGACGAGGTGCACGGCCGGGACGTCGGCGTCGGCCGCGGTCGAGAGCTGCTCGACGCTCGACACCGCCGGGGTGATCCCGTACCGGGCCGCGCGGCGGAAGTCCTCGTCGGGGGCGTGCAGCCACGCGAGGATGCGGACGCCCTCGTCGATCCCGGCCTGCCGGAGCGCCACCGCCTCGTCGAGGTCGGCGACGCCGAGCCAGTCCGCGCCGGCGTCGACCAGTGCCCGGGCGACCTCGACGGCACCGTGGCCGTACCCGTCCGCCTTCACCACGCCGATGACGCCCGCCGGAGCGACCTGTTCCGCGACCGTCGCGTAGTTGGCGATGACAGCCTCCCGGTCGACGGTCACCCCCGTGAACGCGCTCACGCGGCCGCTCCTTCCGTTGCGGGCCGGTCCCGGCCCTCGATGACGACGAACGCCGTCGCGATCCCGCCGTCGTGGGACAGCGAGAGGTGCACGTGCGAGACGCCCCGGTCGTCCGCGACCCGCTGGGCGCCGGCGTGCAGCGTGAGCGACGGGTTGCGCTGGTCGTCCGCGACGACCTCGAGCTCACGCCAGCTCAGCCCGGCGCTCGACCCGAAGGCCTTCACGAGCGCCTCCTTCGCGGCGAACCGGGCGGCGAGCGACGCGATCGGACGCGGTTCGCCGTCGCGCAGCTGCTCGGCGTCGGTGAACAGCCGCGTCCGCATCGCGGGCGTCCGTGCGAGCACCCGCTCGAACCGTTCCAGGTCGACCACGTCGACCCCGATGCCGATGATCACGTCCGACTACTCGACGGTGACCGACTTCGCGAGGTTGCGCGGCTGGTCGACGTCCAGGCCCTTGGCCGCGGCGAGCTCCATGCCGAACATGTGCAGCGGTGCCACGGCGAGCAGCGGCTCGAACAGGGGCGTCGCGAGCGGGATCCGGAGGACCTCGTCGGCGAAGGGCAGCACGGCGGCGTCGCCCTCCTCGGCGATGGCGATCACCCGGGCACCGCGCGCGCGGATCTCCTGGATGTTCGACACGACCTTCGGGTGCAGCGAGCGGGCGTCGCGCGGGGACGGCACGATGACGAAGACGATCTGGCCGGGCTCGATGAGCGCGATCGGACCGTGCTTGAGCTCACCGGCGGCGAAGCCCTCGGCGTGGATGTACGCGAGCTCCTTGAGCTTGAGGGCGCCCTCGAGGGCGATCGGGTACCCGACGTGGCGGCCGAGGAACAGCACGCTCCGGGTGTCCGCCATCCACTTGGCCAGCTCGGCGACCCCGGAGGCGTCCTCGATGGTCTGCTGGAGCTTCTCCGGCAGTCCCTCCAGTTCGGCGACCTGGGTGGCGATCTGCTCGGCGGTCAGCGTGCCGCGGAGCGTGGCGAGGTGCAGGCCGAGCAGGTACAGCGCGACGCCCTGCGCCAGGAACGCCTTCGTCGACGCGACCGCGACCTCCGGTCCGGCGTGCGTGTAGATCACCGCGTCGGACTCGCGCGGGATCGTGGCGCCCTGGGTGTTGCAGATCGAGAGGACCTGCGCGCCCTGTTCGCGGGCGTACTTGACGGCCATGAGCGTGTCCATCGTCTCGCCGGACTGGCTGATGGAGACGACCAGGGTGCGGTCGTCGAGCACCGGGTCGCGGTAGCGGAACTCGTGCGCGAGCTCGACCTCGACGGGGACGCGTGCCCACTGCTCGATCGCGTACTTGCCGAGCATGCCGGCGTAGGCCGCGGTCCCGCAGGCGATGACGATGACGCGGTCCACCTGCTGCAGCCGCTCGGCGATCGGGTCGAGGTCGGTCAGCGTGATCGCGCCCTCGTGCACGCGGCCGAGGATCGTGTTGCGCACGGCCTCGGGCTCCTCGCTGATCTCCTTCGCCATGAACGAGGACCATCCGCCCTTGTCGGCGGCGGAGGCGTCCCAGTTCACCTCGAACTCGCTCGGCTCGGCAGGGGTGCCGTCGAAGTGGATGACGTCGACGCCGTCCGGACGGATCGTGGCGATCTCGTCCTGACCGATCGACAGTGCCCGCTGCGTGTACGCGACGAACGCGGCGACGTCCGAACCCATGAAGTTCTCGCCGTCGCCGAGGCCCACCACGAGGGGCGAGTTGCGACGGGCGCCGACGACGACGCCCGGCTGGTCGGCGTGCACGACGAGCAGGGTGAACGCGCCCTCGAGGCGGGCCACCGTGCGTCGCATCGCCTCGGTCAGGTCGTGCGTCTCGCGGAACTCGCGCGCGACGAGGTGCGCGGCGACCTCGGAGTCGGTCTCGCTCTCGAAGGTGACGCCCTCGGTCAGCAGCTCGTCCTTGAGCGGGGCGAAGTTCTCGATGATGCCGTTGTGGATGAGGGCGAGCTTGCCGCCGTCGGCCAGGTGCGGGTGCGCGTTGCCGTCGGTCGGGCCGCCGTGGGTCGCCCAGCGGGTGTGGCCGATGCCGGTGCCGCCGTCGGGGACGGGGTTCGCCTCGAGCTCGTCGACGAGCATCTGGAGCTTGCCGGCCTTCTTCGCCGAGGTCATGTCACCGGCGGGGTCGATCACGGCGATGCCCGCCGAGTCGTAGCCGCGGTACTCGAGACGGCGGAGGCCCCCGAGGAGGACGTCCGTGCTGCTGTTGCTGCCGACGTAGCCGACGATTCCACACATGGGACCGATCCTACGGGCAGTGCCGGGAGCACCCTGCGAGCCGCCCCGGAGGCGGGGGTAGCTTCCGACCATGGGACGCTTCGACGACATCGCCATCACCACCCTGCAGGGCGAGCAGACCACCTTCGGCTCGTACGCCGACAAAGCCGTGCTCGTGGTGAACGTCGCGTCACGCTGCGGCCTCGCCCCGCAGTACGAACAGCTCGAGGAACTCCAGCGGACCTACGGGCCGCGGGGCTTCACCGTCCTCGGCTTCCCGAGCAACCAGTTCCTCCAGGAACTCGGTTCGTCGGAAGCCATCGAGGAGTACTGCTCCGCCACCTGGGGCGTGACCTTCCCGATGTCCGAGAAGGTCAAGGTGAACGGCGGCGGCGCGCACCCGCTCTACAAGGAGCTGAAGCAGACGCCGGACGCTGCGGGCAAGGCCGGTCGCGTCGCCTGGAACTTCGAGAAGTTCCTCGTGGCGCCGGACGGCACGGTCACGCGCTTCCGGCCGACGACCAAGCCGGACGCTCCCGAGGTCGTCGCCGCCATCGAAGCGGCACTCCCCGCCTGACGGGCGGGTGCCGGACGGGAGGCGCGCTCCACCGGACCGTCGTCGCGGGCGGTTGTCGGGCCTCCCGGCTGGGTACGCTCGACCCCATGCCGATCCCGGAGACGACCGTCGCGCACCCCACTCCCTTCGTGGAGATCCCCCGGGACGAGTGGTCGCAGCTCGCGCCGAAGGAGCACCTCTCCCTCACCGAGACCGAGATCGTGCAGCTGCGCGGCCTGGGCGATCGCCTCGACATCACCGAGGTGCAGGACGTCTACCTGCCGCTCTCCCGGCTCCTGACGCTGTACGCCGCCGGCGCACGCGACCTGCACGCCGAGACGAGCCGGTTCCTCGGCGAGCGTGCGAGCCGGACCCCGTTCGTGATCGGCGTCGCCGGGTCGGTCGCGGTCGGCAAGAGCACCGTCGCGCGCCTCCTCCGCGAGCTGACGAAGCGGTGGCCGGACACCCCCCGCGTCGAGCTCGTGACGACCGACGGCTTCCTGTACCCGAACGCGGAACTCGAGCGCCGCGGGATCATGGACCGCAAGGGCTTCCCGGAGTCGTACGACCGTCGTTCGCTCCTCCGGTTCGTCAGCAACGTGAAGAGCGGTGCCGCCGAGGTCCGGGCGCCGTACTACTCGCACCTGGTCTACGACATCGTGCCCGACGCGGAGATCGTCGTGCGGCAGCCGGACATCCTCATCGTCGAGGGGCTGAACGTGCTCGCGCCACCGGTGCACGGACGCCTGGCCCTGTCCGACCTGTTCGACTTCACGATCTACGTCGACGCGAAGACGAAGGACATCGAGTCCTGGTACGTCGACCGGTTCCTGGCGTTGCAGGAGCAGGCGTTCTCGAGCCCGGACTCGTTCTTCCACCGCTTCGCCGAGCTGTCCCGCGAGGACGCCGTCCGCACCGCGACCGAGGTGTGGCGGGCGATCAACGAGCCGAACCTGCTCGAGAACGTCCTGCCGACGCGCTCCCGGGCGACCCTCGTGCTCAAGAAGGCCGCCGACCACAAGGTGACGAGCGTCCTGCTCCGCAAGATCTGACCGCGTCCCGCGGCGCCTGCCGTCCCGCGGTGCCTGCCCTCCCGCGGTGCCTGCCGTCCCCGCACAACCGAAGCCCGTCCGAACCACGCGAGTGCGCAGTTCGGACGGGTTTCTGTTGTGCGGATGCGATCCACGCCAGCGGGGCGCGAGCGCGGCGAGCGCGACCGGCGCGGCCGGCGCGGCCGACGCAGGCGCGAGCCCGCGCGGCTACGCGGCGTCGAGCGTCAGGCGCGCACGCACGACGTCGGCGAGCTCCTCGGCGACGCGCTGGGCGTCCTCCTGCGAGGCCGCCTCGACCATCACGCGGACGACCGGCTCCGTGCCCGAGGGACGCAGCAGCACCCGACCGGAGTCACCGAGTGCGTCGGTGGCGGCGCTGATCGCCTCCTGGACGCCCTGGTCGTCGAGCCCGTGGCGGTCGACGCCCTTCACGTTGAGGAGCACCTGCGGGAACACCGTCATGCACGCGGCGAGCTCGCCCAGCGTCTTGCCGGTGCGCGCCATCTCCGCCACGAGGTGGAGGCCCGTCAGGACCCCGTCACCGGTCGTCGCATAGTCGCTGAAGATGATGTGGCCGGACTGCTCGCCACCGAGCGAGAACCCGCCCTCGGTCATCTTCTCGAGGACGTACCGGTCCCCGACACCGGTCTCGAGGACCGTGATGCCCGCGTCCGCCATGGCCCGCTTGAGCCCGAGGTTCGACATCACCGTGGCGACGAGCGTGTCGTCGACCAGGCCTCCGCGCTCCTTGAGGGACAGCGCGAGGATCGCCATGATCTGGTCGCCGTCCACCGCGTTGCCGTCGGCGTCCACGGCGAGGCAGCGGTCGGCGTCACCGTCGTGCGCGATGCCCACGTCGGCGCCGGCCTCGAGGACCGCGCGCGCGAGGTTGTCGATGTGGGTCGAGCCGACGCCGTCGTTGATGTTGATGCCGTTCGGGTCGGCACCGATGAGCGTGACCTTCGCGCCCGCGTTGACGAACACCTCGGGCGAGACCCCGGAGGCGGCACCGTTGGCGCAGTCGAGCACGACGTGGATCCCGTCGAGTCGGTGCGGCAGCGTGCCGAGCAGGTGGACCACGTAGCGGTCCTCGGCGTCGGCGAAGCGCGTGATGCGCCCGACCTCGGCACCGGTGGGGGTCGGCGCGGACTGGTCGTGCATGGCCGCTTCGATGCGGTCCTCGACCTCGTCCGGCAGCTTGCGACCACCAGCGGCGAAGAACTTGATCCCGTTGTCCGGGGCGGGGTTGTGCGAGGCGGAGATCATCACGCCGAAGTCGGCGTCGACGTCCGCGACCAGGTACGCCGCTGCGGGGGTGGGGATGACCCCGGCGTCGAGGACGTCGACGCCGGCGGAGGCGAGCCCGGCTGCCACGGCGGCACCCAGGAACTCGCCGGAGACGCGCGGGTCACGCGCGAGCACGGCCCGGGGGCGCGTGCGACCGGACGCTCGACGAGCGTCCGCGTGGTGTCCGTGCGTGAGCACGGCCGCGCTCGCCTGGGCAAGACCCAGTGCGAGCGCGGCCGTCAACTCGCCGTTGGCGAGGCCACGAACGCCGTCGGTACCGAACAGACGCGGCATGCGATCTCCCGCCGTCAGGCGATCAGCGCTTCGAGAACTGCGACGCCTTGCGGGCCTTCTTGAGACCGGCCTTCTTGCGCTCGATGACGCGGGCGTCACGGGTGAGGAAGCCGGCCTTCTTGAGGGTCGCGCGGTTGTTCTCGCGGTCGATCTCGTTCAGGGTGCGGGCGATGGCGAGACGGAGCGCGCCGGCCTGACCCGAGGGGCCGCCACCCGTGATGCGGGCGGTGACGTCGTAGGCGCCGAGGAGCTCGAGCACCTTGAACGGGTCGTTGATGAGCTGCTGGTGCAGCTTGTTCGGGAAGTAGTCCTCGAGCGTGCGGCCGTTCACCGAGAAGGTGCCGGAGCCGGGGACCAGGCGGACGCGCGCGATGGCCTCCTTGCGGCGCCCGACGGCACCGCCCGAGACGTTGAGGATCTGACGGGGAGCCGCCTCCGACGCGACGGGCGCGCTCTCGGTGGTGAAGGTCTCCGGGGTCTGGTCGATGGAGTCAGCGATCTGAGCCATGAGTGTTTTCTCGTTCCTGGAAGTCGTCGTGGCCGCTGTTACTGCGAGACCTGGTCGAAGGTGTACGGCTTGGGCTGCTGCGCCGCGTGGGGGTGCTCAGCGCCTGCGTAGACCTTGAGCTTCTTGAGCTGCTCGCGACCGAGGGTGTTCTTCGGCAGCATGCCGCGGATCGCCTTCTCGACGGCGCGCGTCGGGTGCTTCTCGAGCATCTCCGGGTAGGTGGTGGCCGTGAGGCCGCCCGGGTAACCGGAGTGGCGGTAGTAGACCTTCTTGGCGAGCTTCGACCCGGTCAGGGCGACCTTGTCGGCGTTCACGATGATGACGTAGTCACCCATGTCCATGTGCTGGGCGAAGGTGGCCTTGTGCTTGCCGCGGAGGAGGGCGGCGACGTGCGAAGCGAGGCGGCCGAGCACGACGTCGGTCGCGTCGATGACGATCCAGTCGTGCTGGACGTCTGCCGGCTTCGGGGAGAACGTACGAGTCACAGGAGTGCTGCTTTCGTGTCGAGGTGAGGAGTCCGTGAATCCCACTCCGGTGGGCGTTCTCGCGGGCAGATGCCCGGTGAACGACCCGGTGGAGGGCCCATCTGACTGTCTGGCGCAACAGAGCGCGCAGACCAAGGTGAGAGCCTAGCGGACGCCGGAGCGCTCGGTCAACCGCGCCCGCCTCGCCGCACACGACGGACGGGAGGCGCGATCCGGGTCGGACCCGGATCGCGCCTCCCGTCGGTGGTCGCGGTCAGCGCGGCGTCACTCGGCGCCGCCACCCGTCGTCCGGCGGCGACGGAGGGCGAGGAGCCCGCCACCGGCGGCCAGGAGGGCGAGCGCAGCCGCGAGGCCGCCCCCGATCTCCGCGCCGGTGAAGGCCAGGCCGCCACCCGCGCTCGGCGTCCCGGTCAGCCCGCCCCCGCCCGGGGTCGTCCCCGCGTCACCGGCGACGGGGCCCGCGGTCGGGTCACCAGCACCCGGGGTCGGGGTCGGGTCGTCCGCGCCCGGGACCGGCGACGGCGTCGGGGTCGGCGTCGGCGTCGGGTCCGTGCCCGGGTCCGGCGTCGGGGTGGGCTCCGGCGTCGGGTCACCCGGCACCTCGGCCTCGGTCACGTCGAAGCCGACCAGGATCGGGTCGTGGTCGCTGGCGCGGTACACGTCGTCGCGGTACAGGTCCGACACGTTCACGTTGTACCGGCTGTACTCCAGGGCCACCGACTCGGTCGAGTTGATGTTCCAGATGTCCACGCCGGTCACGCTCGCGAGCGCCGCGCGCGAGGCCAGCACGTGGTCGAGGGACCCGCTCAGGCCGCTGAACACGTAGGAGTACTCGGACTCGTCCTGCGCCGGGGCGAGGTCGGTGTACCCGGCGTCGCGGAGCACCACCATCGGGTCCTCCTCGCTGTAGGCGTTGAAGTCACCGATCAGGAACGTCTTGTCGGTGCCGTACTGCTCCTGCATGGCGGTCGAGAAGGTCGCCAAGGCCCGCGCTTGTCGCACGCGGTCGGCGTTGGACGCCCCCTGCCCGTCGCCCTGGTCGGCGTTCTCGCCGGTTCCGGAGCCCTTCGACTTGAAGTGGTTCGCGATCACGAGGAAGTCGTCCTCCGCTGTGCCGCCGACCGGTCGGAAGGCGTCGGCGACCGGCTGGCGGGCGTTCGAGAAGGCGGGGTCGAGCAGGATCGTCGACTCGCCGGTGGGGGCGACGCGGTCCTTCTTGTAGATGAGCGCCAGGCGGATCACGTCCTCGCTGGCCGGCACGACGGAGGGCGACTCCGCGTAGGCCCACGTGTCGGTGCCGGTCGCCGCGTTGAGGGCGGCGACGAGGGTCGCCACGGCCGCGTCGCGGTCCAGGCCGAAGCGGGCCGAGTTCTCGATCTCCTCGAGCGAGACCACGTCCGCGTCGAGGGCGTTGATCGCCTTCACGATCTTCACCTGCTGGCGGTCGAGGTCCTCCTGCTCGGCGGCACCACGGGCGTCGCAGCCCGAGTCCACCGTGATCGGGTCACCCGCGCGGTCCCGGTAGTACGTGCAGCCGGCCACCTCGTCGCCGGTCGTCGGGAAGTAGTTCAGGACGTTGAACCCAGCGAGCGTCAGGTCGCCGCCGACGCCCTCGGGCGTCGCGGTCCGGACGTCCGAAAACGTGGCGGGCAGGTCAGCCGCGGGGGTCGCACCCGTGATCGGCGTGGTCGGCTGGAACTTCCAGGCGTTGTTCCGGTAGTCGAGGACCACGGGGGCGGTGAACGTCGTGGTCGCACCGACCGTGACCGGTCCCGCGTTCGTCAACCACGGCACCGGGACCTCGCGGGCGGCCTGGTCCTGGCCGTCCCGCGGCAGGAAGTTCGTGCTCGCGCCGTCGTCGAGCGTCACCTTGCGCGCCGCGTTGTCGGCGGCGACCGCGGCGGCCTCGACGCTGCCCGGACGGGCGACCTCGGTCGGCTGCAGGAGTCGCCCCGTCCCCGTGGCGAGCGCGATCTCGCCGTACTGGTTCGTCGTGTAGTTGTCGGCGACCGTGTAGGAGCCCTGCGGGGCGACGAGCATGCTCTCGAGGGACTCCCGCGCGGCGTCCGTGCGGGGGAAGACCACGGCGGCCGGCTGCGGCGCGACGGCGGGCGTGCTGAGCATCCGGAGTCCGGCGGCGCTCGCGACGGTGAGCTCGGTCAGCCCGGAGAACTCGGACACCGTGCCGGTGAGCTCGACGTGGTCCCCGATCGCGACCTGACCGACGGCGGCCGCGGAGTAGACGAAGAGCCCGTCGGACGCGGTCCGCGTGGCAGGGTCGGTCGGGCCTCCCGTCCCGGGCGTCTGGATCGTGTAGCCGTTGAGCCCGCCGGTCGCGTACACGGCCGTGACCACGCCGCTCGTGACGACGGTCCTGCCGACGAACGGCGAGGTGTCGGTCGTGCCCTGGATCTCGGGGATGGTCGCGGCAACCGCAGGGGTGGCCGGTGGTGTGGTGCCGCCGTCACCCGGGGCGGGGGTCGCCCCGCCGCCGGCGGTCTGTCCGGCCGCGTTGCGCGGCGTCAGCGTCGTCGTGACGGTGAAGTCCGTGCCGTTGACGTCGGTGTCGGCCGTGCCCGCCCGGACGAGGCCGTTCGGCACCGCGTTCGTCCCCGTCACGGTGCGGACCGAGCCCTCGAACGTGTTCGACGTCCCGTAGCCGAGCAGGTCGACCACGCCCGCGGTGCCCGTCGTGACCGGGCCCGCCGGCAGCGTCAGTGCTGCCGTGCGGTCGGCGAGGACGAGCGTGCCGGTCGTCCCGGACGGGTTGAGCGATGCCGTGTCGTCGGCGGAAGGCAGGTCGGCCCCGGCGGGCGTGTCCCCGTTGCCTGCCATCGACACGAGGAAGGTGCCGTTCGCGGGGACGGTGCCCTCGAGGGCGCTCGTGCTGAACGCGCCGGTGCTGGCCGCCGCCCGGTACTGGAGCGACCACCCGTCGAGGGTGACGGGGCTGGCCGTCGGGTTCGCGATCTCGACGAACTTCTGGTTGAAGAACGCGTTCGCGCTGCCGCCCTTGAGGTACGCCTCGGCGATGACGAGTCCGGTACCCGCGGGGTTCGCGGTCGCGGCGGTGACGGTGACGAGCGGTGCGGCGAGCAGGGTCGCGGCAGCCGTGGCGCACAGCAGGGTGCGTCCGACGGTTCGGGGCATGAGGACTTTCGGTTCGTGGTCGAGAGGGATCCCGACGACGGTACGGTCCTGCGCGGGCGCACAGGTTACGAGCAGGTGAACCTTCCCCCCGGACGAGGGTCGACCGTCCGTTCTGCGACGGTGCGCTCGGTCGTCACGCCTCGATCGGCACCCACTCCGACCCGACCCGGTGCACCGCCGGACCGTGTCCGGGCAACACGATCGCCGGGTACGGCAGCACGCCCGCGGACTCCACGGCGAGCGCCTGGTCGGCGGTGAAGAACGGCGTGATCATGCGCGGCCGCGGCGCCCACGAGGCCGGCTGGGTGTCGTGGTGGGTGACGACGGCGTCGCCCGTGACGATCGCATCGGCGGCCGGCAGCAGGTACGCGGTGGACCCGGCGGTGTGGCCGGGCGCGGGCAGCGGGGTCATCGCGCGACCGTCGAAGTCCCGCGCGGTGAACGCCCGCGCGGACGGGACGGTGGTCGGCCGGAGCGCGTCCGAGGCGATCGCACGCCCGAGCCACCGCAGCACCCGGGGAGCGGCGAGCCGTCCGCCGATCTCGGCCGGGGTGACCTGCTGGCGCCCCGGTCCACGGACGTTGGCGAGTTCGTCGGCGTGCGCGAGGACCTCGACGTGCGGGTGACGCTCGAGGATCCCGGGCAGGCCGCCGACGTGGTCGACGTGGCCGTGGGTGACGTACACGCGGCGGAGCTCGTCGAGGTCGTGGCCGGCGAGCAGCACGCTGTCCAGGACGAGGTCGGTGTCGGCCGGGTACCCCGCGTCGATGAGGGCGACGCCGTCCTCCTCGGCGAGGACGACCCAGTTGGACACCGGCCCCTCGACGAACACCACGCCGGGTGCGACGGAGACGACGGAGCGCGGAGCACGAGGAGCCATGCCCCGACGGTAGCGCCCTGCGCCGGGACGCGACGCGGGTGCCTGCCGCTCAGTCGCCGGGCCGGTGTCCCTCCGCGTCGCGACGGGCGCGTGTCTGCACGGCACGGGCCTCCAGGGCGTCGTCGTCGGGGTACCCGACCTCCGTCAAGGTGAGCCCACGGGCCGGGGCGACCGTGAAGGCGCTCGTGCGCTCGGCGGCGACCCGCAGCTCGTCGAGCCGGTCCGGCGTCAGGCGGCCCTCGCCGACGGCGAGGCAGCCGCCCACCATGGCGCGCACCATGGAGTGGCAGAAGGCGTCGGCCTGGAGGCTCGCCACCAGCACGCCGTCCGACTCGCGGTCCCAGCGGAACTCCTGCAGGGTCCGGATGGTGGTCGCGCCCTCACGCGGCTTGCAGAACGCCGCGAAGTCGTGCAGCCCGAGCAGGCGGAGCGCACCGCGCTCCATCGCCGCCCGATCGAGGCGCCCCGGGTACCAGGTCGTGTGTCCGCGACGGAGCGGGTCACGGGCGGCATCGAGGTCGGCGACCCGGTACCGGTACCGCCGCCAGACCGGTGAGAACCGCGCGTCGAACCCCGGCGGGGCGACCGACGCCCGGGTGACGACGACGTCCCCGTCCGGCCCGGCGAGCCCGTTCAGACGGCGGACCAGCCCGGCGAGGGGGTCCCGCGTGGTGCCGTCGGCGGCGGGACGGCGGGGACGGGTGAGCGCGGTCCACTGCTCGTCGCTGAGGTCGAGGTGCGCGACCTGCCCGATGGCGTGCACGCCGGCGTCGGTGCGGCCGGCGACCGTGAGCTGCGGTGATGTGCCCCAGCGGGTGAAGACGGTGGCGAGGGCGGACTCGAGCGCGCCCTGCACGGTCCTGAGTCCGGGCTGTCGGGCCCATCCGGAGAACGCAGCTCCGTCGTAGGCGATGTCGAGCCGAAGCCGCACGCCGGCCTCGCCCTCGGTCCGGCCGGTCTCGCTCACACCTCCACGGTACCGACGTCAGCGCGACGTCAGTGCCGCGTGGGGTGCCCGCCCCGCCTACTCGCGTCGGTACCGGAACGTGATGCGCGCTCGCGTCCGGGGCGGTTCCACGTCTCCATACTGAAGACATGCACATGAAGACAGTCACGAGGGGGGTCGTGGCCATCGCGCTCCTGGCCGCGGTGAGCACCGGCATGACCGCCTGCGCTCCCACGCCGAGCACCGACCCGACAGCCGCCCCGACCGCCGCGAGCCCTTCCACCGAGGCGACCCCGGAGCACACGCCCGCCACGACC
The DNA here is from genome assembly GCF_003224295.1 of Curtobacterium sp. MCPF17_046. Classification (NCBI taxonomy): domain Bacteria; kingdom Bacillati; phylum Actinomycetota; class Actinomycetes; order Micrococcales; family Microbacteriaceae; genus Curtobacterium; species Curtobacterium sp. MCPF17_046. The sequence continues at coordinate 213,880 of NZ_QKLB01000003.1, read as the reverse complement.
GACTTCGGCACCGAGCCCTCCGCCGGCGACGCGCCCGCGTGCGACGCCCTCCTGCCGGACGACCTCGTCCGCGCGCTCGTCCCCGATGCCGAGCCCGTCGACGCCATCACCGAACTGGCCCACCCGGCCGCCACGTGGAACGCCACCAGGCTCGCCGGCGGGACGGGATGCTGGGCGTCCAACGGCAGCTCCCCACTGGACGACCGCGCCGCGCGCACGGCCGACGAGCCCGCCTACGAGGGCGTCCGGGTCGCCGTGCTCCCGGACGCCGCTGCCGCGTTCCGGACCGCCGGCACGGACGCGACCACTCCCGCGGAGAGCGCGACCACGGTGCGCTGCGCCGCGAGCGATGCTGCACGGGTGTACTGCAACGGTGGTGTGCTCGCCGGGACGGCCTGGGTCGACGTCGCGGTCGTGCGTCTGCAGACCGCGTCGGACGCCACCCCCGAGGCGATGCAGCCCGAGTACGAAGCGCTGCTCGAGCACGCACGGGAGACCGTCGCCGCGTCCCCGGCTGCATCGGTGGACGGCGACGACTCGGACGACTGGTCGTTCACCGACTGCACGACGGACGGGGTCGCGGCCGTCGCCGACACCACCCTCCGCGACTCGGTGACGCTGACCGACACCCCGCCGACCATGGACGAGTTCGCCCAGAGCCGGGTCGGCGGCAGCACGTGCCGCTTCGTCGGCCCGGAGTACACCACGGGCGCGGTGTACGCCTCGGTCCCGGACAGCGGGTGGGTCGTCGAGCAGCGGCTCGCGGCGGGCACCGTCGACCGCGACGGACGGATCGACCTCCCGGGGCTCGGCGCACGCGACGCCGCATGGCGCACGTGTGACGAGCTCGCCTGCACGGTCGACGTGGTGCACGACCGCACCTGGACGCAGTACCTCCTGACGACCGAGGCGGCATCGGACACCGCCGCCGCGGTCGAGCGGTGGGCGGCGTCGTCGTTCGGCTCGTGACGCGTCGGCGTCAGCCCCGCTGACCGCCGTGCCCGCGTCGGCGCACGAGCCGGTCGCGGATGCTCGTCGGCTCGGCAGGGCCGGTCTCGGTGTCGGCGTCCCGGGTCGCCCGGCGCTCCGACTCGACGACGCCGCGGAGCGCCACCAGCGCCGTGGCGGTCACGGCGACCTCCGACGGGAACTCGTGCGAGGCGTCGAGCGCCTGCTCGAGCTCCGCGATCGCCCGGTCGCCCTCGTCCGGCGGGTGGTCGCCACGGACCATCGACGCGACCTGCCGGATGGCGTGCACGAGCGGCGTCGTGAACGCCTCGTCCGGACGTCCGAGGTTCGCCGACACCGGACCGGAACGGGCCACCAGCTCCGTGAGGTCGGTCGTGTACCAGGCGACCCGCTCGAGCGCGCGGAAGCGGGAGCCGTCGCGCTGCAGGCGCGCACGTGAGCCGCGGAGCGCACCGCGGGGGTTGATGCGGCGGCTCTCCTGGGCGATCGACACCCGAGCCCGGACGTCGGCGATGGCACGGTCGAGGCGGTCCTGCGCCTGGTCCCACGCGCGCTCGTCACGCTCGCCCTGTTCGAGCACGTCCGCCAGGCCGTCCAGGTGCGTGGCGAGGACGGTGTTCACCTGGTCGATGCGGCGCTCGGCGTCCCAGAAGTGCAGGGGCGGGAACACCAGGAAGTTCACGAGGAGCCCGACCACCACGCCGACGGCCATCTGCACCAGGTACCCGAGCGAGTACCCCTCGGCGTGTGCACCGCCGACGAGCAGGACGAAGAGCGCCGCCGTCGACACCCAGGAGCTCCCCTCGCCGAGGACCCGGAACCCGCCGACGAGGACGCCGACGCCGACCGTGATCGCCACGGCCAGGACCCCGGGGTCGCCGACCCACATCGTGAAGGCGGCGACCGCGATGCCGAGCGCGATCCCGACCAGGGTCTGCAGCCCGCTCCGGAGTCCGGCGAACACCGTCGTCTGCATCGCCACGACCGCGCCGAGCGGGGCGTAGTAGGGGTACTCCGCTGCCACACCGGGCACGTTCTGCGCGACCAGCCAGGCGATGGTGGCCGCCGCAGCCGCCTTCGCGGCGTGCAGCAGCCGGGGCTGCGTGCCGGAGTCCCGGCTCCACCGCCACAGTCGGGTGCCGACGCCGGCGACGTGCTGGAACTGCATCGGGTACCTCGTCTCTCGGTCGGCACGATGTGGGGCGGACGCTGGTCGGGCCTCCCGGGTCTGCCGGGCCTCCCGGGTCTGCCGGGCCCGCCGGGTGGTCCGAACCGCGTGGTCAGGAGCCTGCGCGGTGGAACAGGAAGGCCCCTGCAGCAGACGCTGCAGGGGCCTTCCTGTGGTGCGGTGCGACTACTTGGACGCGTCCGCGGCGTCGTCCGACTTCGCAGCGGCGTCGGCCTCGACCTCGGCAGCAGCGTCGGTCGCGGTCTCGTCGGCGACCGGGGTCGACTCCTCGGTGGTCTCGGTCTCCTCGACCGGGGCCGCCGTGGTCTCCTCGGACGTGGTGTCCTCGGCGACCGGCGCAGCGGCGGCCGGGGCAGCGTTGCGCGTGACGGGAGCCGGCGAGCTCGAGACGGGCTCGAGGACGAGCTCGATCGAGGCGAGCGGCGCGTTGTCGCCCTTGCGGAAGCCGAGCTTCGTGATGCGGGTGTAGCCGCCCTGGCGGTCGGCCACCTGCGGCGCGATCTCCGTGAACAGCGTGTGCACGACGGTCTTGTCGCGCAGGGCCGCGATCACGCGACGACGCGCGTGCAGGTCGCCGCGCTTCGCGAACGTGATGAGCCGCTCGGCGACCGGACGGAGGCGCTTGGCCTTCGTCTCGGTCGTCGTGATGCGACCGTGCGTGAAGAGGGCGTTGGCGAGGTTGCTCAGGAGCAGGCGCTCGTGGGCGGGACCGCCACCGAGGCGGGGGCCCTTGGTGGGCTTCGGCATGTCAGTTCTCCAGTGGTGATGGTGGTGCGCCCCGTGTCAGGAGCGCGTGCGCGTCAGCGCGAGGTCAGTTGCTGGACTCGTCCTCGTCGTACCCGCTGTAGAAGTGGGCACCGTCGAATCCGGGGACGGTGTCCTTGAGGGACAGGCCGAGCTCGGTGAGCTTGTCCTTGACCTCGTCCACCGACTTCTGACCGAAGTTGCGGATGTTCATGAGCTGCGTCTCCGACAGGGCGACGAGCTCGGACACCGTGTTGATGCCCTCCCGCTTGAGGCAGTTGTAGCTGCGCACCGACAGGTCGAGGTCCTCGATCGGGGTCTGCAGCTCGTTCGAGAGCACGGCGTCGACCGGCGCGGGGCCGATCTCGATGCCCTCGGCCGCCGTGTTCAGCTCGCGGGCGAGCCCGAACAGCTCGACCAGCGTGCGACCGGCCGACGCGATGGCGTCGCGCGGCGTGATCGCGGGCTTCGACTCGACGTCGACGACCAGGCGGTCGAAGTCCGTGCGCTCACCGGCACGCGTCGCCTCGACGCGGTAGGTGACCTTGAGCACGGGCGAGTAGATCGAGTCGATCGGGATCTGACCGGCCTCGCTGAACTCCGAGCGGTTCTGGGTCGCCGAGACGTAGCCGCGGCCACGCTCGATCGTCAGCTCCAGCTCGAAGCGCGCGGAGTCGTTCAGGGTCGCGATGACGAGGTCCGGGTTGTGGATCTCGACACCGGCCGGGGCGGAGATGTCCGCCGCGGTGACCTGGCCCGCACCCTGCTTGCGCAGGTACGCGGTGATCGGCTCGTCGTGCTCGCTGGAGACGACCAGGCTCTTGATGTTCAGGATGATCTCGGTGACGTCCTCCTTGACACCGGGAACGGTGCTGAACTCGTGGAGGACACCGTCGATACGGATGCTCGTGACGGCAGCACCGGGGATGGACGAGAGGAGCGTGCGGCGCAGCGAGTTGCCGAGGGTGTAGCCGAAGCCCGGCTCGAGCGGTTCGATGACGAAGCGCGAGCGGAACTCGGAGATCGACTCCTCGTTCAGGGTGGGGCGCTGTGCAATGAGCACTGTGGAATTCCTTTCGGCGAAGTGTCCGCTATATGACACTTGGCGGTACGACGGGGCCGGCCGGGCCCCGACGGGTCTGTTTCAGTTGTGATCACGCGCACTGGAGTGCGCGATCGAACGACCAGGAATGGCCGACCCCGCTCGTCCCGGTCAGGGAACGAGCGGGGAACGGCCGGTTGCTCCTCGCGTCAGACGCGGCGGCGCTTCGGCGGGCGGCACCCGTTGTGCGCCTGCGGCGTGACGTCGTTGATCGAGCCGACCTCGAGGCCAGCGGCCTGGAGGGAACGGATCGCCGTCTCACGACCCGAGCCCGGGCCCTTGACGAAGACGTCGACCTTCTTGACGCCGTGCTCGGCGGCCTGACGGGCGGCCGACTCGGCGGCGAGCTGCGCCGCGAACGGCGTCGACTTGCGCGAGCCCTTGAAGCCGACGGCGCCCGAGGACGCCCAGCTCAGGACGGCACCCGACGGGTCGGTGATGCTGACGATGGTGTTGTTGAACGTGCTCTTGATGTGGGCCTGGCCCACGGCGACGTTCTTCTTCTCCTTGCGGCGCGGCTTGCGCGCGGCGGTCTTGGGGGTAGCCATCGTGATCTCCTATCGAGCCTTCTTCTTGCCTGCCACGGTGCGCTTCGGGCCCTTGCGGGTACGAGCGTTGGTCTTGGTGCGCTGACCGCGCACCGGGAGACCACGACGGTGGCGGAGACCCTCGTAGCTACCGATCTCGACCTTGCGGCGGATGTCGGCGGCGACCTCACGGCGGAGGTCACCCTCCACCTTGAACGTGCCCTCGATGTAGTCGCGGAGGGCGACGAGCTGGTCGTCGGTGAGGTCCTTGACGCGGATGTCGCCGGAGATGCCGGTCTCCGCGAGCGTCTGGACGGCGCGGGTACGGCCGACCCCGTAGATGTAGGTGAGTGCGATCTCCACGCGCTTCTCGCGCGGGATGTCGACGCCTGCTAGACGTGCCATTGTGCTGGCTGCTCCTGTTGTCGATGGAGGTGTGGCGCAGTACCGGTGCCCGGGCCTCCGTCCCGAGGTGTCCCCCACCCGCCGAGGCGGATGGGTTCTGGTACTGCGTTGTCGATCTTCAGTTGTGGTTCGTGCTCGAGCCGCAGGCGGTCTGACGACCGGCGACCCCGCTCACGCAGCAGGCTCCCGGAGGAGCCCCACAGGGACTAGCCCTGGCGCTGCTTGTGACGCGGGTTGCTCTTGCAGATCACCATGACGCGGCCCTTCCGGCGGATCACTCGGCAGTGCTCGCAGATGGGCTTGACGCTGGGGTTGACCTTCATTGTTCGTTCCTCGTGCTCGCTGGCTTCGTGCTCGGCGGGTTCGCCGGGCCGTTCCTTTCCAGCTCGCGGATCACTTGTAGCGGTAGACGATCCGGCCGCGGGTCAGGTCGTACGGGCTCAGCTCCACGATCACGCGGTCCTCGGGGAGGATGCGGATGTAGTGCTGGCGCATCTTCCCGGAGATGTGCGCGAGGACCTTGTGTCCGTTGGTCAGCTCAACGCGGAACATCGCGTTGGGCAGAGCTTCGAGCACCGAGCCCTCGATCTCGATGACGCCGTCTTTCTTGGCCATAGCCTCACTGTCGCTTGGTTGGATTAGCGGTGTGATCCCCGAGCCGGTCTGCGGGTCGGGCGCCACGCCAGAGGGCATGGCACACCAAAGATCGATCTTATGTGGTAGTCCGCCGATTGCCAAGTGCGCCTGCATGTCGGAGCGGCGCGGGCACCCCAGTGCAGGGGACGGGCCGCCCGGATCGGCCCGTAGATCCGCTGTTCGACAGGTTCTCCACAGCCGGAGCGATGCCGGAACAGGGCCCGGCCCCGTACGGTGACGAGAGCAGTCACCGAAGGAGGACCCCCGTGCCCGACGCCCCCGGCCGCGCGCGCCCCGTCGCCCGCCACGGCCGACTCCCCCGCCGCCGCGCCTGGACGACCCTCCTGTCCGTCGTCGCATCCGCGGCCGCGGTCCTGCTCGTCAGCGGCACCAGCGTCGCCGCGATCGCCGGCGCCCAGCTCGCCGCGGCGCCGCAGACGGTGCAACTCAGCACCGACGACCAGAGCACCGCGGAGACCGCCGACGTCACCGCCATCGAGGGCGGCGCGAACATCCTGCTCATCGGGAGCGACACCCGCGTCGGGCAGTTCGACTCCGATGAGGACGTCGAGGGCGCCCGCAACGACGTCACGATGCTCGTGCACGTGTCCGAGGACCACCAGCAGCTCACCGCGGTCAGCTTCCCCCGGGACCTGATGGTGCCGATCCCGGCCTGCACCAACCCCGAGACCGGGACGACCTACCCCGCAGCGGAGTCCGCGCAGTTCAACACCGCGCTCGGCAACGGCGGTGTCTCCTGTGTCGTCGACACGGTGGAGAACCTCACCGGCCTCACCGTGCCCTACGCCGGGCTCATCACCTTCGACGGCGTGATCGAGATGTCGAACGCCCTCGGCGGGGTCGACGTCTGCGTCGCGACCCCCATCGACGACACCTTCACCGGGCTGCACCTGACCGCCGGCGCGCACTCCCTGCAGGGTTCGGACGCGCTCGCCTTCCTCCGCTCGCGCCACGGCGTCGGCGACGGCAGCGACCTGGCCCGCATCAGCTCCCAGCAGGTCTTCCTGTCCGCACTGCTCCGCCAGGTGACGGCGGACGGCACCCTGTCGAACCCCATCACCCTCTACAAGCTCGCCGGCGCAGCGCTGTCCAACATGACGCTGTCCGACGGCCTCGCGCAGACCCGGACCCTCGTCGGCCTCGCATCGACCCTGCGCGGCATGAGCACCTCGAGCATGCTCTTCGTGCAGTACCCGGTCGTCGACGACCCCGCCGACGCGGCGCGCGTCGTCGTCGACGAGGCCGCCGCCCACACGCTCAACGTCGCCCTGCAGACGGACGAGCGGACCTCGCTCAGCGACTCGTCGACCGGTCGCGCGTCGCAAGAGTCGTCCGACGCAGCGACCGCGGCTCCGTCCGCGAGCCCGTCCGATGCCGCGCCGTCGGACACCGCGACCGCTGCTCCGAGCGCGTCGGCCACGCCGGACGGGCAGACGACCACGACGAGCAGCCCCTCCTCGACGCCGCTGCCCTCCTCGATCAGTGGACAGAGCGCTGCCGAGGAGACCTGCTCCGTCGGGAACTGAGGGACCGCGCCACGGACGGTCCGGGGTCGGGGACGCCGGGCCTGCCGTCCGACCTCGGCCCGTCGGCGCCGTCGGCAGGGCCGTTCCCCACGCCGACGGAGCCCGTCGCCTGACGGCGGCGGGTGGGAGATGCGCGGTGCAGCCGCACCGAACCAGCCACGTCCTGCCTGGAGGCCCGTCCCGCGTCACCAGGGTCGGCCGCGTTCCAGGTCCTGCAGCGTCGACGGGAGCACCGGGTGCCGGGCCGGACGACCTCCGTGCCCGGAACTCGAGACGCGGTCGGGAGGCGCGCTACGGGACCGGGACCGGCGTGACGCCGAGGGGTGTCAGCCCGGCGGCCCCACCGTCGGCGGCGGTCAACACCCAGATGCCGTCGGCGTGCACCGCGACGCTGTGCTCCCAGTGGGCGGCGTCGGACCCGTCGAGCGTCCGGACCGTCCACTCGTCGTCGTCGGTCGAACTGTCGATCGTGCCGGCGGTGACCATCGGTTCGATGGCGACCGCGAGGCCCGGCTGCACGGCAGGGCCGGCACCGCGGACACGGTGGTTGAAGACCGGTGGCTCCTCGTGCATCGACCGGCCGATCCCGTGGCCGGTGAAGTCCTCGACGATGCCCCACGCCCCGGTCTCGTCGATGGCGTCCTCGACGGCCGAGCCGACCTCGTGCAGGTTCCGTGCGTGCGCGAGCGCTGCGATACCGTGCCACAGCGCGCGCTCGGTGGTGTCGGACAACTTCTGCCGGGCGGCCGCCACGGTGGGGTCGCCGCCGGGCACGACCACGGTGAACGCGCTGTCACCGTTCCAGCCGTCGACCTCGGCCCCGGCGTCGACCGACACGATGTCGCCGGCCTGCAGCACCCGTGCACCGGGGATCCCGTGCACGATCTCGTCGTTCACCGAGACGCAGAGCGTGTGGCGGTAGCCCGGCACGAGCTGGAAGTTCGGGATGCCCCCGCCGTCGCGGATCGTCCGCTCGGCGATCGCGTCGAGCTCCGCCGTGGTCGTCCCGGAACGGATCGCTGCCCGGACGGCGTCCAATGCCTGCGCGGTGAGGAGACCCGGGCGCACCATGGCGCGCAGCTCCTCGGGCGACTTGTAGATGGAGGGCTTCCGCCGACGCACCGGACCGGCCCCGGTCAGACGGCGGCCGTGAGACCGCGGGTCGTCAGGGCCTCCGCGATGCGGTCCCCGACCTCGTCCACGGTGCCGAGACCGTCGACGTCGGCGACGAGTCCGCGCTCCTGGTAGACGGCGACGATCGGCGCGGTCTGCTCCTGGTACACCTGCTGGCGACGACGGATCGTCTCCTCGGTGTCGTCGGCGCGACCCTGCTCCCCCGCACGCTTGAGCAGGCGCGCCACGAGGGCCTCCTGGTCGGCGACGAGCTGCACGACGAGGTCGATCGCCGCACCCTGCTCCGCGAGGAGCGCGTCGAGGTACTCGACCTGTGCGGTCGTGCGCGGGTACCCGTCGAGCAGGAACCCCTGTTCGGCGTCCGGCTCGGCGAGACGGTCCCGGACCAGCGCGTTGGTCAGGTCGTCCGGCACGTACTCGCCGGCGTCCATGAGCGCCTTCGCGCGCTGCCCCAGGGGCGTGCCGTCGGCGACGTTCTTGCGGAAGATGTCGCCCGTGGAGATCGCGGGGATCCCGAGTGCCGACGCGATGCGGCCGGCCTGGGTGCCCTTGCCCGCTCCGGGAGGTCCGACGATGATGAGGCGTGCGCTCAACGGAGGAGCCCTTCGTAGTGACGTTGCTGCAGCTGCGAGTCGATCTGCTTCACGGTCTCGAGGCCGACACCCACGATGATCAGGATGCTGGCACCGCCGAACGGGAAGTTCTGGTTCGCCCCGAACAGCGCCAGTGCTGCGAGCGGGATGAGCGCGATGAGACCGAGGTAGAGCGCACCGGGCAGCGTCACCCGGGTGAGGACGTAGTCGAGGTACTCGGCGGTCGGACGTCCGGCTCGGATGCCCGGAATGAACCCGCCGTACTTCTTCATGTTGTCGGCGACCTCTTCGGGGTTGAAAGTGATCGCGACGTAGAAGTACGTGAAGCCGACGATGAGCAGGAAGTACAGGACCATGTAGAACCAGTTGTCACCCGAGGTCAGGTTGCTCTGGATCCAGGTCACCCACGGGGCCGGCGCGGAGCCGTCCGAGGGCTGGTTGAACTGTGCGATCAGCGCCGGCAGGTACAGCAGCGAGGACGCGAAGATGACGGGCACGACGCCGGCCATGTTCACCTTGATCGGGATGTACGTGTTGTTGCCGCCGTAGGTGCGGCGCCCGACCATGCGCTTGGCGTACTGGACCGGGATGCGCCGCTGCGACTGCTCGACGAACACGACGGCCATCATGATGACCAGGCCGACCAGGATGACGAAGAGGAAGAGCTCGAAGGACTGCGACTGCTCGATGGCCCAGAGCGCCGACGGGAACTGCGCGGCGATCGAGGTGAAGATGAGCAGCGACATGCCGTTGCCGATGCCGCGCTCGGTGACGAGCTCGCCCATCCACATGATCAGGCCGGTGCCCGCGGTCAGGGTGATGACCATCAGGAGGATCGCGTACCAGCTGTCGTTCGAGATGATCGACGTGCAGGAGGCCGAGGCGCTCGTGCCGAAGAGGGCACCCGAGCGAGCGACGGTGATCAGGGTGGTGGACTGCAGCACGCCCAGCGCGATGGTGAGGTAGCGCGTGTACTGCGTCAGCTTCGCCTGACCGGACTGACCCTCCTTGTAGAGGGAGTCGAAGTGCGGGATCACCACGCGCAGGAGCTGCACGATGATCGACGACGTGATGTACGGCATGATCCCGAGCGCGAAGACCGAGAGCTTCAAGAGCGCGCCGCCGGAGAACAGGTTGATCAGGTCGTACAGGCCACCGGACGACGACGCGGACGCCAGGCAGGCCTGCACGCTGGCGTAGTCCACGAACGGTGCCGGGATGTACGAGCCGAGGCGGAACAGCGCGATGATCGCGAGGGTGAAACCGATCTTCTTCCGAAGATCTGGGGTGCGCATGATGCGCGCGACCGCTCTGAACACGAGTTACTCCGAACTTCTGTGACCGGTTGACCGGTCGAGCCGGGCGAGGTCGCCCGTGGCCGGAAGCGCCGACCCCGTGGTCCGGCACGCACGTCGAACGACGCCGTGTTCCGGACCTGCCATCAAGGAAACCGTAACGGCGGCCCGCGCGCAATGCGCGGGCCGCCGCCGACGGGGACTACTTGGTGACGGTGCCGCCCGCCGCCACGATCTTCTCCTCGGCGGATGCCGAGACCTTGTCGACCGTGACGGTGATCGCCACGCTGATGTCACCCTGACCGAGAACCTTGACCTTCTCGTTCTTGCGGACGGCGCCCTTGGCGACCAGGTCCGCGACGGTGACGTCGCCACCGTTCGGGTAGAGCTCCGCGATCTTGTCCAGGTTCACGGGCTGGTACTCGACGCGGAACGGGTTCTTGAACCCGCGGAGCTTCGGGGTGCGCATGTGCAGCGGCATCTGCCCACCCTCGAAGCCGACCTTGACCTGGTACCGGGCCTTCTGGCCCTTGGTGCCACGGCCGGCGGTCTTGCCCTTCGAGCCCTCACCACGGCCGACGCGGGTGCGGTCCTTCTTGGACCCCGCTGCCGGACGAAGGTGGTGGACCTTCAGGATCTGGACGCGCTCGTTCTTCTCGTCGCTCATGCGTCGACCTCCTCGACCTTCACGAGGTGCGCAACCGTCGCGATGTACCCGCGGTTCTGGGAGTTGTCCTCACGCAGGACCGTACGGCCGATGCGCTTGAGACCCAGGCTGCGGAGCGTGTCGCGCTGGTACTGCTTCTCGCTGATGACGGACTTCGTCTGCGTGATCTTCAGCATCGCCATCACGCACCTGCCTTCTCGTTCGCAGCCGTACGAGCGGCCGCCTCGGCGTGCAGCAGACGGGCCGGGACGACGTGGTCGACGGGCAGACCACGACGGCTGGCGACGGCACGCGGCTCTTCGAGCTGCTTGAGCGCCGTCACGGTCGCGTGCACGATGTTGATGGTGTTCGACGAACCGAGCGACTTGCTCAGGACGTCGTGGATGCCGGCGCACTCGAGCACGGCGCGGACCGGACCACCGGCGATGACACCGGTACCGGCAGCGGCCGGACGCAGGAGGACGACGCCAGCGGCGGCCTCACCCTGCACCGGGTGCGGGATCGTGTTGCCGACGCGGGGGACGCGGAAGAAGTTCTTCTTCGCCTCCTCGACGCCCTTCGAGATGGCGGTCGGGACCTCGCGGGCCTTGCCGTAGCCGACGCCCACCAGACCGTTGCCGTCACCGACGACGACGAGCGCGGTGAAGCTGAAGCGACGACCACCCTTGACGACCTTGGAGACGCGGTTGATGGTGACGACGCGCTCGAGGAACTGGCTGTCGCCGCCGCGACCGTTGCGGTCGTTGCCGCCACGGCCACCCTGCTGACGGTCACGCCCGCCACCGCTGCCGCCACCACGACGGCCACGGTTGTCGACGGAGTCGCGGTTGTTCGATGCCGAACCCGCAGCGGTCTCGACGGGACGCTCGACGACCGGGACGTCGGGCTCCTTGGCCGCGGGGGCCTTCGCCTCGGTCGCGGTGGTCTCGGCGTCGGTCGTCTCGACCTCGGTCGTGGCCTCGGCGTCGTCGTTGGTGTTCGCGATGTCGCTCACAGGTTCAGCCCTCCTTCACGGGCACCATCGGCGATCGCGGCGACGCGACCGGCGTACTTGCTACCGCCGCGGTCGAAGACCACGGCCTCGACGCCAGCCGACTTCGCGCGCTCGGCGACGAGCTCGCCGACGCGACGGGCCTTGGCGGTCTTGTCGCCATCGAACGAGCGGAGGTCGGCCTCCATCGTCGATGCGCTGGCGAGGGTGTGACCCTTGGCGTCGTCGATGACCTGGACGAACACGTGACGTGACGAACGGGTGACGGCGAGACGGGGACGGGTCTCGGTCCCGGTGATCTTCTTCCGGAGACGGTTGTGGCGACGCGCCTTGGCAGCCGCCTTGCTCTTGCCTCGAGTACGAGTTCCGATGGCCATGATCACTTACCTGACTTTCCGGCCTTGCGGCGCACGATCTCGCCGGCGTAGCGGACACCCTTGCCCTTGTAGGGCTCGGGCTTGCGCAGCTTGCGGATGTTGGCCGCGACCTCACCGACGAGCTGCTTGTCGATGCCGTTCACGGTGACCTTGTTGTTGCCCTCGACGGCGAAGCTGATGCCGTCCGGCGGGTTGACCGTGATGGGGTGGGAGTACCCGAGCGCGAACTCGAGGTCGCTGCCCTTGGCGGCCACGCGGTAACCGGTCCCGACGACCTCGAGGCCCTTGGAGTAGCCCTGGGTGACGCCGATGATCTGGTTCGCGATGAGCGAGCGGGTCAGGCCGTGCAGCGCGCGGGAGGAACGCTCGTCGTCCGGGCGGCTGACGAGGACCTGGTTGTCCTCGACCTTCGCCTGGATGGGCTCAGCGATGACGAGCGAGAGCTCGCCCTTCGGGCCCTTGACGGCGACGTTCTGGCCGTCGACCGAGACGGTCGCGCCGGCCGGGATGTCGATGGGGAGACGTCCGATACGAGACATGATCGATCACCAAACGTAGGCGAGGACTTCCCCACCCACGCCCTTCTGCTCGGCTTCGCGGTCGGTCAGGAGCCCCGAGGAGGTCGACAGGATCGCCACGCCGAGGCCACCGAGGACCCGGGGGATCTCGGTCGACTTCGCGTAGACGCGGAGGCCCGGCTTCGAGACGCGCTTGATGCCGGCGATCGAACGCTCGCGATCGGGGCCGTACTTGAGGTCGATGGTCAGGGTCTGCCCGACGCGGGCGTCCTCGACCTTCCACTCGCTGATGTAACCCTCGCGCTTGAGGATGTCAGCGATGGTCTGCTTGAGCTTGGAGCTTGGAAGCGAGACGGCGTCGTGGTGCGCCGAGTTCGCGTTCCGCAATCTGGTCAGCATGTCTGCGACCGGATCGGTCATCGTCATGATGCGTTTCCGTCCTTCGTCCGGTTTCGACACCCGTTCCACGAGTGCCGACCTCGACGATCGATGTGATCCCAGGGCGGTTCCCCAGGATCGGTGTGACTTCGTGCGAGCGGGCCGGAGGAGAAACTCCTCCGGCCCGCACCGCCCGGAGTAGCTTAGACCGTCTGCTCGGCAGAACGGAACGGGAAGCCGAGCTGGCGGAGCAGCGCGCGGCCTTCGTCGTCCGTCTTCGCGGTGGTCACGACGGTGATGTCGAACCCACGCACGCGGTCGATGCGGTCCTGGTCGATCTCGTGGAACACGCTCTGCTCCGAGAGACCGAAGGTGTAGTTGCCGTTGCCGTCGAACTGGCGGTCGCTCAGGCCGCGGAAGTCGCGGATGCGCGGGAGCGCCAGCGACAGCAGGCGGTCCAGGAACTCCCACGCGCGGTCACCGCGGAGGGTGACGTGCGCGCCGATGGCCTGGCCCTCACGCAGCTTGAACTGCGCGATCGACTTGCGGGCCAGCGTGACCTGCGGCTTCTGACCCGTGATCGCCGTGAGGTCCTTGATGGCCCCCTCGATGATCTTCGAGTCGCGCGCGGCCTCGCCGACGCCGGTGTTGACGACGACCTTGACCAGGCCGGGGACCTGGTTGACGTTCGCGTAACCGAACTGCTCGGTCAGCGCCGCCTTGATCTCGTTGCGGTACTTCTGCTTGAGGCGCGGCTGAACTTTCTCAGCAGTCGCGGCAGTCGTGTCGGTCATCAGAGCTTCTCACCAGACTTCTTGGCGTAGCGGACGCGGACGGTCTTGGTGACGCCGTCCTTCTCCACCTGTTCGTTGCGGAAACCGACGCGGGTCGGCTTCTTGGTCTTCGGGTCGACGATCGCGACGTTCGACACGTGGATCGGGGCTTCGTGCTGCTCGATGCCACCGGTCTTCGAACCGCGCTGGGTCTGACCGACGCGGACGTGCTTGGTCACGAAGTTGATGCCCTCGACGACCAGACGGTCGCCGCGGACCTCGATGACCTTGCCCTGCTTGCCGCGGTCGCCGCCACGCTCCTGCGTGGCGCCCGTGATGACCTGGACCAGGTCACCCTTCTTGATGTTCGCCATGGCTTACAGCACCTCCGGCGCGAGCGAGATGATCTTCATGAACTTCTTGTCACGGAGCTCGCGACCGATCGGCCCGAAGATGCGGGTACCGCGCGGGTCGCCGTCAGCCTTGAGGATCACTGCCGCGTTCTCGTCGAACTTGATGTAGGAGCCGTCGGGACGACGGGTCTCCTTCTTGGTGCGAACGATGACCGCCTTGACGACGTCACCCTTCTTCACGTTGCCGCCGGGGATGGCGTCCTTCACCGTGGCGACGATGACGTCACCGAGGCCGGCGTAGCGACGACCCGAGCCACCGAGCACGCGGATGGTCAAGATCTCCTTGGCACCCGTGTTGTCGGCGACCTTCAGGCGGGATTCCTGCTGAATCACTGCTGTCTCCTATTCCGAAGCGGGCCGAGGCCTACTTGGCCTTCTCGAGGATCTCGACCAGGCGCCAGCGCTTGGTGGCGCTGAGGGGACGGGTCTCGCTGATGACGACCAGGTCGCCGATGCCGGCGGTCCCGAGCTCGTCGTGGGCCTTGACCTTCGACGTGCGACGGATGACCTTGCCGTAGAGGGGGTGCTTCACGCGGTCCTCGACCTCGACGACGATCGTCTTGTCCATCTTGTCGCTCGTCACGTAGCCGCGACGGGTCTTCCGGTAGCCGCGGGTGAGGGCTGCGGAGTCCTTCTCTTCGGTCGCCATCAGTTCTCCTCGGCGGTCTCGGCCTCGGTCGACTCAGCCGGCTTCTCGGCCTTCTTCGACGACTTCTTGGCCTTCGGGGCGGTCTCGACGGGGGCGGGCGTGGCACGGATGCCGAGCTCGCGCTCGCGGAGCACGGTGTAGATGCGCGCGATGTCGCGCTTGACGGCACGGAGACGGCCGTGGCTCTCCAGCTGGCCGGTGGCCGACTGGAAGCGGAGGTTGAACAGCTCCTCCTTGGCCTTCTTCAGCTCGTCAGCGAGACGCTCGTTCTCGAAGGTGTCGAGCTCAGTGGGACGGAGCTCCTTGGAACCGATCGCCATTATGCGTCGCCCTCCTCGCGCTTGATGATGCGTGCCTTGAGGGGCAGCTTGTGGATTGCACGGGTCAGTGCCTCGCGGGCGATCTCGTCGCTCACGCCGGAGAGCTCGAAGAGCACACGACCCGGCTTGACGTTCGCGATCCACCACTCGGGGGAACCCTTACCGGAACCCATTCGGGTCTCAGCCGGCTTCTTGGTGAGCGGACGGTCCGGGTAGATGTTGATCCACACCTTGCCGCCACGCTTGATGTGACGCGTCATCGCGATACGAGCGGACTCGATCTGACGGTTGGTCACGTAGGCCGGGGTGAGCGCCTGGATACCGTAGTCACCGAAGGAGACCTTGGTGCCACCGGTCGCCTGGCCCGAACGCTTCGGGTGGTGCTGCTTGCGGTGCTTGACTCGACGGGGGATAAGCATGGTTACGCCTCAACTCCTGCGCCGGCCGGCGCGTCCTGCGGGGCCTGCTGCTCGCGACGGTCGCCACCGCGCTCGTTGCGGTCGCCACGGGGGCCGCCGCCACGACGGTCGCCGCCACGACGCTCGGGGCGGGACGAACGCTGGTTCGCCTGCTCGCGAGCGAGCTCCTTGTTCGTGATGTCGCCCTTGTAGATCCAGACCTTCACGCCGATGCGGCCGAACGTGGTCCGGGCCTCGTAGAAGCCGTAGTCGATGTTCGCGCGGAGGGTGTGCAGGGGCACACGGCCTTCGCGGTAGAACTCCGAACGCGACATCTCCGCGCCGCCGAGGCGGCCCGACACCTGGATGCGGACACCCTTGGCGCCGGCGCGCTGTGCACCCTGCAGGCCCTTGCGCATGGCGCGACGGAACGCGACACGAGCGGAGAGCTGCTCGGCGATGCCCTGCGCGACGAGCTGGGCCTCGGTCTCGGGGTTCTTGACCTCGAGGATGTTGAGCTGGATCTGCTTCTTGGTGAGCTTCTCGAGCTCGCTCCGGATGCGCTCCGCCTCGGCGCCGCGGCGACCGATGACGATGCCCGGGCGCGCCGTGTGGATGTCCACGCGGACGCGGTCACGGGTGCGCTCCAGCTCGATGCGGGCGACGCCCGCGCGGTCGAGGGTCTTCGTCAGGAACTGACGGATCTTGACGTCCTCGGCCACGAAGTCGGCGTAGCGCTGACCCTTCTTCGTGCTGTCGGCGAACCAGTGGGAGATGTGGTCCGTCGTGATCCCGAGACGGAAGCCGTACGGGTTGACCTTCTGGCCCATTACTTGCTCGCCTTCTTGCTCGTCGCGGCGGCCTCGGCCTCATCCGGCGTCGCGAGGACGACCGTGATGTGGCTGGTGCGCTTGTTGATGCGGAAGGCGCGGCCCTGGGCGCGCGGCTGGAACCGCTTCAGGGTCGTGCCCTCGTCGACGTAGACGCTGCTCACGTAGAGGTCGCGCTCGTCGAGGAAGCTGTTCGTCGAGTCCGCCTTGACACGTGCGTTGGCGATCGCCGAGGCGACCAGCTTGTACACGGGCTCCGAAGCGCCCTGGGGGGCGAACTTCAGGATGGCGAGCGCCTCGTGGGCCTGCTTGCCGCGGATCAGCTGGATGACGCGACGGGCCTTCTGAGGCGTGACGCGGATGTGTCGCACGCGTGCGATCGACTCCACCATTTCGTTCCTCCTCTTTCGTCGCCGCCTCAGCGGCGACGGCCCTTCTTGTCGTCCTTCACGTGGCCGCGGAAGGTGCGGGTCGGCGCGAACTCGCCGAGCTTGTGACCGACCATCGACTCGGTGACGAACACCGGGATGTGCTTGCGGCCGTCGTGCACCGCGATGGTGTGACCGAGCATGTTCGGGACGATCATCGACCGACGCGACCAGGTACGGATCACGTTCTTGGTGTTGGCCTCGTTCTGCGTGACGACCTTGCGGAGCAGGTGCTCGTCGACGAAGGGGCCCTTCTTCAGACTGCGTGGCATCTTCGGAACTCCTACTTGCGCTTCTTGCCGGCGTTACGGCGACGGACGATGAGCTTGTCGCTCGGCTTGTTGGGCTTGCGCGTGCGACCCTCGGCCTGGCCCCAGGGGCTGACCGGGTGACGACCACCGGACGTCTTGCCCTCACCACCACCGTGCGGGTGGTCGACCGGGTTCATCGCGACACCACGCACGGTCGGGCGGACGCCCTTCCAGCGCATGCGGCCGGCCTTGCCCCAGTTGATGTTCGACTGCTCGGCGTTGCCGACCTCGCCGATGGTGGCGCGGCAGCGCGCGTCGACGTTGCGGACCTCACCCGACGGCAGGCGGAGCTGCGCGTAGGGGCCGTCCTTGGCGACGAGACGCACCGAGGCACCGGCGGACCGGGCCATCTTCGCGCCGCCACCGGGGCGGAGCTCGATCGCGTGGATCACGGTACCGACGGGGATGTTGCGCAGCGGCAGGTTGTTGCCCGGCTTGATGTCAGCGCCGGGGCCCGTCTCGACGACGTCGCCCTGCTTGAGCTTGTTCGGAGCGATGATGTAGCGCTTGGTGCCGTCCACGAAGTGCAGGAGCGCGATTCGCGCCGTGCGGTTCGGGTCGTACTCGATGTGCGCGACCTTCGCGTCGACGCCGTCCTTGTCGGCACGACGGAAGTCGATCACGCGGTACTGGCGCTTGTGGCCACCACCGATGTGACGCGTCGTGATGCGACCCGAGCTGTTCCGGCCACCGGTCTTCGGCAGCGGACGGAGCAGGGACTTCTCCGGGGTCGAACGGGTGATCTCGGCGAAGTCGGCGACCGAGGAGCCGCGACGACCGGGAGTCGTGGGCTTGTAGTTACGAATAGCCATGATTTATCCCTCTGGTCCTCAGCCGACAGCCGTGAAGATGTCGATCGAACCGGACTTGAGCGTCACGATGGCGCGCTTGGTGTCCTTGCGCTTGCCGATCCCGAACTTGGTCCGGCGGGTCTTGCCCGGACGGTTCAGCGTGTTGATGCCGGCGACCTTGACGTCGAAGATCTTCTCGATCGCGAGCTTGATCTCGGTCTTGTTCGCACGGGGGTCCACGAGGAACGTGTACTTGCCCTGGTCGATGAGGCCGTAGCTCTTCTCCGACACGACCGGCGAGATGATGATGTCGCGCGGGTCCTTGTTGAAGCCGCTCATGCGGTGATCTCCTTCGCGGTCTTCGACGCGATGAAGGCGTCGAGTGCGCTCTTGCTGAAGACGAGCGCGTCGGCCTTGAGCACGTCGTAGGCGTTGAGCTGGCCGTACGAGAGCGCGTGGACGTTCGGCAGGTTGCGGATCGACTTGAGCGTGAGCTCGTCGCCCGACTCGAGCACGACGAGCACGTTCTTGACGGGCGCGACCTTCTCGAGCAGCGTGCGGGCGACCTTCGTCGACGGCGTCTCGGCCGCGATGAAGCCCTCCACAGCGGAGATGCGGCCACCGCGGGCGCGGTCCGAGAGCGAGCCGAGCAGGGCTGCGGCGATCATCTTCTTCGGGGTGCGCTGCGAGTAGTCGCGGGGGGTCGGTCCGTGGACGACGCCACCACCGGTGTGCTCCGGAGCGCGGACAGAACCCTGACGGGAGCGGCCGGTGCCCTTCTGCTTGAACGGCTTGCGACCGGCACCGCGGACTTCGCCACGGTTCTTGGTCTTGTGGGTGCCCTGGCGCGCGGCGGCGAGCTGCGCGGTGACCACCTGGTGGATCAGCGGGACGTTGGTCTCGACGTCGAAGATCGCTGCGGGGAGCTCGACGGTGCCGGACTTCTCACCCGTGACGTCGAGGACGTCGATCGTGGTTGCGGTCGTGGTGGCCATGATCACTTACCCTTCACGGCGGTGCGGACGAAGACGGAACGGCCACGAGCACCGGGGACGGCGCCCTTGACGAGCAGCAGACCCTTCTCGGCGTCGACGGCGTGGACCGTGAGGTTGAGGACGGTCACGCGGTCGCCACCCATCCGACCGGCCATGCGCATGCCCTTGAAGACACGCGACGGGGTCGAGGAGGCGCCGATCGAACCGGGCTTGCGGTGGTTGCGGTGCGAACCGTGCGAGGCGGAGACACCGGCGAAGTTGTGACGCTTCATGACACCGGCGAAGCCCTTGCCCTTGCTGGTGCCGACGACGTCGACCTTCTGGCCCGCTTCGAACAGGTCGACCGTGAGCTCCTGGCCGAGCGAGTACTCGGCGGAGTCGTTCGTCCGGATCTCGGTGAGCGTGCGGCGCGGGGTGACCCCGGCGGCCTCGAAGTGGCCAGCGGCCGGCTTGTTCACCTTGCGGGGGTCGATCTGGCCCGCGGCGATCTGGATCGCCTCGTAGCCGTCGCGCTCGACGTTGCGGATCTGGGTGACCACGTTCGGGCCGACCTCGATCACGGTGACGGGGATGA
Source organism: Curtobacterium sp. MCPF17_046 (assembly GCF_003224295.1). Taxonomy (NCBI): domain Bacteria; kingdom Bacillati; phylum Actinomycetota; class Actinomycetes; order Micrococcales; family Microbacteriaceae; genus Curtobacterium; species Curtobacterium sp. MCPF17_046. The sequence continues at coordinate 194,326 of NZ_QKLB01000003.1, read as the reverse complement.
ACTTGTTGTTCTCGTCCCACACCTGGGTCATCCCGAGCTTCTTGCCGAGGAGGCCCTTGACGGTCTTGGTTGAGTTCGCCATGAGTTCCAGCCCCCTTACAGCTTGATCTCGATGTTGACGTCCGCCGGGAGGTCGAGTCGCATGAGCGAGTCGACGGCCTTCGGCGTCGGGTCGACGATGTCGATGACCCGCTTGTGCGTGCGCTTCTCGAAGTGCTCGCGCGAGTCCTTGTACTTGTGGGGAGAACGGATCACGGGGATCACGTTCTTCTCGGTGGGGAGCGGCACCGGGCCGACCACGGTCGCACCGGCACGGGTCACCGTGTCGACGATCTTCCGGGCCGACGTGTCGATGACCTCGTGGTCGTACGACTTGAGCCGGATGCGGATCTTCTGTCCCGCCATGTGTTTTCCTGTCCTCTCTGCGCCGCGCACCCGCAGGCCGCCTGACGCCGCCGGGACTCCGCTGTCGCGTGCCCGGCTGTTTACGTGAACCACCGGCTCCGCCCGGAGGGGATGACCGCTGTTCTCCTGTCAACCGCGCGAGGGCCTGGGCCACCCGCGCGGACATGTCGTCACCCACACCCGGCACAGCTGCGCCGTGGTGCACGAGGATGACGATCGTGTTCTGCTGCCTGCGGCCCAACCCAGCCCTGCTTCACAAGGGGGTTGTGCACTGCCAGAGCAGTGACCCTGCGGGCGCGAACGCCCGCGGAATTTCGGAACCGGACAAGTCTCCCATAGGCCCCGCGTCGGTGCAACCCGGGCGTGTCGCGATCGCAGCGGCGTGTCGGACACGGCCCTCCAGGCCTCCCGGGTCCGTCGTCCCGGGCTCCTCAGCGTCCCGACCCACCGCCTGGAGGCCCGCCCGCAGCGGTCGGATCGACGCACGCCGGACGGTCGGTCGGCGGCCGCTCCCGGGGCGGCGTCCCGCGCCGCTGCTAGCCTTCGCGCATGCCGGAACCCGAAGTGCTCACCGACCAGTCCGACCCCGCGGTGCAGCGTCTCGCCGACCTCGCGAAGCCGGCGCGCGGCGCCGTCCGCACCGCGATCGTCGAGGACCTCGAGCCCCTCGTGCAGGCCCTCCGCGCCGGCGTCCGCTTCGTCGAGGTGTACGGCGACTCGAGCCGGGAGTTCCCCGCCGACCTCGCCGCCCTCTGCACCGAGCACGGGGTGCCGGTACGGCTCGTCGACCCGGCCGTCCTGACCAAGGTGTTCCGCTCCGAGAAGCGTCCGAAGGTCTTCGGCGTCGCGAACGTCCCGGCACCGGCCCGCTTCTCCGCCCTCGCCGAGGGCACCGGGGACGTGCTCGTCCTGGACGGCGTGAAGATCGTCGGCAACATCGGTGCCATCGTGCGCACGGCCGTCGGCCTCGGTGCACGGGGCGTCGTGCTCGTCGACAGCGACCTCCCCACGATCGCCGACCGTCGTGTCGTGCGCGCCAGCCGCGGCCACGTGTTCTCGGTGCCGGTCCTGCTCGAGACCCGCGAGCGCGTCGCCCGGTGGCTCGGCGAGTCCGGGCTCCGCGTGGTCGACGTCGACATGGACGGCTCCCTCTCCCCCGAGTCGCTCGGGGACCTCGACGAGGACGTCGCCCTGCTGCTCGGCGCCGAGAAGACCGGGGCGTCGGACGTCCTGCAGGACCTCGCGACGCAGACGGTGTCCGTGCCGATCGACAGCCGGGTGGAGTCGCTCAACGTCTCCGTCGTCGCCGGCATCGTGCTCTACGCCCGGTCCCGTCGACGTCCCTGACCACACGGCACGCAGGACGCCCCGGCTCCCACTCGGGGAACCGGGGCGTCCTGCGTGGCATGAGCGTCGCGAGCGGCGTCAGTCCTCGGGGAGCGGCGGCACGAACCACGGCGGGAACACCGCGACACGGGGCGACGGTCCGCCCTGTTCGGCGAAGACGGCCTTCACCTGCTGCCGGACGCGGTCGTTCGGCACGCCCACGAGCGCGACCGACGACAGCGGCACCTGCGGGCCGGCGAGCAGCTCGACCCCGTGCATGGACGGGTCCGTGATGTCGGTGCGCCGGAGGAGGTTCGTGGCCGCCTCCGGGCCGACGGCGAAGCGGACGTCCGGGTCCTCGGCGTCCGTGTCCGCCAGGATCACCGACGCACCGAACGCGGTGGTCGGGACGACGAGGACGACGAACTCCGTCGCACGTGTGCGCCTGGCCGCGTCCGACCAGCGGTCCTCCTCCGCGCCGGAGCGGAGTTCGTCCCACCGCCGCGCGTCCGGCGAGAGCGTGAAGGGCACGTGCCCGGCCACGCTGGAACCGTCGGGTGCGAGCGCCGCGCCACGGGCCTCCCGGGTGGCGGCGGAGCTGACGTCGACGGAGGGCGTCGCGCGGTCGGCGGCGAGGATCGCGCCCTCGGCGACGATCGAGGCGAGGTTGTCGACGTGCGTGACGTGGTGCGCACGCAGCGCCGCGAAGTCGCGGGTGGCGGGCAACGTCGGCTCGACGGCCTTCCCGTTGGCGTTCGTCGGGGCGGACCGCAACGACGTCGTCACACGCGTGCGTCGTGGCGTCGGGGTCTTGGTGATGGTCTCCGGGTCACGCTGCCGTGGGGAGCAGATGTCGCAGAGCTCGATGGGGAAACCGTGGATGCACTCGTCGGTCACGACTGATGGGTCCTTCCGTGCCTCGTGGGGTGGGCGGGCACGACGACCAACGCTACGTCATCCGGGAACCGCGGGCGACCGATCACGTCACTGCCGGTAGAGCAGGGCCCGGACCTCGGACTCGGCGGCGTGCAACCGGGCCGGGTCGATGGTCTCGCCGTGCTCGTACGCATCGAGCAACCGGGGGTCGATGTAGCTCTGGCGGGCGACGGTCGGCGTGTTGCCGAGGACCTCGCTGGCGGCCTTCACCGCGTGCGAGATCGCCTTCTTGCGCTTCGCCTGACTCGACAGGACACCGGTCTGGGCCAGGTCGACCGCGGCCGCGACCGTGCCGTGCAACGTGCGGAAGTCCTTCGCCGTGAACTCATCCCCGGCACGCTCCTTCACGTAGGCGTTGATCTCCTCCGCGGTCACCGGTTGCCACTCGTCCCCCCGCCGCTCGCGGAAGGAGAGCAGCCGAGCGTTCGCCCCCCGCCGTTTCATCCCCACCAGGACACGGGCGAGGTCGGCGTCGTGGATCGTCGAGGACCACGCCTGGTGGCTCTTGCCGGGGAAGCCGAGCTCGATGTCGTCCCCGGAGATGTGGGCATGCGAGCAGAGGAGTGTCGACAGGCCGTGGCTGCCGTGCTCCGTGGCGTACCGCTCCGACCCGACGCGGAGCGAGCCCTGGTCGAGCATCCGGAAGGCTGCGGCCAGTGCGCGACGGCGGTCCGGGTCCGGTCGGCGCAGGTCCTGGGTCACCATCCGCCGGGCGGCCGGGAGCGACTCGGCCAGCGCGAGGGCCCGGTCGTACTTGATCTTGTCCATCCGGTCGCGCCACGACGGGTGGTACATGTACTGCCGGCGACCGGCACCGTCGATGCCGGTGGCCAGGATGTGGCCGTTCTCGTACGGCGAGATCCAGACGTCGTCCCACGCGGGCGGGATGACGAGGTCCTCGAGCCGCTGACGCACCTCCGGGTCGGAGACCGTGGTGCCGTACGGGTCGCGGTAGGAGAAGCCCTTGCCGCTGCGGACGCGGTGGTACCCGCGACCCTTGGTCGAGGAACGGCGCAGACGTGTCACGACCCGATGCAACACCCTCGGCGCTGCCGGACGCTGCAGGAACGTACCCCACGGGCGCCCTCTGCCGCCTCGCCCGGTGCGCAGACGACGAAGAGCGGGGCCGGACCCGAAGGCCCGACCCCGCTCTCGTGGAGCAACCGGAGTTACTTGATGATCTTCTCGACCGTACCGGCGCCGACCGTACGACCACCCTCACGGATGGCGAAGCGGAGGCCCTCCTCCATGGCGATCGGCTGGATCAGCTCGACGGTCATGGCGACGGTGTCACCGGGCATGACCATCTCGGTGCCCTCGGGCAGCGTGATGACGCCGGTGACGTCCGTGGTGCGGAAGTAGAACTGCGGACGGTAGTTCGCGTAGAACGGGTTGTGACGACCGCCCTCTTCCTTGTTCAGGATGTACGCGTTCGCGGTGAACTCGGTGTGCGGCGTGACCGAACCCGGCTTCACGACGACCTGGCCGCGCTCGACGTCCTCGCGCTTGAGGCCACGGATGAGCAGACCGGTGTTGTCACCGGCGACTGCCTTGTCCAGCAGCTTGCGGAACATCTCGATGCCCGTGACCGTGGTCTTCTGGGTCGCCTTGATGCCGACGATCTCGACCTCGGAGTTGATGTCGAGCTCACCGCGCTCGACACGACCGGTGACGACGGTTCCACGACCGGTGATCGTGAAGACGTCCTCGATCGGCATGAGGAACGGCTGGTCGGTGGCGCGCACCGGGTCCGGGACGTTCTCGTCGACGGCGGACATCAGGTCCTGGACGGACTTGACCCACTTCTCGTCGCCCTCGAGCGCCTTGAGCGCCGAGACCTGCACGACGGGGGCGTCCTCGTCGAACTCCTGCGAGCCGAGGAGCTCGCGGACCTCGAGCTCGACGAGCTCCAGGATCTCCTCGTCGTCCACCATGTCGGCCTTGTTGAGGGCGACGACGATGTAGGGGACGCCGACCTGACGGGCGAGCAGGACGTGCTCACGCGTCTGGGGCATCGGACCGTCGGTGGCGGCGACCACGAGGATCGCGCCGTCCATCTGGGCCGCACCGGTGATCATGTTCTTCACGTAGTCGGCGTGACCAGGAGCGTCGACGTGCGCGTAGTGGCGCTTGTCGGTCTGGTACTCGACGTGCGAGATGTTGATCGTGATGCCGCGCTGGCGCTCTTCGGGAGCGTTGTCGATCTGCGCGAAGTCACGGGCCTCGTTGAGGTCCGGGTACTGGTCGTGCAGAACCTTGGTGATCGCCGCCGTGAGCGTGGTCTTGCCGTGGTCGACGTGACCGATGGTTCCGATGTTGACGTGCGGCTTGGTCCGCTCGAACTTGGCCTTGGCCACTGTGGGTCCTCCTCAGGACTCGGATGCGTCGCCCCCGGCAGGACCTTGGTCGGCCCTGCGCTGTTGGCGCGCGGTGTGTGTGTCTCTACTTTACTTGGTGACGAGGGGCCCGTCGCCGGGCACCCTCGCCTGGGGATGACGCGGGAGCGTCAGGCCCCGGTGCTCTTCTGGATGATCTCGTCCGCCACGTTGCGCGGGACCTCGTTGTAGGTCTCGAACACCATGGAGAAGACAGCACGACCAGAGGTCTTGGAGCGCAGGTCGCCCACGTACCCGAACATCTCGGACAGCGGGACGCTCGCGCGGACCACCTTGACGCCCGACGCATCGGTCATCTCGGAGATCTGACCGCGACGCGAGTTCAGGTCGCCGATGACGTCGCCCATGTACTCCTCGGGCGTACGGACCTCGACGGCCATGATCGGCTCGAGCAGCACCGGACCGGCCTTGCGGGCCGCTTCCTTGTACGCGATCGAACCGGCGATCTTGAACGCCATCTCGGACGAGTCGACCTCGTGCGCCGCGCCGTCCTTGAGGATCGCCTTGACACCCACGGTCGGGAAGCCGGCGAGCACGCCCACCTGCATCGCGTCCTGGATACCGGCGTCGACCGACGGGATGTACTCGCGCGGGACGCGACCACCGGTGACGGCGTTCTCGAACTCGTACACCTTCTCGGCGGTGACGGGCATCGGCTCGAGCGCGATCTGCACCTTCGCGAACTGACCGGAACCACCGGTCTGCTTCTTGTGGGTGTAGTCGTAGCGCTCGACGACCTTGGTCAGGGTCTCGCGGTAGGCCACCTGCGGCTTGCCGACGTTCGCCTCGACCTTGAACTCGCGCTTCATGCGGTCGACGAGGATGTCGAGGTGGAGCTCGCCCATGCCCTTGATCGTCGTCTGACCGGTCTCGGCGTTGAGCTCGACGCGGAACGTCGGGTCCTCTTCGGCGAGCTTCTGGATCGCGGTGGAGAGCTTCTCCTGGTCGGCCTTGGTGTTCGGCTCGATCGCGACCTCGATGACCGGCTCCGGGAACGTCATCGACTCGAGGACGACCTGGTTCGACGGGTCGCACAGGGTGTCACCCGTGGTCGTGTCCTTGAGGCCGATGACCGCGTAGATGTGACCGGCGGTGACCGAGTCGACCGGGTTCTCCTTGTTGGAGTGCATCTGGAAGATCTTGCCGATGCGCTCCTTCTTGCCCTTGGTCGAGTTGATGACCTGGGCACCGGAGTCGATGTGACCGGAGTACACGCGGACGTAGGTGAGGCGACCGAAGAACGGGTGCACCGCGACCTTGAACGCGAGCGCCGAGAAGGGCTCGGATGCCTCCGGCTTGCGGATGATCTCGACCTCTTCGTCCTTGACGTCGTGGCCGATCATCGGCGGGACGTCGAGGGGCGACGGCAGGTAGTCGATGACCGCGTCGAGCATCGGCTGCACGCCACGGTTCTTGAACGCCGAGCCGCAGAGGATCGGGTACACCTCGGAGTTGATCGTCAGCTTGCGGATCGCGGCCTTGATCTCGTCCTTGGAGAGCTCTTCGCCACCGAAGTACTTCTCGAGCAGTGCGTCGTCGGTCTCCGCGACACGCTCGACGAGCTTCGCGCGGTACTCCTCGGCACGGTCCTTGAGGTCCGCGGGGATCTCCTGGACCTCGTACTGGGCGCCCATGGTGACGTCACCCTTGGCATCGCCCGGCCAGACCTTGGCGTGCATCTCGATCAGGTCGATGACGCCGACGAAGTCGTTCTCGGCACCGATCGGGAGCTGGAGCACGAGCGGCTCCGCACCGAGGCGGTTGACGATCGTGTCGACGGTGAAGTAGAAGTCCGCACCGAGCTTGTCCATCTTGTTGACGAAGCAGATGCGCGGGACGTTGTACTTGTCCGCCTGACGCCACACGGTCTCGGACTGGGGCTCGACGCCCTCCTTGCCGTCGAAGACGGCGACCGCACCGTCGAGGACGCGGAGCGAACGCTCCACCTCGACCGTGAAGTCCACGTGACCCGGGGTGTCGATGATGTTGATCTGGTTGTTGTCCCAGAAGCACGTCGTCGCGGCCGACGTGATCGTGATGCCGCGCTCCTGCTCCTGCGCCATCCAGTCCATGGTGGCTGCGCCGTCGTGGACTTCACCGATCTTGTGCGTGATGCCCGTGTAGAACAGGATGCGCTCGGTGGTCGTGGTCTTGCCGGCGTCGATGTGCGCCATGATGCCGATGTTGCGGACCTTGTTCAGGTCGGTGAGCACGTCCTGTGCCACAGGGTTCCTCCGAGAGAGTTGTAGGAGAGGGTGGCGGCCGTCCGGGTGCCGCGGCTGTTGACCGAGGCACCCGGACGGTGCCGGATGACTACCAGCGGTAGTGCGCGAAGGCCTTGTTCGACTCGGCCATCTTGTGGGTGTCCTCACGGCGCTTGACCGCGGCACCGAGACCGTTCGACGCGTCGAGGATCTCGTTCATGAGACGCTCGGTCATCGTCTTCTCGCGACGGGCCTTGGCGTACGAGGTCAGCCAGCGCAGCGCGAGCGTGTTCGCACGGTGCGGCTTGACCTCGACCGGGACCTGGTAGGTCGAGCCACCGACGCGGCGGCTGCGGACCTCGAGGGTCGGACGGACGTTGTCGAGCGCCTTCTTGAGCGTCGTGACGGCGTCCTGGCCGTTCTTGGAGGAGACCCCTTCGAGTGCGTCGTAGACGATGCGCTCGGCGAGGCCCTTCTTGCCGTCGAGGAGGATCTTGTTGACGAGCTGGCTGACGACGGGGGCGCCGTAGACCGGATCGGCGACGACGGGGCGCTTCGGGGCGGGACCCTTACGAGGCATCTAACTCAACCCTTCTTCGCACCGTAGCGGCTGCGGGCCTGCTTACGGTTCTTGACGGCCTGGGTGTCCAGGGCACCACGGATGATCTTGTAGCGCACACCCGGGAGGTCCTTCACACGACCGCCGCGGACGAGCACCATCGAGTGCTCCTGGAGGTTGTGGCCCTCACCGGGGATGTAGGCCGTGACCTCGGTGCCGTTCGAGAGCTTGACACGAGCGACCTTGCGCAGTGCCGAGTTCGGCTTCTTCGGGGTGGTGGTGTAGACGCGGGTGCACACGCCACGCTGCTGGGGGTTCGCCTTCAGGGCGGGCGCCTTGGTCTTGACGACCTTCGGCGTACGACCCTTGCGAACGAGCTGCTGGATGGTAGGCAACTGTTCTCCTGGTTCTTCGCTCGTGCTCTCTGGCCGACGCGGTCCGTCGGCTTCCTCATCCCACGCGGACCACCGCCTGACGGCGGAGGGAGATGGGGGATGGAGTGATCAGGAGGCCGGAGGCCTGCAGGATCTGGGCGCGCCCGAAGGCGCACACCCGGGAGAGCCTAGCCGCCACGCCCGCTGAAATCAATCCACGGTGGGCCCGACGGCGGCCCGTTCGCCCCGGGCGAGAACCGCCCGGGGACGCGGGACGAGGGCGGTCAGGAGCCGGAGTCGGTCTGGCCGTTCGCGACCGCCGGGACGAAGGTGGCGCCGTCGTCCCCGAAGCCGGTGATCCAGCCGGACGCGTTGACGTCGATCGGCCCGGCCGTCGCGGTCCCACGACCGCTCGGCCCGGTGAACTCCGCGGTGAACGTCGCCGACCCCGGAGCGCGGGTCTCGACGAGCCATCCCCTCGAGGACCAGTCGCCGACGCCGACCGACGGCCTGGTGTCGAGTGTCCACTTCTGGTTCGTGTAGGTGTTCGCCGGGTTCTCCCCGTAGGCGTAGAAGCTGCAGCCGTCGGGCGTGGCCGTCTGGGCCGCGACGCAGCCGTCCACCCAGGAGTCGACGGCCTTCGTCGCGGCCTGCTGGCCGGCGTCCGTCAGGGTCGTGGCGAGCACGACCGGGGTCCCGGGCGTCCCGAACCCCCGCACGGCGGCCGTCGAGGCGTCGGCGGCGAACCACTTGCCGCCCTCGGACGACACCTCGTACGAGCCGGGGAACGCCCGCAGTGCGACCGCGCCGAGCTCACCGGTCGTCGCCTCCGCTCCGGCGACCCGGACGGTGCTGTCGGTCGGTCCCTGCACGACGACCTCGACCGAGCCGAGGGACGGCGGCTGCAGTTCCCAGACGGGGAACACACCCCAGTCCGTCCCGGTGCGCTCGAGTTCGAACGTGGCCGGCACGCTCCGACCGGCCTGGGTCAGCAGCGCGTGCACGGTCGCGCGGTCGTCGCCCTGGTCGACCGAGGTGATCCGGTGGGCGGTGATCTTGTCGTTCGCCTGCGCGTAGGCGGCGTCGGTGAGGAGGACGTCGTCGTCGTCGCGGTCGATGCCGGCGGCGTCGAGCGCGTCCGTGAGGCGACCGCCCTCGACGTCCTGCAGGAACGCCTGCACGGGGCGGTCCGCGGAGTGGCTGTCCGACCCGACCGACCACCCGATGCCGCCCGCGACCACGAGGAGCACGAGCGCTGCGGCTCCGGCGACGATGCCGATCACCGCACCCTTCCGGAGTCCGCGGCGAGGTCGACCGGCCGCGTACCCCGGGGCAGACGCGGTCGGGCCGGCGGTCATCACCGCGGGCAGCGCACGGTCGCCGCGGAGAGTGTCCGCCCCCGGCACCGATTCCCAGCCCCGCGAGTCGTCAGGTGCGTCCGTCATGAGTCCCCCAAGGCGCCGTCGTTCAGCTCGTCCCGGAATCGTACCGAACGCGGCGGACGCGGGCCGGGCCTCCCGTCAGTCCTGTGGACGGATCGGCGACGACTGCTGCCCCTGTGGACGGGAGCCCTGCCACCGGACCGCGGAGATGCCGCCGACGACCGTGACGAGCGCCACGACGACCCCACCGACCACGAACGGACTGAGGGCGTAGCCCGCCGGGAAGACGAGCAGTTCCGCGGCGTCGGACCGGACGAGGGCGTAGCCGACCGCGCCCACGCCGAGCATGACGAGGTACGTCGTCGCCGCGGCGACGAGTCCGGTGACGACGGGGTTCCCCTCGCGGGCGCCCATCGCGGTCGCGAGGAACACGGCGACACCGGCGCCGACGACCATCGCCGGACCGAGGTAGGGGGTGGCGTCCGGCTGCCGGATCGCCTCGACGTCGGCGAGCAGGGCCTCGAAGCCCGTCACGGCGATGACGAGCGCGATGAAGAGGACCGACGCCATCGTCGCCACCAACCACCGGGACATGCGCCGATCGTAGCGCTCCGCGTCGGTCCTGGTCCGGCAGCTACGGGGCGTCGGCGGGTTCCGGCTGCGTGGTCTGCTGCTGCGCGGCCTCCTGCTGGGCCGCGTGCTGCTGGTGTGCCGCCTGGACGAGCGCGAGGGCGATGGTCGCCGTGATGACCGGCACCGTCTCCGTCATCGGAGCGGGCGCGTCGGTGCCCGTGGCGGCGAGGCTCGTGGCGTCCGTGCCCGTGGCGTCCGTGCTCGTGGCGTCCGTTCCCGTCGTGCGGCCGGCCGGGAGGCCCGTGGGCGCGTCCTCGACGAGGGTCCCGTCGGGCAGGTGGCCGGTCTCCGGCTGGTCGGGCTCCGGCTGCTGGTGCGCCTCGGAGCGCTGGTCCACCTCGGAGCGGTGGTCCGCATCGGAGCGGTGGTCCGCCTCCGGCTGGTGGTCGCGGAGGGCCGGGCCGACCACCGGCAGGACTGCCGTCGTGGTGGGGGGTTCCGCGTGCAGCTCCGGAGCCGGCTGCACGCCGGCCGACGTGCCCCGTCGGCGGCGGACGACCATACGTGCGAGGACCACTGCCGCCACGGCCGCCCAGATGCTGTTCACGATCGTCGAGGGGACGGCGTGGTGCGCGGCCACGTTCACCGCGATCGCGACGCCACCGACCAGGTTGAACAGCTGGTACACCGGGCCGTTCGCGATCTTCCCGAGCGAGAAGAGGACGTACCCGACGAGGACCGTTCCGGCCCCGAACCAGCCGAGGAACTCCACGACACCGACCAACACGAGCGACTCCGGGCACGACGAGGGACGCCCGTTCCGAGGGACGTCCGAGAGGGAGATGGGCAGCCGCGAGCGAGCGCAGGCCCGAGCAGCATGGTATAGGCACGGAACGCCCCGGCGGAAGCGGGTCCGGCGTGGCGGCGGGACCCCTTCCGGGGGGCGTTCGGTGGGGGTGGGTCAGCCCTCCGCAGCCGCCGTCGGTGTGGCCACGGGAGTGGCCGGGGCGGTCGACGGACTGGTGCCCCCTGCGTCCCCAGCCCCGGCGACCGTGTCGCTGAGGACGTAGACGAAGCCGCCGAGCGTCCAGGACTGCCGTCCTGCACCGTCGGCGGTGCCGTCTTCCGGCGACGTCGAGGACGAGGACGTCACCGTGGTGATCAGGAACAGTCGTTCGCCGTCCTGCACCCCTCCGGTGAAGGCGAGAGCCTGGTCGTACGTCCCCTCGATGCTGATCGAGACGGGGATCACCGCGAAGTTCGACGAGGTCACCAGCGAGTTCGTCGTCGCGGCCGGTGCGGACGGTGTCGCAGGACTCGCAGTGGCAGGAGGTTCTGCCGCGGCCGACGGGGACGCACTGCTCTCCGCCGTCGGCTCGGTGGCAGCGGAAGCGTCGGCAGCGGGCGCGTTGTAGGCCTGCGCTTCACCGACCGAGACCGATGCGACGGTCGCCCCGCTCGTGACGGCGACGGCGTCGAGCGACCGGATGAACGCATCCGTGCTCGCGGTGGCAGGCACTGAGCCCCTGAGCTGCGCGAGTTCGGCCTTCATCGCTTCGAGCGACGTGAACTGCTTCCGGAGACGGTCCAGTTCAGCTCGGCTGCTGTCGTTCGTCCGTTCGGTCTGTGTCTGTTGCGCGTTGTCCGTTGCCGCGGATGCGAGCTGAGGCTGGACGCCGAGGAAGAAACCCCCGACGGCGATCGCGGCGGCGGCGAGCGCCGCGAGGATGAGGGAGAGGCGGTTCCGGTTCACGTCACTTGCTCTTCTCTGCGTACTTGCCGTCGTACGCCTCGCTGTCGACGTGCAGTGTGATGGACGCCTGGTAGGTGCCGGTTGCAGCTGCTGCGCCGTCTCCGGTCGCGCTGCCACGGGTGATCGTGTCGATGTTCGAGTCGACGTAGCCCGTGAGGTTCGTCAGTCGTTCTGTCCAATCGGGGACGGACGGGATCGACGGGCTGCTGACGGTCACGTTCAGCGTCGCGACACGCGGCCCCTGGAGGGGTGCGGTCGACTGGTCGAAGCTCTGCATCGGGCTCGAGGACTCGATGTTGAGCGCGGTGATGACGACTCCCTGCGGGAGGAGCTGCTGCACCGTGCTCAGGGTGGACTGCCAATCGATCTCCGTGGAACCGCCGACCTGCTGCCCTGCGCGGGCGAGTGCCGTGTCCTGCTCGACCCGCCGCACCTCGCCGTACTGCTGCTGCTGCTGCTGGATCGATGCCGTCTCCGCTTGCGCGGCGGCCAGGTCGGAGCGGGCACCCATGCTCTGGATGGTTGCGGCCGCAGTCCCGAGCACGACCAGCGCCGCGACCAGGCCAGCTCCGAACCACATCCGGCGCGCGATCGCCCGCCCACGGCGGTCCAGGTGCACTTCGACGGGCAGCAGGTCGACACGGGGTTCACGCCCCGGCGTCACGCCCGGCACCTTCTTGGCCGGCCGCGACTTCTGCTGCGGCTTCACGTCCGATGTGGCGCTGGAGCCGGATCGGCGCCCGATGCCGAAGATGCCGGCCCGGGCTGGCTCGGCGGTGGTGGACTGCGCGGTTCCGGTCATGCTGCCTTGCTCCCGACTGCGAGGCCGAACGCGACGGCGACGGCGGTGCCGCGTGCGGCGAGCGCGTCCGGCGTGATGGAACGGCCACGAGCAACACCCGCGAACGGGTCGGTCATCGCGACGGGGATCCGGGTGTGGTCGCTGAGTGCGGAAGCGAACCCGGGCATCTTCGCTCCGCCTCCGGCGAGCAGGATCTTCGTGACGGCCTGACCCGGGCGGGTGTTCACGAAGTAGCTGACGGTGTTGCGGAGGCTGGCGAACAGCTCGCTCGACGACTCGGTGATGACCGCCACGGCACGGGCGTCGTCCGATGTCCGGGCAGTACCACCCAGTCCGAAGTGCCGCTTGATTGACTCTGCTTCGTCCCACCCGATCTCGAACCGCGCAGAGAGCAGCTTGGTCACGTCGTTGCCACCTGTCGGGATGATGCGGACGAACTGCGGCACGCCGTCGGTGATCACGACGACGCTCGTCGTCTCAGCCCCGAGTTCCACCATGGCAACCGTCCCGGCGAGCTGCTGACGCGTGACCGCGACCCGGCTCAACGCGAACGGGATGAGGTCGACGGCAGCCGGGTTGAGACCGGCGAGCTGAACCGCCTTCACGTTCGCGAGCACGGCGTCCTTGATCGCGGCGACGAGGAGCCCGTGCAGCACGGGTCCGTTCTCGCCGGCCGCTTCGGAGACCGGGTAGAAGTCGAGGATCGCGTCGCCGACCGGCACGGGCAACATGTCCTGGACCTGGAACGGGAGCGACTCGCGGATCTGCTCGCGGGACGACTTGGGGATGGTCAGATCACGGGAGAGGACACGCTGGTTCCCCACGCCGAGCACGACGTTCTTGGTGCGGAACTTCCCCACGTGCCACAGCTGTCGGAGCGCACCCGCGACGGTGTTCGGCTCGATCACCTCACCCTTGCGGATCGAGTCCGGAGGCGTGGGGACCTCCGCGAACCGCACGACCGTGGGGCGCGCCTTGTCGGCGTCAGCGACCTCGACGGCGCGGATCGTGTTCGCGGCGAGGTCCAGCCCGACGATGCTCTTGCCCATGCTTCGCGTCCTTTGGGTTGGCGGCGATCAGCCGAGTCCGAGGGCGCCGAGGTAGGCAGCCCAGATCGTGGGGCCGAGGAAGATGCCGGTCCATGCGCCGGCGAGCATCCAGGGACCGAAGGGGATCCCGCTCCGTCGCCCGGCACGGCCGGACAGGAGGAGCACGATCGAGAACGTACCGCCGAGCAGGAACGCCGCGGAAGCTCCCACTGCGAGGGGTCCCCATCCGAGGTACGCGAGGACGAACCCGAGGACGCCGGCGAGCTTGACGTCGCCCAGGCCCATCCCGCCCGGGACGGCGAGTGCCAACACCAGGTAGACACCGCCGAGACCGGCGAGCCCGACGACAGCACGCACCAGGGCGCCCCAGTCCCCCGTGAGGACCGACGCTCCGCTCAGGAGGACGGCCAGGACCGCGTAGGCCTGCAGGACGATGGCGTTCGGGAGGCGGTGTGTGTCGAGGTCGATGAGGGCCAGGGCGACGCTGGCCGCCATGAGGTAGAGCAGTGCGGACAGGACCGCGACACGACCGACCGCCGCACCGTTCCCGATGCCGGCCGGCGCGAAGGCGAGGGCGACGACGCCGAAGAGAACCGCTGTTGTGAGTTCGACAGCTGGGTACCGGACCGAGATGGGCGCGCTGCAGTCACGGCAGCGCCCCCGGAGGACGAGCCACGAGAGCACCGGCACGTTGTCGATCCCGCGGATCTCGTGGCCGCACCGGGGGCACGCGCTCGCCGGCCGCGCGACCGACATGCCAGCGGGTACGCGGTACACGACGACGTTCAAGAAGGACCCGATGAGCAGTCCGAGCACGGCGGTGGAGCCGGTGAAGAGCGCTGTCATTGGCAGTCTCCGGAGCTGGCCCGAGCACAGGAGCCGTCGGCACGGTATGCCGCGTTCACCTCGACCTGTGTCGTGATGCCGTAGCTCGTGCTCACGGGCTGCAGGAACTTCGGCGGCGCGATGCTCTGGAAGCGGTTGTCGTACCCGTAGTTTTTCGTGAAGCCTGTCTGGTGGTCGAACACGCTCTGACCTCGCCAGTCCGTCGTGGAGTAGGTGACGCCGACGGTTCCGCGGAACTTCTGCGCAATGGACCCGAGCACGGTCAGGTCGCCCATGCGCGGTCCGTACGCGTTGTTCTGCACCTGGAACGTCCCGGTGTTGCTGGCGATGGCCGCGTTGATCGTGATGTTCGACCCCGCCCCGTACTGCAGTTGTCCTGTCGACGACGTCGCGGTGTCACAGGTCTTCAGTGTGATGGTCTGGTTGTTGCTGCGCGTCGTCTGGTACTTGTTGCACGAGATCGGGTTGTAGACCGTGACCGCACGCTGTCCGACGAGACCGAGCACACTCTGCGTCCCTGTCGCGTACGTGATGTTCGACGTCACGTACAGGAAGTTCGCTGCGCCCACGGTCATCTTGCCGTTCACCGTCCCGGCGACGAACGCGTCGCCCGCGCGGCAGTTGTAGAGCCCGTTCGCGCCGGCGTTGCCGACGTACTCGTTCGGCTTCGGGTAGCCGAGTCCGTTCCCGTACGTCTGGCCGACCTGGCACATCGTCCCGATGGCCGAGCGCTCGTCGCCGGGCTTCGTGTAGTTCGGGTCCTGTGGGTCCGTCGGCACGGTCTGCACGTAGGCGAGGTTGTCGTCGAGCACGGGGATGGTGGCACCGCTGGCGCTGCGCAGTGCCGCGGGCGACCCGCAGAGGACGTCACCGCTGCGGTCCGCCTGGGGCTTTCCGGAGCCGTTGAGCTTGTACTGGGTCGCCTGGCTGAGCGGCGACTTGATGGTCACCCTGTTGCCGGCGAACACGAACGAAGTGGGGCCCGTGTACAGGCACCCCGGACGCGGGACGTTCACGCGGTCGTCCGTGCGGGCCTCCTGCCCCATGTTCGCGATCGTCGACGGCGGATCGATGGACTGTACGTTCTTCGGCACGCCGCCGCCGAACGTCGCGGTCGCACGGCAGTTCCGGTCGCCCGTCGAGCCGTTCGTGAACGGCGTCCGGAAGACACCGTCCCCCGCGGTCGACTGGACCGTGGACGTGAACGTCGTGCCGCAGAGCAGGAAGGTGTCGTTCGTCCGCACCGGCCCGGTCAGCGTGTCGTCCTTGGTGAACTGCACCGGCGAGCAAGCCTTGTTCGCGTCGTACAGGTTTCCGTCCGTGCTGTAGTGCTGCGGGATGCACAGCTTCGACGAGTCGCCGTCCTGCGTCTCACCGGTGATCGACGGATCGCTTGACTCGTAGTCGGTGAAGTACAGGTAGTCGACGAAGCCGTCGCCCTTGAGGTCCGCCACGATCGAGCGGGTCACACCACCCGCCTTGCCGGTGACGCGGACGCGGACGACCCCCTCGGCCGTGTAGTCGGTGTTGTCGACCTCGTAGCGGAACTGCGCGCGACCGCCGCTGTTGACGACCTCCGCCCAGCGCGAGCCGGACGTGGCGAATGCGGGGTTCGCCGACCAGTCCTTCGAGAACGCGCTCGTACCGCTGAAGGCCGCGCTCGCGTTGCCGACGAGCTCGTAGCTGTTGTCGGCCGTCAGGCGACTCTGGTAATCAGCGAGTCCCGCGTACGCAGCTTGGATCGCGAGGTTCCAGCTCCGGTCTGCGGCGGACTTCACCGAGCCGCTCACCGAGACCGAGGCCATCGTGGCGACGAGGATCATCAGGACGGCGCCGAGACCGATGACCGACGCGAGTGCCATGCCCGCGTCGTCCCCGCCGCGGGCGTCCCGTGCCCGCGTGAAGAAGGCAACGATCCGACGCATCACGAGATGGCCCCTGCCCGCCCGAGGTTGAGCAGCCCGACGGTGTTCTGCAGATGCGCGTTGCTCCCTGCGCCTGGAGTGGCCGAACCGAGTTCGAGGTTGACGGTGACGAAGCGGACGGCGGCGCGGTCTGAGGCGCTGAGCTGACCACCGACCGGTGCCAGACTCCCGCTGTCCGCGTTCTGGTAGGTGAACAGTGCGACGCCGTCGGACGTCGGTGAGGCGATCGGACCGCCCAGGCGCGTCGTGCTGGTCACTGCCGGGCACGAGTAGTACCCGTTGGCGTCGGCACTGCAGGCGGACAACTGCTGGACGAGTTGCCGGGATGCGGAGTCGACGTAGTACCGCGCGAGCACGGGCTTCTCCGCCGTGCGCTTCGCGATGTCCGCGTCGTCGATGAGGTTGATGTACGCGTAGAACGTGAGATCCGTCGGCGTCGCCTTCACGACTGCCGCGTCCGGAACCAGACTCGTGGGCACCGCTCGGGTCGTCGCCGCGCGTAGGTACCGGGACATGGCGTTGATGCTGTTCGTCGCCTGACGAAGGTTCGTGTCGGTGTTGGCGTTCGACGCGCTCCCTCGGATCGACGCGACGAAGAACCCGCCGAGGGTGGCGAGGATGAGCACGGAGACGGATGACGCGACCAACAGCTCGGCCATGCTGATGCCGCGGTCGTCATGACGCGCTCGTCGGAGTACCTGCCGCAGCATCACGGCACCTTCCGTGGATCCAGGGTGACGGTGTCGCCCCACTTGACGACCAGGAACCCGGCGTTGTTCGTCTGACCGCCACCGTTGGGGTAGGTGATCTTGCTCGAGGCCGTCTGGACGAGGTTCTTGCTGTTCGAGGACGCGGTCGAACCCAGTGCCTTCGTCTCGTAGAGCGACCAGGTGCCGTAGGGCAGCGCGATGGTGGCATTCCCGGCCGCGAGGCCCGAGAACGTCAGGGTCTTCGGGCTCGGCGCGTTGCAGCCGGGGTCGAAGTCGGGAGCCGCACTGTCACTGACCGCCGTGATGTACGGGTAGCCGCTGTCGATCGGCACGGTGACGATGCCCATGGGGACCGTGACCCGCTTACCGGGAGGATCCGCGACGCCGGCTGCGGCGTCGACCGCCTCGGGCGCCTGTCCGATCGCACCGTTCGTCGCCGTCGTCCACTTGCCGGGGTTGGGGCTGAGGCACGTCGCGGTGCCACCACCGTCGGCATCGACGTACGCACCGGCCATGACCTGGTAGCCGTCCTGGTAGGGAAAAGCCTTGATCGTCGTCGGGGTCCCGGCGAAGAACGAGCTACCGCCGACGCCGTTGTAGAGCGTCGTCGTGAGGTTCGTCGGCAGCTTCGCCGTACCACCTGGGTAGCTCGTGCCGTACGCGACCTGGAACGTGTGCGCCTGGTCGTAGGTGAAGGTCACCGCGGCGTCGGTCCCCGCGGACACCGAGACGTTCTGGTTCTTCGCGACTTCTTGTTGGCTGGAGTCGATCCCACCAGGGGTGGAAGCCGAGACCGTGTACGTCCCTGGCTGGACCTTCAGCGCGTACGTGCATCCCGAACCGTCGGTGACCGCCGGTGCGGTGACCGCGGCGCCACCTCCGCCGGGGTTCGCCGTGATGGTCACGGGGACTCCGGCTGCGCCGGTGCCGGCCGCGTTCCGGATCGTGACGAGGATGGCCCCGGTGCCGTCCGCGTTGATGCGCGAACTCGGCGCGATGAGCGTGTCGAGCGAGACCGACAGGGGCTTGCCCCGGCCGCTCTTCCAGCTGACGGTGCTCGTGATGCTCTTGTACGCGAGCGTCGTGCCGTCGGTGCCACACGAGCTCGACCGGCCGGCGCTGTCGACCCATTGCGTCGTCCGCGACAACGTGTAGTCCTGCTGCCCCACCGTGAAGGGCTGCTCCGTGTCACCGGTCGTCGAGCGGATCTCGAAGGGGTTCGCCAGTGACCGGAGCTTGTCGAGGTCCTGTGACGCGAGGTTGAGAGCGGTCTGACGGGAGCGGCTCTCCTGCGTGAGCAGTAGCGCGTTCGTGATGCCGTACGCGAGACCGATCGACATGACGGCGAACACCATCATCGCGACCAGGACCTCGGTGATGGTGAAACCGGAGTCTGCGGCGAGCCGCCGGGTCAGCGCGGCGTGGATGCGGGACATGGCGGCTCCTCTCGTCTCGGTCGTACAGCGGTGTGGCCGTGGCGACGATGCGTCACCACGGCCACACCGGCGGGTGGTGCGTTACGGAGCGGTGCAGGTGGTCGGCAACGTGGTGGTGCCGGCGACCTTCGTCGTGCCGACCTCGTTGGTCGCGAAGAAGACGGTGTCGTTCGAGCTCTTCCCCGCGACGCAGTACGCGCCGGCGGTCGCACCGGCCTTGTAGGTGAGCTTCGACGTGTTGGCGGACCGGGTCACACCGGCGTCGGTCCAGGTCTGGGTCCCGGTGCTGTCGACCTTGGCTGCGCGCGCGGTGGCGTCGAAGTCAGCAACGTCCCCCGGCAGCTTGCCGAGGTTCGTCTGCGCCGAGACGACCGCGATCTTCGCGTTCGTCACGTCGGTCTGCGTCGCCGAGTCCTGCGCGTTCTTCTGCACGCCCAGGTACACCGGGATGGCGATCGCGGCGAGGATGCCGATGATGATGACGACGACGAGGAGTTCGATCAGGGTGAAGCCCTTCTCGCCCTCTTCGAGAAGCCCCTTGCGGCGAGCGTTGAGCTTGCCCATGAGTGCTGCGTACATGGTGTTTCCACTCTTTCGGGAGTTGATTGAGGAATGTTCGGGGCTGTGCTCTGCCGCCACCGTCGAGCGTATTCACGGCGGAATTGCCGCATAATCCCGAGAACGGGGGCCAAACCGCAGGGAAATGCCCCCAGTACCGGGGGTGGAACACATCGGCTCACCCCCACCTGTGGGTCACAGCAAACGGCTCCGCCACCCCTCGAGTGCGGGGCAGGGAGCCGTTCGGTGGTCAGTGGATGAGGGACGTGATCTGGAAGATCGGCAGGTAGAGCGCCACGATCATTCCGCCGATGACGACGCCGAGGAATGCGATGAGCAACGGTTCGATCAATGACGTCAGCGCTTCGGTCGTCGATTCCACTTCAGCGTCGTAGAACACCGCGATCTTCTCGAGCATGATCTCCATGGAACCCGCGTCTTCACCGACGGCGATCATCTGTGACACCATCTGCGGGAAGACCGTCTCCTTGCCGAGGGGTTCGGAAATGGATTCACCCTTCCGCACCGATTCCGCGACACGGCCCAGGGCCCGTTCGACCACGATGTTGTTGGAGACTTCACCGACGATCTTCAGCGCCTGCAGGATGGGGACGCCGGCGCCGATCATGTTCGAGAAGTTGCGGGCGAAACGGGCGATGACGATCTTCTTGCTGAGGACGCCGAACACCGGGAGCTTCAGTTGGATCGGGTCGAGGAACCCGCGGACACGGTCGGTGTTCTTGTTGGCGCGGTACCAGACCCACCCGACGATGATCGCCACGGCGAGGATCGGCCCGACCCACACCATCGCGTGCGATGCGTAGACGAGCATCATCGTCGGGAGCGGGAGCTTCCCCCCGAGCGACGAGAACATGTCCTGGAAGATCGGGACGATGAAGATCAGCATGATGACGACGCTCAACAGCGACATGATCAGCACGACGGTCGGGTAGGTCATCGCCGACTTGATGGTCGAGCGGAGCTTGTGCTCTTTCTCGAAGTTCGTCGCGATCGAGTCCATCGCCTTGTCGAGGAAGCCGCCGGTCTCGCCCGCCCGGATCATGTTGATCATGATCGGTGGGAAGTCCACCGGGTACTTCCCGACGGCGTCGGAGAAGGAGACGCCCTGCTCGACCTCGTCGCGCACCTTGCCGAGGATGTCCTTGAGCTTCTTGTTCTCGGTCTGGTCGGCGAGGATCGTCAGCGCTCGCAGGAGCGACAGCCCGGACGAGAGCATCGTCGACGCCTGCCTGGCCATGATCGACAGGTCCTTCAGCCCGGCGTGCTTCTCGAAGCCGGGGATCTTGATCTCGGTCTGCAGACCAGTGCCGGCCTTCGCCTCCGCGAGCGAGATCGGAGAGATCCCCATGAGGCGGAGTCGGGCGACCGCTGCACCCTCACTGGCGGCGTCGAGCTTGCCCTTGACGACCTTGCCTGCGCCGTCACGGCCCCGGTAGTCGAATGCGAGGGACATCAGTAACCTCCCGAGAACTTGTCGCCGAAGTCGATCCCGCTCGCGGCGATCGCCGAAGCGGACTCTTCGGACGGCGACTCGACGCGCTGCACCAGCCGTTCGAAGCCCTCGAGGTCGTGGACCTTCTCGAGCGCCGCCTTGCGGGTGATGGTGCCCACGTTGACCAGTTCGGCCAGGTCCTGGTCCATGGTGTGCATGCCCGCGTCCCGCCCGGCCTGCATGGCCGAGGTGATCTGGTACGTCTTGCCCTCGCGGATGAGGTTGCCGATGGCGGGGGTGGTCTTCATGATCTCGGTGGACACGATGCGCCCGGCGCCGTTCGCCTTCGGGACGAGGGTCTGGCAGACGACACCTTCGAGCGTCGCCGCGAGCTGCGTGCGGATCTGCCCCTGCTGGTGCGGCGGGAAGACGTCGATGACGCGGTCGATCGTGCCGGGAGCGCTCTGCGTGTGCAGGGTCGCGAAGACGAGGTGGCCGGTCTCGGCGGCGGTCAGCGCGACCGAGATCGTCTCGAGGTCGCGAAGTTCGCCGATGAGGATGACGTCCGGGTCCTGGCGGAGGACGTGCTTGAGCGCACGGGCGAAGGAGTGGGTGTCCGCCCCGACCTCCCGCTGGTTGATGATCGCCTTCTTGTGCTCGTGCATGAACTCGATCGGGTCCTCGACCGTGACGATGTGGTCGGCACGGGTCTCGTTGACGAGGTCGATGAGCGCGGCGAGGGTCGTCGACTTGCCGGAGCCGGTCGGCCCGGTGACGAGGACGAGCCCGCGGGACAGCTTGGAGAACTCCCCGACGTGCTCGGGGATGCCGAGCTGCTTGAGCGTCTTGATCTTCGTGGGGATGATGCGGAAGGCCGCTCCCCAGTTGCCGCGCTGCTGGTAGAAGTTCACGCGGAAGCGGTACTCCGGCGACAGCGAGTACGCGAAGTCGAGTTCCTGCTCCTGGTCGAACTGCGCCGCCTGGTCGCCCGACAGGAGCGTCTTGAGCGCGGCGATGACCTTGTTGCGGGCCCACGGGCCTCCCGGCACGGCGGGTCGGAGCGACCCGTCGACCCGCACGGTCGGCGGGGCGTCCGCGGTCACGTGCAGGTCGGATGCGCCCTGGTAGACGACCTGCGCGAGGGCGGTGATGAGGTCGGAGTCGGCCACCTCGCGCGCGTGGCGGGTGAAGTTGATCTCGGGGCTGCCGGTCGGCGTGACCACCTGGGTCGGCGCGTGCGACGCGACGCTCGGGAGGCTCGTGGTCGCGGCCGCGGGCGCCACCGGCAACCGCTCGGTCGCCTGGTACGGGTCGTAGCCGTAGCTGGCGGTCGACGGCGGGACCGCGGCCGGCGGGGTCGCCGGCACGGCCTGCGGCTGCGCGACGGGGACGGCGACGGGCTGCCCGACCGGCGCGGACCACGCGGCCAGGTCGTCGCCGAGGTCGTAGACGGCCGCCGACGACACGGGTGCCGCGGCGGGCGGGTACGAGGTCGGTGCCGCCTCCGCGGCCTGCGCGAGGCGTGCGGCTCGGCGACCGCCGACCTCGACCCCGGGCATGCCGGGCGTCCCGGGGTGCCAGCCGGCCACGGGCTCGTCGCTGGCGGGCGTCACGTCGTAGACGGACTCGGTCATCTGCTCGTCCTCCAGGGCTACGCGACCACGCGCAGGATCTCGTCGACGCTCGTGAGTCCGAGCTTGACCTTCTCCCACCCGTCCATCCGGAGGGTGAGCATGCCCTGCTGCTGGGCGACACGGCCGATCTCCGCGCTCGAGGCACGGGCGACGGCGAGCCGCTCGATCTCCTCGGTCACGGTCATCACCTCGTGCAGTGCGATGCGCCCGCGGTACCCGGTGTTCGAGCACACGGAGCAGCCGAGGGGGGCGAAGAAGTCCGGCACGGCGGCGTCGGGTGCGTCGAGGAACCCGAGGGCGTGCAGCTGCTCGGCCTCGTACACGGCGGGCACCTTGCAGCGGTCGCAGAGCTTGCGTGCGAGGCGTTGGGCGACGACGCAGTCGAGGGCGGACCCGACGAGGAACGGTTCGATGTCCATCTCGGTGAGGCGGGTGACGGCCGAGGGAGCGTCGTTCGTGTGCAGGGTGGAGAGCACGAGGTGGCCGGTGAGGGACGCCTCGATCGCGATCTGCGCGGTCTCGTGGTCGCGGATCTCACCGAGGAGCACGACGTCCGGGTCGGACCGGAGGATGCTCCGGAGTGCGGACGCGAACGTCAGACCGGCCTTCGGGTTGACCTGCACCTGGTTGACGCCGGCCATCCGGTACTCGACCGGGTCCTCGACCGTGATGACGTTGATCTCCGGCTTCGCGACCGCGTTGAGCGTCGTGTACAGCGTCGTGGACTTGCCGGATCCGGTCGGGCCGGTGACCAGGATCATGCCGTACGGCTTCGAGTAGGACTTCTGGTACGCCGCCGCGTTGCGGTCGAGCAGGTTGAGGTCCTTGAGGGTCAACGACGTGTTCGTGTTGTCGAGGATCCGCATGACGACCTTCTCGCCCCACACGGTCGGCAGGGTCGCCACGCGCAGGTCGATCTGCCGACCACCGTGCCGCACGGACATACGTCCGTCCTGCGGCTTCCGCCGCTCGGCGATGTCGATGTCGCTCATGATCTTGAGCCGGCTGATGACGCCGTTCTGGATGTTCTTCGGCGCCGGCGTCATCTCGTGCAGCACGCCGTCGATGCGGTAGCGGACCCGGACCTCGTGCTCGCCGGGCTCGATGTGGATGTCGGACGCGTGGTCCTGGATCGCCTGGGACACGAGCAGGTTCACGAAGCGCACGATCGGCACGTCGTCCAGGGAGCCGTCGCCGATGTCCGCCTGCTGCTCGTTCGAGCGCGAGGCTTCTTCCTCGAGCGAGGAGGTGAGGTCGTTGAGCTCGTCGTCGGCACGGAGGTACCGGTCGAACGCGGCGAGCAGGTCGCGCTCGTCGACCTGCAGGGGCTTGATCGGGCGACCGGAGGCCGCGCGGGCGTCGTCGATCGCCAGGACGTTCGCCGGGTTCACCATGGCGAGCACGAGGGTCTCCCCCTCGAACCCGATCCCGAGGACCGAGTGCCGGCGGCAGAGCGGTGCGGGCAGCACCGAGACCGCGGTGCCGTCGACCGGGTAGTCGGTCAGCGGGACGGTCTTCGAGTTGTGCGAGGCGGCGCGCGCGGTGATGTACTGCGCCTCGCTCACGACGCCCTGTTCGACCAGGGAGCGGATCGCCTGCTCGTCGACGTCCTCGTGGCCGGTCATGGCGTCGAGGTACTCGATGGGGAGCGCACCGTTGAGGATGAGGATCTCGGACAGGGTTGCCATGAGCCCTGTACCTCCTTGTTGCCGGGCGCGCCGAAGCGGCGTGGTTCGATGCGCGCCGCCAGGGGTACGACGCTCGTCCACGGTACGTCCGGGCACGCTCCCGGAGCAGTCCCAGAAGGAGGGGGCGGAGGAGTTGTTGCTGGACCCAGAACAGGGGTACCGACGGGTATCGAGGTGACGGCGAACGCGCATGACCGACATCATCAGCCCAACCGATCGCCTCGCGTTCCCGACCGGATCCTCCTGTGGACGGTCGGCGCGCGGAACCGGCTGTGGCGGGGAGGTCGCGACCCCTCGACGCACCCGGTGAGCAGGGACCATGATGAGGCATGGACATCACGAGCGTGACCGTGGGGCTGCCCGTCACCGACCTCGAGGCGTCCTGCCTCTGGTACGGCGCGGTGTTCGAACGACTCGAGCCGGACCTCGAACCGACCGAGGGCGTCGCCGAGTACGAGGTCGGCGGGATCTGGATCCAACTCCTCGAGGACCCGGATGCCGACGAGAACCCGGCGACCGTCCGCTTCGGCGTCGACGACGTGGCCGCCCAGCACGCCCGGATCGCCGCGCTCGGCATCGACGTGGGTCCGGTCGAGTGCGTCGACGGTGCGGTCGACTGGTTCGACGTCCGCGACCCGGACGGCAACGTCCTCAGCCTGTACTCGCTCGCCGACGAGCGCGGGCGCGGACCGGGTGGCCGCGACAGCGGCGCCGACCGCCCCGTCTAGGAATCCAGACGGCAGGCCGGGAGGCCCGTGACGGGGCCGCTCCGGGCCTCCCGTCGGGCTCCGCCTACCACGGGCTTCGCCCGCTACGGACCCGGCCCACTACGGGGAAGGGCCCCGCATCCTGACGGATGCGGGGCCCTTCCTGGGGGTCACTCGGTTCAGTTGTACGTACCCGGCGTGAAGTCGTCCGACGAGAAGCTGTCGAAGTCGACGAAGCTCAGGTCGGCGTCCGAGAACGACGAGTCGTCCGCGAAGATGCGGTTCGGGTACCGCTCCGCCTTCGCTTCCTCCGTCGCGTTCACGTCCACGTCGCGGTACCGGCTGAGGCCCGTCCCGGCGGGGATGAGCTTCCCGATGATGACGTTCTCCTTGAGGCCGACGAGCTGGTCCTGCTTGCCCTCCATGGCCGCCTGCGTCAGGACGCGGGTGGTCTCCTGGAAGGACGCGGCGGACAGCCACGACTCGGTCGCGAGGGACGCCTTCGTGATGCCCATGACCTCCTGGCGAGCCGAGGCGGTCTTGCGACCCTCCTGCAGCGCCGCCCGGTTGATCGCGTTGTAGCGCGACCGGTCGACGAGCTCACCCGGCAGCAGGTCGGTGTCGGCGTGGTCGACGACGGTGACCTTGCGGAGCATCTGGCGGACGATGACCTCGATGTGCTTGTCGTGGATCGGCACACCCTGCGAGCCGTACACGTCCTGCACGCCGTTGACCAGGTGCTTCTGGACCTCACGGACACCCTTGACCCGGAGGACTTCCTTCGGGTCGACGGTGCCGGCGATGAACTGCTCGCCGAGCTCGACGTGCTGCCCGTCCTCGATGAGGAGGGTCGCACGCTTGAGCACCGGGTAGATGAACGGCTCGTCGCCGTTGTCCGGCGTGAGGATGATCCGACGGCCCTTGTCCGTGTCCTCGATCGTGGCGCGGCCGGGGGCCTCGGCGATCGGGGACGCGCCCTTCGGGGTGCGGGCCTCGAAGAGCTCGGTCACGCGGGGCAGACCCTGCGTGATGTCGTCGGCCGAGGCCGAACCACCCGTGTGGAAGGTACGCATCGTCAGCTGGGTACCGGGCTCACCGATGGACTGGGCGGCGATGATGCCGACCGCCTCACCGATGTCGACCAGGTTGCCCGTGGCGAGCGAGCGGCCGTAGCACTGCGCGCAGACACCGACGGCCGACTCGCAGGTCAGGACCGAGCGCACCTTGATGCTCTCGACACCGGCAGCGAGCAGCTTGTCGAGGAGGACGTCACCGACGTCCTCGCCGGCCTCGGCCACCACGGTGCCCGAGGCGTCGACGGCCTCGGTCGCGAGGGTGCGCGAGTAGACGGTGTTCTCGACGCGCGGGTCGCGGACGAGCCCGCCGTCCGCACCGACCGTCGCGATCGGCAGCTCGAGGCCACGGGTCGTCCCGCAGTCGTCCTCACGGATGATGACGTCCTGCGACACGTCCACGAGACGACGGGTCAGGTAGCCCGAGTCAGCGGTACGGAGTGCCGTGTCCGCCAGACCCTTGCGAGCACCGTGCGTGGCGATGAAGTACTCCGCCACGGTCAGGCCCTCGCGGTACGAGTTGATGATCGGGCGGGCGATGATCTCGCCCTTCGGGTTGTTCACCAGACCACGCATACCGGCGATGTTGCGCACCTGCAGCCAGTTACCACGAGCACCGGACGACACCATGCGGTTGATGGTGTTGTCGACCGGGAAGTTGTCGCGCATCTCCTGCGCGATCTCGTTCGTGGCCTCGGTCCAGATCTTGATCAGGTCGGCGCGACGCTCGGAGTCGGTGATCAGACCCTTGTCGAACTCGCCCTGCACCTTGGCGGCCTGGACCTCGTAGCCCGCGATGATCTCCTTCTTGCGAGGAGGCGTCACGACGTCCGACAGGGCGACGGTCACACCGGAGCGGGTGCCCCAGTAGAAGCCGGCGTCCTTGATCCGGTCGAGCGCAGCGGCCGTCTCGGTCTTGGAGTAGCGCTCGGCGAGGTCGTTGACGATCGCGGAGAGCGTGCCCTTGTCGGTGACCCGCTGGACGAACGGGTAGTCCGCCGGCAGGGTCTCGTTGAAGAGCGCACGGCCCAGGGTGGTCTCGAGGAGGATCGGCTGACCGACCTCGTAGCCCTCCGGCGCCTCACCCTCGGCGAAGTGGACACCCGTCATGCGGATCTTCACCATCGCGTTGAGGTGCAGCGTGTTCTGGTCCTTCGCGAGGATCGCCTCGGCGACGGAGGAGAACGCCCGGCCCTCACCCACGGCGCCCTCGCGGACGGTCGTCAGGTGGTGCAGACCGATGATCATGTCCTGCGCGGGCAGGGTCACCGGACGGCCGTCGGACGGCTTGAGGATGTTGTTCGAGGCGAGCATCAGGATGCGGGCCTCGGCCTGGGCCTCGACCGACAGCGGCAGGTGCACGGCCATCTGGTCACCGTCGAAGTCCGCGTTGAACGCAGCACAGACCAGCGGGTGGAGCTGGATGGCCTTGCCCTCGACGAGCTGCGGCTCGAACGCCTGGATGCCGAGACGGTGCAGCGTGGGCGCACGGTTCAGCAGCACGGGGCGCTCGCGGATGATCTCCTCGAGCACGTCCCACACCTGGGCGCGCGAACGCTCGACCATGCGCTTGGCCGACTTGATGTTCTGCGCGTGCGACAGGTCGATCAGGCGCTTGATGACGAACGGCTTGAACAGCTCGAGCGCCATCTGCTTGGGCAGACCGCACTGGTGGAGCTTGAGCTGCGGGCCGACGATGATGACCGAACGGCCCGAGTAGTCGACGCGCTTGCCGAGCAGGTTCTGGCGGAAACGACCCTGCTTGCCCTTGAGCATGTCGCTCAGGGACTTCAGGGCGCGGTTGCCGGTACCCGTGACCGGACGTCCACGACGACCGTTGTCGAACAGCGCGTCGACCGCTTCCTGCAGCATGCGCTTCTCGTTGTTCACGATGATCTCGGGGGCACCGAGGTCGAGCAGGCGGCGGAGACGGTTGTTGCGGTTGATCACACGACGGTAGAGGTCGTTGAGGTCCGACGTGGCGAAGCGGCCACCGTCGAGCTGCACCATCGGGCGGAGCTCCGGCGGGATGACCGGCACGACGTCGAGCACCATCGCGGCCGGCGAGTTACCGGTGGCGAGGAACGAGCTGACGACGCGCAGGCGCTTGATCGCGCGGATCTTCTTCTGGCCCTTGCCCTCGGCGATCTGCAGACGCAGCGCCTCGGCCTCGGCGGCCAGGTCGAAGGCCTCGAGCCGCAGCTTGATCGCCTCGGCGCCCATGTAGGCGTCGAAGTAGATCCCGAAGCGGTCCTGGAGCTCGTGGAAGACGGCGTCCTCGGGCTTGAGGTCGCCCACCTTGAGGTTGCGGAAGTCCTCCCACACGCGCTCGAGGCGGGTGATGTCCTCGTCGAAGGACTTGCGGACCTGGGACATCTCCTTCTCGGCGGTGTCCTTGGTCCGGCGCTTCACGTCGGCCTTGGCACCCTCCTCCTCAAGGGCTGCGAGGTCGTCCTCGAGCTTCTTGAGACGGTCGGCGATGATTGAGTCGCGCTGGTTCTCGAGGTTCTTGATCTCGAGGCGCATCTCGTTCTCGAGGCCGGGCATGTCGGCGTGACGGCCCTCCTCGTCGATGCTGATGATCATGTACGCGGCGAAGTAGATGACCTTCTCGAGGTCCTTCGGCGCCATGTCCAGCAGGTAGCCCAGGCGCGACGGGACGCCCTTGAAGTACCAGATGTGCGTGACGGGCGCGGCGAGCTCGATGTGGCCCATGCGCTCACGACGGACCGAGGACTTGGTGACCTCGACGCCGCAGCGCTCGCAGACGATGCCCTTGAAGCGGACACGCTTGTACTTGCCACAGGCGCACTCCCAGTCGCGGGAGGGACCGAAGATCTGCTCGCCGAACAGACCGTCCTTCTCGGGCTTCAGGGTGCGGTAGTTGATGGTCTCCGGCTTCTTGACCTCGCCGTACGACCACTGGCGGATGTCCTCGGCGGTCGCGAGACCGATCCGAATGGCATCAAAGGAAGTTGCTTCGAGCAATGTTCTTCTCTCTTGCTGAGTTCGAAACGTGTTCGGTACGGGAGGGATCAGATGTCGTCGACGGACGACGACTCGAACCGCGAGGAGATGTTGATGCCGAGCTCTTCAGCGGCACGGAAGACCTCGTCGTCCGTGTCGCGGAGGCTGACCGCCTGGCCGTCCGCCGAGAGGACCTCGACGTTCAGGCAGAGCGACTGCATCTCCTTCATGAGGACCTTGAACGACTCCGGGATGCCGGGCTCCTGGATGTTCTCGCCCTTGACGATCGCCTCGTAGACCTTCACGCGGCCGAGGATGTCGTCGGACTTGATCGTCAGGAGCTCCTGGAGGGCGTACGCGGCACCGTATGCCTCGAGCGCCCACACCTCCATCTCACCGAAGCGCTGTCCACCGAACTGCGCCTTCCCACCCAGCGGCTGCTGCGTGATCATCGAGTACGGGCCGGTCGAACGGGCGTGGATCTTGTCGTCGACCAGGTGGTGCAGCTTCAGGATGTACATGTAGCCGACCGAGACGGGCTCCGGGAACGGCTCGCCGGAGCGACCGTCGAAGAGCTGCGCCTTGCCCGAGGAACCGATCAGGCGCTCGCCGTCACGGTTCGGGAGCGTGGAGTCGAGGAGGCCCTCGATCTCGCGCTCGTACGCACCGTCGAACACCGGGGTGGCGACCTTCGTGCCGGGGGCTGCGCTGTGCGCGGCCTCGGGCAGGGCGGAGGCCCACTCCTGGATGCCCTCGACGTTCCAGCCCTGCTTCGCGAGCCACCCGAGGTGGATCTCGAGGACCTGGCCGAAGTTCATGCGGCCGGGGACGCCGAGCGGGTTGAGGACGATGTCGACCGGGGTGCCGTCCGCGAGGAACGGCATGTCCTCCACGGGCAGGATCGTCGAGATGACGCCCTTGTTGCCGTGGCGGCCGGCGAGCTTGTCACCCGCGGTGATCTTGCGCTTCTGGGCGATGTAGACGACCACGCGCTGGTTGACGCCCGAGCCGAGCTCGTCGTCGCCGTCCTGCGAGTCGAACACCTTGACGCCGATGATCGTGCCCTCTTCACCGTGGGGCACCTTGAGCGAGGTGTCGCGGACTTCGCGCGACTTCTCGTTGAAGATGGCACGGAGCAGGCGCTCCTCGGCGCTCAGCTCGGTCTCGCCCTTCGGCGTGACCTTGCCGACCAGGATGTCGCCGGGGCGGACCTCGGCACCGATCCGGATGATGCCGCGCTCGTCGAGGTCGGCCAGGAGGTCCGGGCTGACGTTCGGGAGGTCGCGGGTGATCTCCTCTTTCCCGAGCTTCGTGTCGCGGGCGTCGACCTCGTACTCCTCGATGTGGATCGAGGAGAGCGTGTCGTCCTTCACGAGGTTCTGCGACAGGATCATCGCGTCCTCGTAGTTGTAGCCCTCCCACGGCATGAACGCGACGAGGAGGTTCTTGCCGAGCGCGAGCTCGCCGTTCTCCGTCGCGGGGCCGTCGGCGATGACCTCGCCCTGCTCCACACGCTCACCGGCGCTGACGATCACGCGGTGGTTGTAGCTGGTGCCCTGGTTCGAGCGGTCGAACTTGCGCAGGTAGTAGGTCTGCGTGCCGCCCTCGTCGAGCTGCAGGGTCACGGCGTCGGCCGAGACCTCGGAGACGACGCCCGCCTTGTCGGCGGTGACGACGTCACCGGCGTCGATGGCGGTGTAGCCCTCCATGCCGGTGCCGACGAGCGGCGACTCGGAGCGGAGGAGCGGCACGGCCTGGCGCTGCATGTTCGCACCCATGAGGGCGCGGTTCGCGTCGTCGTGCTCGAGGAACGGGATGAGCGAGGTCGCGACCGACACCATCTGGCGCGGCGAGACGTCCATGTAGTCGACCTCGTCCTTGCCGACGAGCTCGACCTCCCCGCCCTTCTTGCGGACGAGCACCTTGTCGTCCTGGAAGTGGAAGTCGTCGGTCAGCGGGGCGTTGGCCTGCGCGACGACGAAGTCGTCCTCTTCCGAAGCCGTGAGGTAGTCGATGGTCGTGGTGACCTGACCGTTCACGACCCGGCGGTACGGGGTCTCGATGAAGCCGAAGGAGTTGATCCGACCGAAGGACGCGAGCGAACCGATCAGGCCGATGTTCGGGCCTTCCGGGGTCTCGATCGGGCACATGCGGCCGTAGTGCGACGGGTGGACGTCGCGGACCTCGACGCCGGCACGCTCACGGGAGAGACCACCCGGGCCGAGGGCCGACAGACGCCGCTTGTGCGTCAGGCCCGCGAGCGGGTTGTTCTGGTCCATGAACTGCGACAGCTGGCTGGTCCCGAAGAACTCCTTGATCGCAGCGACGACGGGACGCACGTTGATGAGCGTCTGCGGCGTGATGGCCTCGATGTCCTGCGTGGTCATGCGCTCGCGGACGACGCGCTCCATGCGGGACAGACCCGTGCGGACCTGGTTCTGGATGAGCTCGCCGACCGCGCGGATACGACGGTTGCCGAAGTGGTCGATGTCGTCCACGTCGAGGCGGAGCTGGACCGGCTCGCCGTCACGGATGCCGTCCATCGTGGTGCGCTCGGCGTGCAGCGACACGAGGTACTTGATCGTCGCGACGATGTCCTTGACGGTGAGCACCGAGTCGGACAGCGGGGCGTCGATGCCGAGCTTGCGGTCGAGCTTGTACCGACCGACCTTGGCCAGGTCGTAGCGCTTCGGGTTGAAGTAGAAGTTGTCGAGGAGCGCACGCGCGGCCTCGGCGGCGACCTGCTCGCCCGGACGGAGCTTCCGGTAGATGTCCTTGAGCGCCTCTTCCTTCGTGAGGACGGCGTCCTTCTCGAGGGTCGACTCCATGGACGCGAAGCCCTGGAACTCCTCCATGATCTCTTCGCTCGTCAAGCCGAGGGCCTTGAGGAAGACGGTCACGGACTGCTTGCGCTTGCGGTCGATGCGCACGCCCACCTGGTCGCGCTTGTCGATCTCGAACTCGAGCCACGCACCGCGCGACGGGATGATGCGAGCGGAGTAGATGTCCTTGTCGGACGTCTTCTCCTGGGCGCGCTCGAAGTACACGCCCGGCGAGCGGACGAGCTGCGAGACGACGACACGCTCGGTGCCGTTGATGATGAACGTGCCGCGCTCGGTCATGAGCGGGAAGTCGCCCATGAAGACCGTCTGCGTCTTGATCTCACCCGTCATGTGGTTCATGAACTCGGCGTTGACGTACAGCGGAGCGGCGTAGGTCTTGCCGCGCTCCTTGCAGTCGTCGATCGAGTACTTCGGGTCCTCGAGCTCCGGCGACGTGAACGAGAGCTGCATGGTCTCGCCGAGGTCCTCGATCGGGGAGATCTCCTCGAAGATCTCCTCGAGGCCGGAGTGCAGCGCGAGGTCGGTGCGACCCTGCTCCTGCCCTTCGGCGAGGCGGGCCTTCCATGCGTCGTTGCCGACGAGCCAGTCGAAGCTCTCCGTCTGGAGGGCGAGCAGATCAGGAACCGTGAGGGTGTCCGTGATCTTGGCGAACGAGAGTCGCGAGTGGTTGCGACCGTTCTTGGGGTTGGTGGATGCGTTGGGCGCAGCAGCCAAGGGTTTGACCTCCGGTAGGCCCCGTCGGGCCGACACTGACGAGCAGTGTGTAGGTGAGTGGATTGATCGCTCGGCGCAACCCGATGATCACGACACGAGTACGGTGAGGCTCCGGGTCCGGAGCCGCCTGTGGGATGATCGGTGAGCGGGCCCCGCCGCCATATACGGGACCGGCATCACCAGGCGTGTTCTGCGAAGCACCTGCTGAGAGGCGTCTTCGAGGAACTCGGTCGACCGCAATATGACGACACGGATGCCAGGGAGCGCGAACTGTCATCATAGGTCGGGGACGAGTGCGCTGTCCAGTCCTGGCTTGACCGAGATCGAGTCCGGCGTGTATAAGCCCCGCCGGGCCGGTCTCATTCCCCCGCGCGGTCACCGCCGGCGGCCCCCTCGCCGAGTGCACGGACCGCGTCGCACGGTCGGTCGCTCCGCACGAAGGTCGTCCGCCCCGCGTCGTCGGTGATCTCCACCCCGGGCCCCGGCGTCAGCACGAGTGCCCGGCGGCGGCGCCCGATCCGGAGACCGACCCCGCCGTAGGTGGCGGCGTCCGCCTCGGTCACCCGGACCCTCGTGATCCGCCGTCTGGCGATCCGGCGGGGCGGGAGCGGCCGGAAGTGCAGCACGACGGCGTCCTCGGTGACGGTGAACCCGGCGCGGGCGGCGAGGGCGAGTGCGCCGACCACGACGGCGACGAGCCCGGGGACGACGAGCGCCGACTCGGGCGCGTCCCCCGGCCAGGCGAGGACCGCCGCCGTCAGCGCGAGCCCGGCGGCCAGGACGACCCCGCCGACGACGCGCATCCAGACCGGCGCGCTCTGGCGGTCCTCGACGAGCGGCCGGGAGGCCCGCCCCGGCTCCGTCGTGCGGCGTGCGCGAGCGGTCGCGCGCGCCGGATGTCCGGCGCGTCCGGGTCGGACGGGGATCGAGAGGGTGTCGGTGGACATGGTCGGGCTCCTTCGGGCGCGGGACGCCCGGACGTGGTGCGGCGGTGCGGGGCGGACGGCGGCACGGCGAGGAGGCCCGCGACGAGGGCGGGGCTCGTCGTCGGGCTGCGTCCGGAGCGGTCGGGAACGGCGGCGGACGGGCTCCGGTGGGACCGGGGCGGGCGTCGACGGCGTCGGGCCGACCGTGGCGACGGACACGACCGGGGGTGGGGGTGGTCACGTCGTTCGTCGCCCGAGGACACCGGGACGGTACGTTCTGCACCTCGGCGTCTCCTGACTGTCCATGCAGAGGCATGGATCAGCGGCGGCCAGCGTCCATCGGACGACCGGTCGGCCGGCGCGCGTGCGGTTCGTATCCTGGTCGCATGCCCAGTCTCTCGAGCGAGGAGCTCTCCAGCTGGATCGCGGAGTTCCGTGCGCACGACGCCGGCGACGCTGCCGACCCACGGGCGATCGACGTGTCGTGGGACGGTTCCCTCATCGACACCGCGCTCATCGTGGCCCGGCTGGGCACGTCCGGCACCGAGGTCTACCTGAAGCGTGAGATCGGCGGCTCGCCGGAGTGGACCGTGACGTTCGAGGCCCGCGAGACCGACGCGCAGGTCTCCGCGGAGCAGGTGATGACCCTGGCCACCGAGGTCCTGGCGGTCGGCCGGCTGTGCGCGTTCCTCACGGAGCGGACCGCGCAGCACCTCCGCGAGGTCGCGGGCCGCGATGGTGTTCCATCGACCCATGGCTGATGCGTTCGACGGGTTCCGGGTCGGTGCTGGGTACGCGGTGGTCGAGCCGGACAAGCACCGGCCGGGCTCGTTCACCCTGGTGGTCGACGGCACGCCGCAGTCACACGTCGACCTCGAGGACCCGACACACCTGGCGTTCGAGTACATCCGGCGGATCGGGCACGCGATCGACCTCCTGCCGCCGGGGCCGGTCACCGCACTGCACCTCGGCGCCGGCGCATTGACCCTGCCGCGGTACGTCGCGGTCACCCGACCGGGTTCGCGGCAGCAGGTCATCGAGCTCGAGCGGGACCTGGTCGACCACGTGCGGGACGCCCTGCCGTTCCCCCGCGGCGCCTCGATCCGCGTGCGGTACGGCGACGCCCGCGAGGTCCTCGAGAAGCTGCCGGCCGGTCTCCGCGGCACCGTGGACCTGGCCGTCGTCGACGTCTTCAGCGGCGCACGCACCCCCGCGCACGTGACGAGCGTGGAGTTCTACCGCTCGGTCGCCTCCTTCCTGTCCCCGACCGGCATGGTCGCGGTGAACGTCGCCGACGGTGCCGGCCTGGCCTTCGCCCGTGGGCAGGCAGCGACGCTGCAGTCGGTGCTGCCGTCCGTCGCGGTGGTCGCGGACACCGGGATGCTCAAGGGCCGGCGGTTCGGCAACATCGTGCTGCTCGGGTCCCCCGGTGCCCTGCCGATCGCGGAGATGCCGCGGCGGTACTCCTCCGACCCGCTGCCGAGCAAGGTCGTGCACGGCGACGAGCTGCGGTCCTTCATCGCGGGGGCGCCCATCGTCACCGACACCACGGCCGTCGGGTCGCCCGAGCCGAACCGGTCCGTCTTCGGCGCCTGAGCAGCGGCTGCGGACGGCGTCCCTCGCGGTGCGGACGCTGCCAGGATGGGGGCACGCCGCGCCAGCGCGCGACCGCACACCACGAGGAGGCCGCCGATGACCAACGACGATCGCACCCCAGCCCCGCAGGGCCACGGCGAGCAGGACCAGCCGCGCTACGGCGAGCGCATCACGCCCGAGCACGGTTCGGCACCGCGGTACGAGGACCAGCCGACGCAGCAGTACGGCCAGCAGTCCGCGCCGCAGTGGGGCCAGCAGCAGCACGGCGACCAGCAGTACGGGCAGCAGCAGCACGGCGACCAGTACGGGCACCAGCAGCACGGGCAGCCGCAGTACGGGCAGCCGCAGCAGTGGGACCAGCAGCACGGCGCCGCTCCCGCCTGGCAGGCGCACGACGGCTCGGTGAAGCGGAAGCGCACCCTGGGGGTCGTGGCGTTCGGCCTGGGGGTCGTGGCCCTCGTGCTCGGTGCCGTCGGCGGCTGGTTGTTCGGCAGCGGCATCGGGGCGAGCGAGTCGTTCCGGGAGCTCATGCGCAGCGGCGGCTCCGGCACCGTCGACCAGCAGCAGATGTCGCAGGAGCTCATGTCGGACCCCGCCGTGATGGGCGCCGTCGGCAGTGCCTTGGTCGTAGCGGGCATCGGCTTCGTCATCGGGCTCTGGGCCCTCGTGCAGGGCATCATCGCCACCGCCACGGGACGCGGCCGGGTGTGGGGCGTCCTGGCGATCGTCCTCGCCGTCCTCGCCGGCATCGCGTTCTTCGTCGCCTACGGCGCCTCGATCGCCGCCGCCGTCGCCGGGGCCCGCTGACCGCTCGACGCCGACCGACACGGCCCGTCCCGGTGCATCCGGGGCGGGCCGTGCGCGTTCCGTGCGCGTGGCACGGGGACCTCAGGGGATCGCGCGGATACCCTCGACCGTGATGTCCCTCCCGCCCGACGAACGCCGAGACCACGACCGGACCGACCAGGCCCGGGAGCCCCGTCATGCCGCCCCGGTGACCGCCGGGGTCAGCCCGGGCAGCACCTTCGCACCGATCAGCCTCCGCCCGGCCGTCGACGTCCAGGTCGTGCAGGACCGCCTGCGCGACCTCGGCCAGAGCCGGAGCACCGACGCCCTCGCCGAGCGCGCCGAACTGCTCCGTCTGCTCGGCCGCCTGGACGAGTCGCTCACCGTGGCCGAGGAGGTGTTCCGGCTGACGATGTTCACCGGGGAACGCCAGGACAAGGTCGGCGCACGCATCCGCCGCGCACACGTCCTGCACGACCTCGGGCGCTACGAGCGCGCCGCCACCGAGGCCTCGATGGCGCGCGACACGGCCGCGACAGAGGAGTGGCCGGAGCTGGAGGGCGCCGCCGCCGAACTCGAGGGCTGGTCCCTCTACGAGCTCTCCCGGTTCGAGGAGGCACGCGCCGTCCTCAGCCGCGCGTACGACGCCTTCCGCGCTGCCGGAGCACCGTCCGAGCGCACCGAAGCGCTCCGCACGGCCGTCGAGGCCGCACTCCGGGCCTCCATGGCGCAGCCCGCCCCGGAGCCGGAGGCCGCTCGACCGCGGACCGCCCGCGAGGTCGCGGTCCGCACCGAGGGCGAACCGCAGACGCGCATGGCCGAACCGGAGAAGCAGATCCCGCCGATCCGACGCCGCGTGCTCGGTGCACCCGACGCCGCCCGGACCGAGGGCGACTCGCTCTGGGGCCGCCTGTCCGCCCGGAAGGACCGGTCCGACGAGGGCCAGGGTCCGCTCGGGGAGCAGTGACCGCACTCGACCACGTCCGGTCCCGGGCTGCCGAGCTGATGGGCGCCCACCTGCCCGACGGCTCCTGGACCTTCGCGTTCGACAACGCGAAGACCCGAGCCGGCCAGTGCGACTTCGCCCGGCGCCGCATCACCGTGAGCCGGCATCTCGCCGTCCGCTTCGCTCCCGACGACGTCGAGCAGGTCCTCCTGCACGAGATCGCGCACGCCCTGAGCGGGCCACGCGCCGGCCACGGGCCCTCGTGGCGCCGGACGGCCCGTGCCCTCGGGTACAGCGGGTCGCGGCTGCACGACGGACCGATCGCGAGCGAACTGGCGCCGTGGGTGGGGCACTGCCCGGCCGGACACGAGCACTTCCGGTACCGGACCCCCACGCGCCCGCTGGCCTGCGCCCGGTGCTCGCGCCGGTTCGACGAGCGGAACGTCATCGCATGGACGCGACGCCTGCCCGGGATGACGGAGACGACTAGCCCAGCCCCGGCAGATCGTTTCGGAGGCGCGCCGCACACCCGTTAGCCTGGGCGGATGCGAACAGGGCAGGACATCCGGACCGATGCCGGGTCCTCGTGGTTCTTCGACGCGGGACGCATTGCCCTCGACTTCGCGCACACCGGCGGGTTCACCGACGACCCCGACCGGCGCCGTCCGCGTGGGCACCTCGGTGAACTGCTCGCGACCCCGGCCGACCTGGACGAGTGGCTCGGCCTGCACACCGAACCGATCGACGTCGGCGCCACCGCGCGCGAACTGCAGGACGCCCGTGCGCTCCGGGCCGCGATCGCCCGCCTCGCCGTCGCCGCGGCACCCGCTGCCGCCGACTCCGCGGGCGAGCGCACCGCCGTCGCCGCGGGCCTCCGTGCCGGGACGGGACGCACCCGTCCCGTGCCGGACGACATCGACACCGTCAACCTGTTCGCCGCACTGCCGGACGTGCCCCCGAGCCTCCCGGGTGGTCGACGCCGTGCCGGGGCGAACCGCGTCCGGCTCGCGCAGGCGCTCTCGAGCGTCGCCCGCGACGCCGTCGCCCTGCTCACCGAGGTCGGCTTCGACGACCTCGAGGCCGAGGGCCGGTCCGCGCGGCTCAGCCGGTGCTCCGCGCCGGACTGCGGCCTGGTGTTCTACGACTCCTCGCGCGGCGGCACCCGACGCTGGTGCTCCATGCAGCGCTGCGGGAACCGGGCGAAGGTGCGGGCGCATCGGGCCCGCCGCGCAGGCGTCTGACCGACACCGAGCTGCGAGCAGCGGGTCCGGCAGCGGGTCCGGCAGCGGGCCGCGGTCCGCCCGATCTGGTGCGGCACCGAAACCCTGGATTCGGTGCACCGAACTCTCTGGCATGCTGACCGCATGACGGACACCGCCGCCCCGGTCGTGAGCCAGCGCCCGCCCGGTCGACGTGCCGCCGGGCTCGGACTGCTCGGACCGGCCTTCGTCGCCGCCATCGCCTACGTCGACCCGGGCAACGTCGCCGCGAACCTCACCGCCGGCGCCCGGTACGGGTACCTGCTGCTCTGGGTGCTCGTGGCCGCCAACGCGAGCGCGGTCGTGGTGCAGTACCTGTCGGCGAAGCTCGGCATCGTCACCGGGAAGTCGCTGCCGGAACTGCTCGGCCT
This sequence comes from Curtobacterium sp. MCPF17_046, assembly GCF_003224295.1. Taxonomy (NCBI): domain Bacteria; kingdom Bacillati; phylum Actinomycetota; class Actinomycetes; order Micrococcales; family Microbacteriaceae; genus Curtobacterium; species Curtobacterium sp. MCPF17_046. Next base: position 156,129 of record NZ_QKLB01000003.1, on the reverse strand, counting down.
GAAGATGCGCCGCACGCCGCGCCTGCTGTTCTGGGCGCAGGCCGAGGTGGTCGCGGCGGCGACCGACGTGGCCGAGGTCATCGGCGGCGCACTCGCCCTGCACCTGCTCTTCGGCGTGCCCCTCGTCGCCGGCGGGCTGATCACCGGCGTCGTCTCGATGGCGATCCTCCTGCTGCAGAACCGCCGGGGCGCCCGGACCTTCGAGGCGGTCGTCACGGCGATGCTCGCGGTCCTCACGATCGGGTTCTGCGCCGGGCTGCTGTTCGCGCAGGTGTCCCCCGGCGAGCTCGTCGCCGGCATCGCGCCCCGGTTCGCCGACTCCGGGTCCGTGCTGCTCGCCGCCTCGATGCTCGGCGCGACCGTCATGCCGCACGCCGTGTACCTGCACTCCGCCCTGGCCCGCGACCGGCACGGGGACGTCCCGGCCGGTCCCGAACGGCACCGGATCCTCGTCGCCACCCGCTGGGACGTCGGCCTGGCCCTGGTCGTGGCCGGCGGCGTGAACATCAGCATGCTCGTCCTCGCCGCCGCCACGCTGCAGGGCGTCGACGGCACCGACTCGATCCCCGGGGCCCAGCGGGCCATCGCCGAGAACGTCGGTCCGGTCGTCGGGGTGCTGTTCGCGATCGGACTGCTCGCGTCGGGGCTGGCGTCGACCTCGGTCGGCTGCATGGCCGGCGCGGAGATCATGCACGGGCTGCTGCGCGTGCGGGTGCCGCTCGTGGTGCGGCGGCTCGTCACGCTCGTCCCCGCGATCGTCCTGCTCGCGCTCGACGCCGACGCCACCCAGCTGCTCGTCATCAGCCAGGTCGTGCTGAGCTTCGGCATCGCGTTCGCGATCGTGCCGCTCGTCGCCTACACGTCCCGGCGGAGCGTGATGGGTGCCGACGTCAACGCCGTCGGCACCCGGGTCGTGGCCTGGCTCATCGCCACGGTGATCGTCGCCCTCAACGTGGCGCTCATCGTGCTCACCGTCACGGGCTGAGCCGCGCGGCTCCTAGGAGACCCGCACGTCCTTCCAGAACGCCACGTAGCCGCTGTAGTCCTGGCCGACGCGGTCGAACGACGACGGGATCGGCTCCGGGTAGGACCAGGCGTTGTCCACGTGCTCCTGCCCGTCGACCGTCACGGTCCAGTACTGGGTGTCGCCCTTCCACGGGCAGTGGTACTGGGTGGGGCTCTCGCTGAACAGCTCGGTCTTCACGCTCGCCGGCGGGAAGTACCAGTTGCCCTCGATCTGGATGAGGTCCGCCTCCGGGGCCTCCGCGATGACGGTGTCGCCGATCACTGCCTGCATGACTTCCTCCTCGTTCCGGCCGTCGGTCCGACGGCGTCCGACCGGGACCCTACGCCCGTGCGGTGGACGGTCGCAGCGTGACCAGGTCGGGACCCACGGCGAGCGCCGCGTGCACCTGCTCGGCGCCGAGCACGGCGGCGGACTCGGAGGCCGTGACGAGGTGCTTCGCCGCCCGACGGAGGCCCGTCCAGGCGGCGCACGCCGCCGCGGCCTCCGGGGACGTGTGGTCGATGCCGGACTCGACGAGCGCGTCGACGACCGCGCCGGCGCCGAGCAGGTCCTCCACGGCGAACTCCGGGACCGTCCGGACGTCCGGTGCCTCGCCCGCCTCGGCGGCCGCGTCGCCGCCGACGGGTCCGTCGACGTGGCCGGCCGCGACCACCGCGACGACGCAGCGGTCGCCCCGCTCGGCCTGGAGGCGCGCCACCCGTCCGGCGACCGCCGCGGTGTTGCCGAGGTGACCGAGCACGACCTCCGGCCCGTCGGGCAGCTGCCCGAGCGGCACACCCCGGTGGACGTCGTGGTGGCGGACGTCGTCGTGCCGGACGTCATCGGCGCGGACGTCGTCGGGGAAGGCGGCCGCCGGGAGCACGTCCACCCACACGAGCAGGTGCGCATCGGCGGCGACCCGCGCCGCTCCCGGGACACCCCACCCGAACCGCACCTGGTACCGCTGCTGTCCTCGTTCCTGCACGCCGACACGATAGTCGCGGCGGGACCTCGGCCGAGCACGCTCCGAGCGGTCCCGCGCAGCTGCCGTGTCCGGTGTGCCCGGTACGATCCACTGCCATGGAGACCGACCCCGCGCCCACCCTCACCGGCGACCGCGTCACGCTCGAGCCCCTGTCGCACGAGCACGCGGACGACCTGCGGGCGGCCGTCGCGGACGGCGACCTCTGGCGCGCCTGGTACACCCGCGTGCCCACGCCAGCGGGGGTCGACGAGGAGGTCGACCGGCGACTCGCCGAGCAGGCCGCCGGTCGGATGGTGCCGTTCGCCGTGCGGGACCGCCCCACCGGACGGGTCGTCGGCGCCACCACGTTCCTCGACATCGACCGGGACAACCGCCGGGTCGAGATCGGTGCGACGTTCCTCGGCGCCTCCGCCCAGCGCACCGGCATCAACACCGAGGCGAAGCTGCTCATGCTCTCGCACGCCTTCGACGTGTGGCAGTGCATCGCGGTCGAGTTCCGGACGCACTGGCACAACACCCGGTCCCGCGCCGCCATCGCGGGCCTCGGCGCCAAGCAGGACGGGGTGCTCCGGAACCACGCCCTCGGCCGCGACGGCAGCCTCCGCGACACCGTGGTGTTCTCGGTCATCCAGTCCGAGTGGCCGACCGTCCGGCTCTCCCTCGCTGAACGTCTGCGCAGCCATGACCGCGCGGAAGGGTCGCGCCGCCGCTCCGCCCGGCACGCCTGACGGTCCCGGCGGTGGCCCTCCCGCCGCCGACGCCGTGCCGTGCCCGCGCCCGTGCCCGTGCCCGCGCCCGTGCCCGCGCGACGGCACCCCAGCACGCCCGGGTAGCGTCCGCCCCATGCACGTCGGACTCCGCATCGAACTGGACGCACCCGTGGACGCCGTCCGGGACGCCCTCCTCCGGCCGTCCGTCATGGTCGCCGTCACGAAGCCGTTCCTGGTCTACCGGTCGCTCGACCCCGACGGGTTCCCCGAGCACTGGACACCGCACGACCCGCACCCGATCAGCGCGTCGACGTTCGGTGTCCTCCCGAGCGGCTCGAGCCACGTCGACATCGACCTGCACGAGACCGAGGGCGTCCCCGTGCAGGTCGACCGCGGCGGCGGCACGAGCGGGCTGTTCGCCCGGATGGACATGCGCCACCGGATGGCCGTCTCCGCGCTGCCGGGCGGGCGCACGCTGTTCCGCGACCGGCTGACCTACCGGACCCGGCCGGCGCTCCTCGGAGTGGCGCTCTGGCCCGGTATGTGGGTCATCTGGCAGTGGCGGGCGTTCCGGATGCGGGCCCTCGCGCCCACCTGGCGGGCGTGACCCGAGCAGACCCCGCGACCGCGCCTCCAGGCCCGGAGCGGCGTCACCGGCCGGGCGTACGCTCGGCGACGTGACCCAGACGGAGACCGCCGACCGCGTCCGAAGCACCCTCGCCACCGTCGACTGGCGGCGTCGGACCTTCGACCTGTACCGGCGGGCGCGGGCCGCCGCGACCCCCGAGGCCGCACACGCGCTGTGGCGCGAGGGTCGCGACGCCATGTTCGCCGGACACCCCGCGAGCCCGCTCCTCCCCGAGGACGCAGCCGCGTTCTCGTCCCTCCCCGTCCCCGACTACGACCCCGCGTGGCGCTTCCGGCTCCGCATCGAGGAGGCGGCCCCGCAGTCGCTCGACGTCGAGACCGGCACCGACGGCGTCGTGCACTTCGACCGCCTCGGCGTCGTGGAGGTCCCCGGCGTCGGCACGCTCGACGTGTGGTCGCACGGCGGCTACGCGGGCGGGCTGTTCGTCCCGGTGAAGGACGCCGGTGCCGGGAAGCCCGGCGGGACCTACGGCGGCGGCCGCTACCTGCTCGACACCATCAAGGGCGCGGACCTCGGCGGCGTCGACGGGGAGCTCGTGCTCGACTTCAACTTCGCGTACAACCCGTCGTGCGCGTACGACCCGGCGTGGGCGTGCCCGCTCGCGCCGCCCGGCAACACCGTGCCCGTGGCGATCCCGGTCGGCGAGCGGTACGGCTCCTAGGGTGGACCGCATGTCGGGATTCGTCGCGATCGACGCCGGCGGCCGCGTGCCGCCCTTCGAACAGGTGCGGTCGCAGCTCGCCGCGCAGATCACCGCCGGCTACCTCGTGGACGGCGAGCGGCTGCCGAGCGTCCGCGGGCTCGCCGCCGAGCTCGGGCTCGCAGCCGGCACGGTCGCCAAGGCCTACCAGCTGCTCGAGGAGGCCGGGCTCGTGCACACCGCGCGAGGCGCCGGCACACGCGTGGTGCGACCGGCCGAGGTGCCGGAGAGCGTCACCGCCGCGGCGGCCGCGCTCGTGACTGCTGCGCGCGAGGCCGGCCTGTCGGCGGACCAGGCGGCCGCCGCGCTGCGGGACGCCTGGCCGGCGTAGCGGTCCGGAGCGCGCCGACTCCGCGCCGGGCGACACCGCTCGTACCGGGAGGCGCGTGTCCCGTCGCCGAGTGCGATCGGTGCCCGCGGCGCGACGCTCAGCAGTGCTCGAAGACGTACCCGTCGTCGCCGGCCGGCACGAGGTCCCGGTCGCGGAGGATCGTCATGCGTGGGCGGTCCGGCATCGCACACACGTCCGACCAGTCCTGCTCCAGCGTGTCCGCGTACTCGACGTCCACCACGCGGTCGCCGTACACGTCCGTGTAGGCGGCGCACTCGTCGTACTGCACGCACTCCTCGGCCACCGCGAAGTCGAACCCGGTGCGCTGCTGCCCGACCGTGCCGAGCTGCGGGGTGTTCTTCTGCGCGGCGGCCAGACCCTCGTCGTGCGCCGCCCGGACGAGCGCGGCGGCGAGCGCGAGGTTGCCGGAGCGGGTGAGCCTGCCGCCGGACCGGGTCCAGGAGTCGAGGTTGTCGAACTCGACGGCGTCGAACCCACGGTCCGCGCACCGGGCGATCGTCCGCCCGAGGACCGCGGTGATGGTCGCGCGCGCCGCTGCCGTCCGGGTGTCGAGCAGCATCTCGTCCGGCCACCCCGGATCGCGCACGGGGGTGCCGGCCGCCGCCCGGAGGACCGCTCCCGGGTGGTCGGACAGCCAGGAACCGCGGTCACCGGGCTGGGTCTGGAAGCCGTTGACGTAGCAGATGCCGTACGTGTCGGCTGCCGGTCGCTCGGTGCTGTCCCGTGCGACGACGGTGACGCCGGCGGGCGGGGCGTACCCGCCCCCGAGCTGGTAGTCGGGGATGCCGGTCGTCGGGAGCGGCCGGGGAGCCGCAGCGGCGGACCCGTCGGCGTGCGCGGTGGCACCACCCGCCAGCGCGGTCTCGCCGCCCGCGCCCGCACAGCCCGCCGAGGCGAGGGTGACGAGGGTCACGAGGGCGGCCATGACGACGGTGATCCGGGTGCGCACGAGGCATCCTCGCACGCTCATCGCGAACGCCCCCTCCCGCTCCGGGTCCCCGGCCCGCTATGCTGGGACCACTCGAGGCGCCGATCGCCTCGTGCGTCGTACGGACGCCCCCGAAACTCCCGGTGTCCCGCACCGAGCCCCAGCGGCTCACACGCGGAACCGACACCGATGTATCGCGCACCTCCCCTCCTCCCGGAACCCGTCCGGGAAGACGGAACCGGTGCCAGGCTCTCTGCTGCGGCGACAGCACCCGTCCACCAGCGCCGTCTCCTCCGGGACACGGACCGCTCACGGGTGCGCTCCCGCCCGCGCCGGCCTCGACCGCGCGCCTTCCCGGCCGGCAACGGCCCGAGAGGTCACCATGACCACCCAGAACACCACACAGGACCCCCACACCGCCGACGTCCGGTTCGCCGACCTCGGTGTCCCCGCCCCGATGGTCGACGTCCTCGTCGGCCAGGGCAAGGAGAACGCCTTCCCGATCCAGGTCGACACGCTCCCGGACTCGCTCAAGGGCAAGGACGTGCTCGGCCGTGGCCGCACCGGCTCCGGCAAGACGATCGCGTTCGCGATCCCCCTCGCCGCCCGTCTCGCCGCCGCACCCCGCCAGCGCCGCGCCGGTCGCCCCCGTGCCCTCGTGCTCGCCCCGACCCGTGAGCTCGCGACCCAGATCGACGCGACGCTCGCCCCCCTCGCCAAGGCGATGGGCCTCAACACCACGACCATCTTCGGTGGCGTCGGCCAGGGCCGTCAGGTCGAGGCGCTCAACCGCGGCGTCGACATCGTCGTGGCCTGCCCGGGTCGCCTCGCCGACCTGATGCAGCAGGGCCACGTGCACCTGGACGCCATCGAGGTCACCGTCCTCGACGAGGCCGACCACATGGCCGACATGGGCTTCCTGCCCGGTGTGACCAAGATCATGCAGGCGACGCCGGTCAAGGGCCAGCGCCTCCTGTTCTCCGCCACGCTCGACAACGGCGTGGACAAGCTCGTCAAGAAGTTCCTGCACGACCCGGTGATGCACTCCGTCGACGACGAGACCAGCCCGGTCGAGGCGATGACCCACCACCTGTTCGAGGTCGCCGACGCCGACGCGAAGAAGGACCTCGTCAAGGCCCTCGCCTCCGGCACCGGCCGCCGCATCCTCTTCATGCGCACGAAGCACCACGCCAAGCGCCTGGCCAAGCAGCTGTCGAGCCAGGGCATCCCGGCCGTCGACCTGCAGGGCAACCTGTCGCAGGGTGCCCGTGAGCGGAACCTCGCCCGGTTCTCCTCCGGCGACGCACTCGTCCTCGTGGCCACCGACGTCGCCGCCCGCGGTGTGCACGTCGACGCCGTCGAGCTCGTCGTGCACGTCGACCCGCCCACCGAGCACAAGGCGTACCTGCACCGTTCCGGCCGCACCGCCCGTGCCGGTTCTTCGGGTGACGTCGTCACGGTGGCGATGCCCGCCGAGCGTCGTGACGTCGCGCAGATGATGCGCGCCGCAGCGATCAAGGTCACCCCGCAGCAGGTGACCGCGACCTCCCCGGCCGTGACCGAGCTCGTCGGCGAGGTCGCCCCGTACCGCGAGGACACCACCCCCGTGGTCCAGCAGCAGCAGCCGCGTCGCCAGTCCTCCGGTGACGCCGCCGGCCAGGGTCGTGGCCGCTCGCGTGGTCGTGGCGCCCCCGCCGGTGGCACCGGCGGCCGGTCGGGAGGCTCGTCCTCCGCCGGGCGCTCCGCTGCCGGCACCGACACGGCTGGTTCGGGTTCCCGTCGTGGTGGTCGGTCCGACGCGGCCGGTCGCGACGACCGCCGTGGCGCGTCGACCGGCGGTGCCGCCTCCGGCCAGCGCCGTGGCGCACCGCGCCGCGCCGCTTCCGACACCACCCGCGGCGGTTCCGCGTCGGTGTGGTCATCGGACGGCGGCTACGCCGCCGGTCGGTCCCCGCGTGACGACGCTGCGCCCGCAGCCCGTCGTGGTGGGTCCCGCCGCGCCTCCCGTCCGGCCGGCAGCGGTCGCTGACCTGGTCCAACCTCAACGTCTCCTCCGAGCGGCCCGGTGTCGCCGCGTACGGTACTGGTCACCGGCGGATGCGCGAGCGTCCACCGGGGAATCGTCCGTCGTCGGAAGGAGCACGTATGGCTGGGATCGAAGACATCAAGAACGCCGCTGAGAAGGCGGCCGGCAAGGCCAAGGAAGGCTTCGGCAACGCCACCGACAACGACCGCCTGAAGGCCGAAGGTCAGACCGACCAGGGCAAGGCCTCGGCCAAGCAGGGCGTCACCGACGTGAAGGACGCTGCACACGGCGTCGCCGACTCCTTCAAGAACGACAAGTAACGAAGCCGGTCTCGTACCGCGCTGCGAAGCCCCCGGATCCGATCGGATCCGGGGGCTTCGTCGTGTGCGGGGGACGCCGTCAGTGCAGGGCGCCCACCGAGGCGAGACCGGCACGGAGCAGGGCACCGCGACCGCCCTCCATCTCGTCGGCGACGGCGTCGGACGCGGCCTCCATCGGACTCATCCAGGTCAGCTCGAGGGCGTCCTGCCGGGGTTCGCAGGTCCCGGTGACCGGCACGACGTAGGCGAGCGAGATCGCGTGCTGCCGCTCGTCCGTGAACACCGAGGCGCCGGGCAGCGGGAAGTACTCCGCGACCGTGAAGGGGTTCGGGCTGGGCGGCAGCTGCGGGAACGCCATCGGCCCGAGGTCCTTCTCGAGGTGACGGAACAGCGCGGTGCGGATCGACTCGCCGTACATCACGCGACCGGAGACGAGCGTCCGGGCGATCGATCCGCTCGGGGACACGCGCAGCAGCACGCCGACCTCCGTGACGACTCCGAGGCCGTCGGTGCGCACCGGGACGGCCTCCACGTAGGTGATGGGCATGCGACGGCGGACGGTCGCGAGTTCCTCGTCCGACAGCCAGCCGGAGCCGGAGTCGGGATCGGGGTCGGGGGTGCGGAGCGAGGCCATGCACCGTTCCTACCAGGCCAGGCGGCGAATCCGGTGCCGGAGGAGCACGGCGGTGGACGGATACCGTTGTCCACATGGTGGATGCGGACGTCGTGCAGTGGACCCGGTCGGCAGCGGACCGCGTCGGGACCCCGCTGCTCGTCGCCCTGCACGGGGTCGGGTCCCACGAGCACGACCTGCTCGGTCTGGCACCGGCCCTGCCCGCGGCGTGGACGGTGGCAGCGCTCCGGGCACCGGACCCGTGGGGGCCCGGCTTCAGCTGGTACCCGCTCGGGACGCCCGGGTCACCGGACCCCGCCGCCGCCGACGCGTCCGCGACCGCCGTGCTCGACTGGATCGACGCCGTCGCGGCCGACCACCCGCGGATCGGTCTGCTCGGCTTCTCGCAGGGCGGGTCGATGGCCCTGCAGCTCCTGCGCACGCGACCGGAGGCGTTCGCGTTCGCCGTCTCGCTGTCCGGCTTCGTGGTCCCCGGTGTCGACGACGGTCGTGACGACCGGCTGGCCGCCGTCCGACCACGGGTGTTCCTCGGACACGGGGACGCCGACACGGTCATCCCCGCCGAGGCCACCGCCAGGACCAGCGCGTGGGCGGCCGCACACACCCGGGTGACCGATCGGAGCTACCCGGGTCTGCCGCACGCGGTCTCCGCGGCGGAGCTGGCGGACGTCGCGGCGTTCATCGGCGACTGAGCCGGGACGGACGGTCAGTCCGCGAGGATCTGGAGGAGGTCCCGGCGCAGCTGGTCGACCTTCGCGGTGGCGGCGGTGAGTTGCGCCTCCGTGGCGGTGGTCCGGTACATGTGCAGCACGCCCATCGCCCTGCGGAGGGACTCGACGAACGCCCGCTGCGAGTCGGGGATGCCGGGCGTGGACTCCCACGCGGCGGCGATCTCGTCGGCCTTCGCCTCGACCTCGGCGCGTCCGGCGTCGGTGAGTTCGAAGAGCGTCTTGCGGCCGTCGCCCGTCGAGACGACGAGCTCTTCGTCGACGAGCTGCTGGAGCGTCGGGTAGACCGAACCGGGGCTCGGCTTCCATGCGCCGCCGGTGCGCTCGGCGATGGTCTTGATGACGGCGTACCCGTTCTGCGGGCCCTCGCCGAGGAGGCCGAGGACGGCGAGCCGGACGTCGCCGCGACGGCGGCGCTCGCGACCGGGGCCGAAGCCGCCGCCGAAGCCCGGGCCGAACCCGGGTCCGCCGAAGCCGGGTCCGCCGAAGCCCGGACCGGAGCCGCGACCGCCACGGCCGGCGGAGTCGTGGTCACGGCCCGGGAACCCGACGCCGTGGTGCTGGCGGGCGCCGCCGAAGCGGGGTCCGCGGGGCCCGCGACCGAAGGGGCCGCGGGGGGACGTGGTGCTGGTGTGGTCGTCCATGGAGTGCATGACGACTCCTTTCGTGGAGGATGGTCCACGACCAGGTTCGTACCGGTCGTGATGCTGTAACGATAGATCGGTACTGTTCGTTCTGTCAAGCAACGCCCGCATCAGGACGCTGTCGGTGGTGAGGAGCAGGATGGACCTGACCATGACGGACGTCTTCGAGCGCTTCTCCCCCGCCACCGCCGAGTGGTTCCGGGGTGCCTTCCGCGAACCGACGGCAGCGCAAGCCGGGGCGTGGGACGCCATCTCGACCGGACAGCACGCGCTCGTCATCGCCCCGACCGGCTCCGGCAAGACGCTGGCCTCGTTCCTCTGGTCGATCGACCGGCTCATCGCCTCGACCGACACCCCGCCGGCGAAGCAGCGGACCCGGGTGCTCTACGTGTCCCCGCTGAAGGCCCTCGGAGTCGACGTCGAGCGCAACCTCCGGAGCCCGCTGGTCGGCATCACCCAGACCGCCAAGCGGATGGGCCTGGAACCCCCGGACGTCACGGTCGGGGTCCGGAGCGGGGACACCCCCTCGTCCGACCGGCAGAAGCTCCTGCGGCTGCCGCCGGACATCCTCATCACGACGCCCGAGTCGCTGTACCTCATGCTCACGTCGAAGGCCCGCGAGACGCTCGTCAACGTCGACACCGTCATCGTCGACGAGGTGCACGCGGTCGCGTCGTCGAAGCGCGGCGCCCACCTCGCCGTCTCGCTCGAGCGCCTCGACGACCTGCTCGAGAAGCCCGTACAGCGCATCGGCCTGTCCGCGACCGTGCGTCCGGCGGAGGAGGTCGCCCGCTTCCTCGGTGGTCGTGCGCCGGTGCAGATCATCGCGCCGCCCGCGCAGAAGACGTTCGACCTCCGCGTGGTCGTCCCCGTCGACGACATGACCGAGCTCGGCGCCCCACCGGTCGGGGCGGACGCGACCTCCAGCCCGACGAACGGATCGATCTGGCCGCACGTCGAGGAGTCCGTGGTCGACCTCATCGAGCAGCACCGGTCGACGATCGTCTTCGCCAACTCCCGACGACTCGCCGAACGGCTGACCGCCCGGCTCAACGAGATCCACGAGGAACGGGCGCTCGCGACGACGGAGGTGGCCGAGCCCGTGGCCGCCGGCGTCGGCGCCGTGGCGGTCGCGCAGTCCCCGGGGCGGGCGTCCGCGCACGCGCCGGTGGCCCAGCCGAAGCGCCCCCCGGCCCAGCTCGTCGGCGGATCCGGACAGACCGAGGGCGGCGGCTCGGACCCGAGCGTGCCGGTGCTCGCCCGTGCCCACCACGGCTCGGTGTCCAAGGACCAGCGCGCGATCATCGAGGACGACCTGAAGTCCGGGCGGCTGCGCTGCGTGGTCGCCACCAGCTCGCTCGAACTCGGCATCGACATGGGCGAGGTCGACCTCGTCATCCAGGTCGAGGCACCGCCGTCGGTCGCGAGCGGCCTGCAGCGCGTCGGCCGCGCCGGGCACCAGGTCGGCGAGATCTCCCGCGGCGTGCTCTTCCCGAAGCACCGGGCCGACCTCGTCAACAGCGCCGTCACCGTCGAGCGGATGGTCAGCGGGCAGATCGAGTCGATCTCGGTCCCCGCGAACCCGCTCGACGTCCTCGCGCAGCACACCGTCGCCGCCGGAGCGGTCGACACCGTCGACGTCGAGCACTGGTTCGACCTGGTCCGGCGCAGCGCCCCGTTCAGCGGCTTGCCCCGCTCGGCGTTCGACGCGACGCTCGACCTCGTCACCGGACGGTACCCGAGCGACGAGTTCGCCGAGCTGCGCCCGCGCCTGGTCTGGGACCGCGTGCACGGCACCCTGACCGGTCGTCCCGGTGCCCAGCGACTCGCCGTCACGAGCGGTGGGACCATCCCCGACCGCGGGATGTTCGGCGTCTTCATGGTCGGGGAGCGGGCCTCCCGCGTCGGGGAGCTCGACGAGGAGATGGTCTACGAGTCCCGCGTGGGCGACGTCTTCGCGCTCGGGGCCACGAGTTGGCGGATCGAGGAGATCACCCACGACCGCGTCCTGGTCAGTCCGGCGTTCGGGCAGCCCGGCCGCGTGCCGTTCTGGAAGGGCGACGGCCTGGGCCGACCGGCGGAGCTCGGCCGCGCGACCGGTGCCTTCGTGCGCGAGGTCGAGTCCGCCTCGGACGAGGACGCCCGCGCGCGGGTGGCGGGCGTCGGACTCGACGACCGCGCGGTCACGAACCTCATCACCTTCCTCCGCGACCAGCGCGCCGCCACCGGCCACGTGCCGAGCGACACGACGCTCGTCGTCGAGCGCTTCCGCGACGAACTCGGCGACTGGCGCCTCATCCTGCACTCCCCGTACGGCATGACCGTGCACGCGCCGTGGGCCCTCGCGGTCGCGGCCCGCCTGCGGGAGCGGCACGGGATCGACGGCGGGGCGATGGCCGCCGACGACGGCATCGTGGTGCGGATCCCGGAGACCGACGCCGAGCCTCCCGGAGCGGACCTGTTCGTCTTCGACCGCGACGACCTCGAGGCGATCGTCACCGACGAGGTCGGCGGGTCCGCGCTGTTCGCCGCCCGGTTCCGCGAGTGCGCCGCCCGGGCGCTCCTGCTCCCCCGCCGCGACCCCGGCCGCCGCTCGCCGCTCTGGCAGCAGCGCCAGCGGGCGTCCCAGCTGCTCGAGGTCGCCCAGAAGTACCCGACGTTCCCGATCCTGCTCGAGACCGTGCGCGAGGTCCTGCAGGACGTGTACGACGTCCCGTCCCTGCTCGGGATCGCGGACGAGATCGCCCGACGGCGCATCCGGCTCGTCGAGAGCGAGACCGAGCAGCCGTCACCGTTCGCCCGGACGCTCCTGTTCGGCTACGTCGCCGCCTTCATGTACGAGGGCGACTCCCCGCTCGCCGAACGTCGCGCTGCCGCCCTGTCGCTCGACTCGACGCTGCTCAGCGAGTTGCTCGGTCGGGCAGAGCTGCGTGAGCTCCTCGACCCCGCGGTCATCGAGGGCGTCGAGCGCGACCTGCAGCGGCTCTCCCCGGACCGCCGGGCGCGGGACGTGGAGGGCATGGTCGACGTCCTGCGGCTCGTCGGCGCGCTCGACCTCGAGGAGCTGCTCGACCGCAGCTGGCTCGCGGACGCCCCCGACCGGACCGAGGCGGGCACCACCCTGCGCACGGCACTCGAGGGGCTCGAGCACGACCGCCGGGTCCTGGCCTTCTCGCACGCCGGCGCCACCCGGTGGGCCGTCATCGAGGACGCGTCCCGGCTTCGCGATGCGCTGGGCGTCCCGCTGCCGATCGGTGTCCCGACCGCGTTCGTCGAACCGGTCGCGGACCCGCTCGGGGACCTCGTCGGTCGGTACGCCCGCAGCCACGGACCCTTCAGTCTGCAGGAGGCAGCCGGTCGGCTCGGTCTCGGTGTCGCGGTCGTGCAGGACACGCTGCGTCGCCTGGTCGCCGACCGACGGCTGGTCGAGGGCGAGTTCCGACCGGACCGACAGGGCGCCGAGTGGTGCGACTCCGAGGTGCTCCGACGCATCCGCACGAAGTCGCTCGCGGCGCTCCGGCACGAGGTCGAGCCGGTGTCCCCGGACACGCTCGCCCGGTTCATGCCGGCGTGGCAGCACGTCCGCGTCCCCGGCACCCGCGGTGGGCTGCGCGGGATCGACGGCGTGCTGCAGGTCGTCGACCAACTCTCCGGTGTCGCCCTGCCCGCCAGTTCATGGGAGTCCCTCGTGCTGCCTGCCCGGGTGTCCGACTACGCCCCGAGCATGCTCGACGAGCTGACCGCCACGGGCGAGGTCCTCTGGTCCGGCGGCGGGACCCTGCCCGGCAACGACGGCTGGGTGCGCCTGCACCTCGCCGACACCGCGGCGACGACCCTGGCCGAGGCCGCCGGGGACGAGACGACCGAGCTGCAGCGGGACGTGCTCGGTGCCCTCGCCGGCGGTGGCGCCTACTTCTTCCGCCAGCTCGGCCAGGCCGTCGGGAGCACCGACGACAAGGCGCTGACGACCGCGCTGTGGGACCTCGTCTGGGCCGGACAGATCACGAACGACACCTTCGCACCGCTCCGGGCGATGCTCGGCGGCGCGGCGCGCACGTCCGCCGCGCCCCGGGCCCGGGCGTACCGCGGGCGTCGTCGGCCGACGCTGCCGAGCCAGTCCGGACCGCCGAACGTCGGCGGCCGCTGGTCGCTCCTGCCGCTCGCCGAACCCGACGCGACCGTCCGGGCCGCGGCGACCGCCGAGCTCCTGCTCGAGCGCTACGGCGTCGTCACCCGCGGGGCCGTGCAGGTCGAGGGCGTCCGGGGCGGCTTCGCCGGCGTCTACCGGGTGCTCGCGAAGTTCGAGGAGTCCGGCCGCGCCCGACGCGGGTACTTCGTCGAGGGGCTCGGGGCGGCGCAGTTCGCCACCGGGCCGACCGTCGACCGGCTCCGCACGTACGCGAAGGACCTGGACGACGAGGAGCGGGCCGACCCGGACCGCGTCCGGGAGGCGCTGACGCTCGCGGCCACCGACCCGGCCAACCCCTACGGGGCGGCGTTGCCGTGGCCGCACGACGCTGCTGACGAGGACGCCGACGGCTCGACCGGCACGGAGGCCGCGGGCACGTCCGCGGCGACCACCACCCCGCCCACCAAGACCGGACGGGGGCACCGACCCGGCCGCAAGGCGGGCGCGCTCGTCGTGCTCGTAGACGGCGAGCTCGCCGTCTACGTCGAACGCGGCGGCAAGAGCGTGCTGACCTTCACCGAGGACCCGGCCGACCTCGCGGCGGCGGCGACGTCGATCGCGGCCACCGTGCGGTCCGGGCTCGGCAAGCTGTCGGTGGAGCGGGTCGACGGGGAGTTCGTCCTCGAGTCGGCGCTCGGCACGGCGCTCCGCACGGCGGGCTTCACCGCCACCCCGCAGGGACTGCGACTCCGTGCCTGAGTGGATCAGGCCTGAGGTGGATCGTGCCTGAGGGCGACACCGTCTTCCGCGCCGCGGCCCGCCTGCACGCCGCACTCGCCGGGAAGGTCCTGACCCGCAGCGACTTCCGTGTGCCCGCGTTCGCCACGCTCGACCTGGTCGGGCGGACGGTGGACGAGGTCGTGCCACGAGGCAAGCACCTGCTGCACCGGATCGGCGACCTCACCGTGCACTCGCACCTGAAGATGGAGGGCCGGTGGGACGTCTACCGTCCCGGCGAGCGATGGCGGCGTCCCGCGTACCAGGCGCGCGTGGTGCTCGACGCCGCGGACGTCTCGACCGTCGGGTTCACGCTCGGCGTCCTCGAGGTCGTCCCGCGCGACCAGGAGTCCACCGTCGTCGGACACCTCGGTCCGGACCTGCTCGGCCCGGACTGGGACGCCGGCCTCGCCCTCGCGAACCTCACCGCGGACCCGGAGCGACCGGTCGGCCTCGCCCTCCTCGACCAGCGGGTGATGGCGGGCCTCGGGAACGTCTACCGCAACGAGCTCTGCTTCCTGCGGGGCGTGCTGCCCACGAGCCCCGTCGGCGAGGTGCGCGACCCCGCGCGGATGGTGACCATGGCCTCCCGGCTCATCATCGCCAACCGCGACCGGAGCAACCGCGTGACCACGGGCGTCGACCGCCCGGGGCAGCGCTTCTGGGTCTACAACCGGGCCGGCAAGCCCTGCCTGCGCTGTGGCACGCGTGTCCGCTCGGGCGACCTCGGCGAGTCGGAGCTCACGCTGCGGGACACCTACTGGTGCCCGCGCTGCCAGACCTGACTCAGTGGTCGACGGCCTCGACGATGCAGCTCTGGACCTGCTTCGCGGCCTTCGACGTCTCGGAGAACGCGGACGGTGCTGCGGTCGCGGAGCCCTGCTCGTCGGCGACGACGTCCTCGGCGACCTTGTTCACCGGGAAGACCAGGCCGTCGAAGTCCTCGGCGGTGGGGTCCTCTTCCGTACCCCAGATGCCGACCTCGTCGTCGTTGGGGTCGTCGCTCGTGTTCGGGGCGACCGAGACGCCGAGGTACCAGCCCTCGTCGCTCTCCGTGACGCTGACGACGTCGGTGCCGTCGTGCGGGCCGACCGCCTCGTCGATCGCGTCGACGGCGGCGCTCGAGGCGACCCCGCACGGGGCACTGTTGCGCTGACCCGGGTCGGAACGGGTCGCGGACTCCTCCGAGCCCGGCACCTTCCCGACCGGGTTGCCGTTCTGGGCACCGGCGTTCGAGCAGCCGCCGAGCAGCAGGCCGACGGTGGCGAGGCCGACGAGGGTGGCGGTGGTCTTCGCGCGCAAGGTGGTCATGCTCCCGACGGTAGGCCGCCTGAGGTGTGCCGGAGCCCAGGAGCGCGTCCCCCGACCGCGCTCCCGGTCCGGCACCCGCTACCCGCGCGCCATGATCCAGGCGAGCAGGTACGAGCGGGTGTTGCCGGTGTCGATGTCCTCCGCCGGCAGGTCCCGCGCGGCGGCCAACGCGGCCGTCGCCTGGCTGCCCGAGGCGAGCGCCCGGTACATGAGCAGGTAGTCCCCGAACTGCACCGCGTAGTCGCCCTCCGGCACGGCCTCGTCGAGGACCCGGGCGATCTGCCGCTTCCCGCCGGCCGCGACGTACTCCGTCGCGACCGCTGGCATCGGGATGAGCTCGATGCCGGCCGGAGCCGCCGGGTCCGCGCTGAACCACGTGGCGTGGTCCCGCTTGCCGCCCCAGTTCAGCGAGACGATCGTGTGCTCGAACCCGGGGAACGCCCGCAGGTCGGGGTCGAGCACGTCGCGCTGCGCGGACACGGCCTCGTTCGCGAGCAGCCAGCTGCCGAGTTCCGCGGTCGACCGGGAGCCGGAGACCGTCCCCCAGCGGGCGAGCCCGTTCCAGGCGGACACGGCCTCGGACGAGGACTCCTGGTTGTTCCCGTCCGCGAACGGCGAGTACCCGGAGGCCCACGAGTGCTGCGCGTACGGGTCGTACACGCGGAGCTCCGGGAAGGACGCCGTCGCCTCCGGGGACGCGATGTCCGCGGCCACGAGGTCGAGCACGGGTGCCCACTTCGCCACGAGGTCGTCCGACCCGTCCGCCACGATCGCCGCTGCGGACAGCAGGTAGCCGTAGTGGAAGTGGTGGTCGTTGAACTCGTCCGACCCGTAGGAGGGCGCCTGACCGACCAGGCCCTTCACGGTGTCGTCGTACCGGAAGCACCGCGTGCCGCTGACGCCGCAGCCCTCCGGGTCGGTCCACTGGTCGATCTGCGTGACCACCTGCTCCCGCAGGCCCGCGGCGACGTCGTCGAGGTCGAGCTGCGTGGCGAGCCGGTACAGGTTCGCGACCCGGTAGAGGTCCTTGCCGCCGCCGTAGCTGTCGGCGCCGAAGGACGCCTCCGAGACCGCGCCGGCGTCCGCGCGGACCTGACCGGTCAGCTCGTCGCGTTCGGACGAGGACAGCCCGGACAGGTCCAACCGGTCGTCGGCCTGGAGGCTCGGGGCCGCGAACCGGAGCACGTCACCGGTGCAGACGGGGGCGTCCCCGGTGATGGTCGCGTAGTGCAGACCCGTGCAGTCCAGACCCGTCGCGCCCTGACCGGGCTGCGGCACGATGACGGTGTCGCCCCGTGCCGCGGTGCGGTAGCCGAGAGCGGTCCGCTGCTCGCCGTGGGTCGCGGTGCCGGTCGACGAGCGGGCGAGGGTGACCTGCTGCAACGGGGACGCCGCCGCGGTGGACAGGGCACGCACCTGCTTGCCGGTCGCGTCGTCGGGCACGGGGAAGAGGACGACGGTGCCCCCGCGACCGAGCTCGATCGCGCTGCCGCTGACATCGCCGCTGGTGACGACGCCCCACGTGCGACCGTCGGCGGCGATGGTGCCCGTCGTCGTGCCGTCGGGGCCGTCACCGGTCGCGGTGATGCTCGAGGTCGCGCGCACGGTCTGTCCGGCCTTCGCCGTGTAGGACACGAGCGGGGACCCCTGCGCGAGGACGGTGTGCCCGACGACCCGGTCGCCGTCGCGGTGTTCGACCGTCACGGACACCTGGTCGTACGCGGACACGACGGTCCGGTCGGCGCCGAGGTCGAACCCGACCTGCTGCACCGCACCACCGGCGATCGTCTTCTCGGTGGCGCTCACCACGGGCAGCCCGGCGGCGAACCCGTCGTCGGTCACCTGCCACGAGATCGGGGTCGGGAAGACCGGCTGCGGTGCGGCGCCGTAGACCAGGCCGGAGAACCACCGGTTCGTCGGCGGGACGAGCCCGTCGGCCAGGCGCATGGTGCCCGCGGTGGTCTTCGGGACGGCACCGAGGGCGGCCAGGGCGCGGGCCTGGTCGCGGGCCTGTTCCCGGTCCGGACCGTCCGCGGACGGTGAGCCGGTCCCGGTGGCGCGGTCCGGGCCTCCCGTCCCGGTCTCGGCGCCGGTCCCGGTGCAGGCGGTGAGGACGAGCGCGGACGCGGCCACGAGGGCGACGGCAGCGGCACGGAGCCGCACGCTCAGATCCCGATCTGACGGAGGAAGTCGCGGAACGCGTCGGTGACACCGGCCAGCCGGCCGTCGTCGCGGAGGTGCAGGGTCGCGTCCACCGGGGTGCCCGGGCTCGTGACCCCGGACGACGGCGACGCCGACAGCTCCGGGCTCTCCACGGACACGGTCGTCTTCGCCTGGCCGTCGGCGTCGGTCACGACGCTGACGTTCTTGACGGTCCCCTCGATCGAGCGGTCGTTCGGCAGGCGCAGGTCGACCGTCGCACCGTCGGTGATCCGGCCGTAGTCGCGCGGGCTGACGAGGAACTCGGACGTGACGAACAGGCTCTTCGCCTTGTGGATCGTGCCGAGCTCCGAGCCGGCCTGCACGTACCCACCGGCCTTCACGTCGAGCTTCGCGACGGTGCCGGAGACCTCCGCCTTGAAGGTGATCAGGCCGTCGGGCTCGATCTCGTACGCGCTGGTGGTGGTGTCCGCGCCGACGACGCCCTTCCGGATGTCCTGGGCGAGTTGCAGGCTCTGGACCTGCATGAGCTCCTGCCCCTCGCGGACGGTGTCACCCTCCTCGACGTACTCCTCGGTGACCGTTCCGCCGTAGTCGGTGCCGACGGCGTACTCCTGCGCCGTGATGGCGGCCGAGGCACTCGTCACGGCGCTCCGCCGCTGGTTGAAGACGAGCGTGCAGGCCGCGACGACGACGAGCACGACCAGGATGCCGCCGTACAGGCGGAGTCGGTTGGTCCAGGTCATGATGCGACCTCCACGGCCGTCGGGGTGCCGGAGGCGGCGCTGGCGGTGATGACGTCGCGTGCGTTCTGCAGCGAGTCGGGGCGGACGACCTGGGTCCGGAGGGCGGGCGCGGGCTCGAGGCCGGCCGTGGCGAGGACGAAGACCGGAGCGGTGTCCGCGTCACGCTCCTGCCGGGCGGCCCGCCGGTTGACCGACTGCTCACGGAACGCCGTGACGATGAAGGCGCCGAAGATGACCGAGTTCGTGATGTTCCACGCGGTGGCGAGCGTCAGCTGCCCGTTCGACACGTCACGCCAGATCGCGACGACGCTCGTCAGGGACAGGAACACGAAGACGAGCACCTGCGGCACGATGAAGTTGAACGGCGACGGCGCCCGGCCCCGACCGGCGCCCGTCACGTGCCAGGCCTGCTCCTTCCCGCAGAGCACGTTCCACAGCGCACGGGCGTAGATCGGGAACGACACCGCGGCCAGGAGCAGGGTCTCGTACCGGAACGACCCGAGGGCGTAGAACGCCAGGACGACCTGCATGAGGTAGAAGCCGAGGTAGAACAGCACCCACTCGCCGACCCCGATCGACATGTTCATCGGGCGCAGGTCGAAGAAGATCTCGAGCGGCGGGACGAGCAGCAGCAGGCCGGGGACGATGCCGGTCAGGTAGAAGCTCGCGGTGACGAAGTACTGCAGGCGCTGGTCCATCGTGAGCTTGCGCTTCGGGTTGAACGGGAAGTGCGTGAGCAGGATCTCGAACCCGCCGGTGGCCCAGCGGAGCTGCTGCTTGCTGTACGCCTCGATCGTCTCCGGAGCGTCGCCGACCGCCAGGGTCATCGGGATGAAGACCGACTTCCAGCCGCGCTCGTGCAGGTGCAGGCTCGTCCAGACGTCCTCGGACTTCGAGTCGGTGTGGATGCCGCCGACGTCGTCGATCGCCGCACGGCGGAAGATCACGTTCGTGCCGACGCAGAAGGCCGCGTTGAACCGGTTCCGGCCGGGCTGGATGAAGCGGTAGAACACCGTCTGCATGTAGCCGGCGCCGCGGGAGACGAGGTTGTGCAGGTTGCCGTACGTCTGCGGGGTCTGCACGAACGCGATCGACTCGTCCGCGAAGAACGGGACGGTCTCGAACAGGAAGTCCTTCGCGGGCACGAAGTCGGCGTCGAAGACGGCGAAGTAGTCGCCCTTCGCGAGCGTCAGGGCGTGGTTGATGTTGCCCGCCTTCGCGCCGTTCGAGGACAGCCGACGGACGTACCGGGCGCCGAGGCGGTCGGCGAGGGCGCGCACGTCGTCGCTCCGACCGTCGTCGAGGATCCACGTGCGGTGCTCGCCGCGCATCGCGACCGCGGCGGCGACGGTCGCGGCGATCTTCGTCAGCTCCTCGCCGTACACGGTGATGAAGACGTCGACGACGACCCGCTTGCCGCGGACGCGCATCGGCCAGCGGTGGCTGCGCTCGGCGAGCCCGTCACGGGCGATCTCGTCGGGGTCGAAGAGCGTGTCCTGGGTGTTGTGGAACGCGAAGTCACGCGGGTCGGTACCGCCGGACAGGATCGTCCACATCGACAGCAGGGACTGCCCGACGAGGACGCTCTCCGCGATGATGACGAGCCCGTAGGGCAGGAAGTCCCCGCGGTTGGCGGGGTTGAGCAGGAACACCGCGTAGGTGACGACGCCGAGCGTCGCCAGCAGCACGATGAGCACCATGACCGGGCTGTGGGCCCGGGTGTCGCGGTTGCGGGCGGCGGCGGGCTGCTCGGTCACGTGGACGACCGGTGCGGCCGGGCGGTCGGCGCCTCCGGGGCCTCGGGCGCCGCCGGCGACGAGGCCGCCGGAGGACCGGCGACCGGTCCGGCGACGGGGCTGCCCGTCGGCCGGGACCTCGATCACGGTGCGGTCGTCGGGTTCGGTCAGGGGTGCAGAGGTCGTCCGGGGTCGCCGGACGTCCGTGGGTGCGGACATGCGCGTTCTCCTGTCGGGTGTCGGAGATGTCGATCCGTCGTGCTCGCGGGGCACGACGGACGACGGGTGTCGGCGACGTCGGCGACAGGATCCGGACGCGGTGGTCCGGCACGGACGGAGGCCAGGGTTCCTCGTCCGGGGCACGGTGCTCGCCGTGGGTGCGGCGTGCACCGGAGGGTCCGCCCTCGGGAGGCGAGACCGTGTTCGGTGGGTTCGGGTCGAGCTGCTGACGGCCCGCGCCGTCAGTGGTGCGATCGTACGACACGACCCGCGACCGCCATGTGACGATCGTGTGAACAGACCCCCAGGTCAGGGGGCACGGGCGCGGCGCGGCGCTGCTCGTGCGTTCCGCGGACATCGGTCCGCTTGGGCGCGTCACCGGTCCCGCACCGCAGGTCAAGCCGGCCGATGCAGCCGTTCCGCAGCGACCGACCGCACGGCGTCCGTGACGCGTTCGAGCAGTGGTGACGCCGTCGTCCACCGCTGCCACCACAGCGCGACGTCGGCCCGCCGCCCCGGGGTGAGCTCGACGAGCGCACCTGAACGAAGCGCGTCGAGGCACTGCGCCTCGGGCAGGAGCCCCCATCCGAACCCGAGCTGCACCGCGCGCGCGAAGTCGGCGGAGTTCGGGACGTAGTGCCGTGGACCGCGCGGGGCGTGCCCGAGGACCCGCCGGAGGAATCCCTGCTGCAGGTCGTCGTCACGGTCGTAGTCGACGAGCGGTACCCGGTCGAGTCTGGTCGTCATGCGCCGCTCGGTGTCGGCGCCGTCCAGGTACCGACGGACGAAGGACGGCGCGGCGACCGCCCGGTAGCGATCGACGCCGAGCGGGACGGAGGAGCAGCCCTGGACCGGTGCCGCCTCCGCCGTGACCGCCGCCATGACCGTGCCGGAGCGCAGCAGTTCGGCCGTCCGGTCCTGGTCCTCACGGTGCAGGTCGAAGACCACCTCGGTGTCGTGCCGCACCAGGGCGAGGGCGTCGAGGAACCACGTGGCGAGCGAGTCCGCATTCACGGCGAGGGGGATCGAAGGGGTGTGTCCCGCCCCGTCGGCGCCCGGCATGGCGAGTGCACGCGAGGTCTCCTCGTCGAGCAACCGCACCTGCCGCGCGTGCCGGAGCACGACCTCGCCGTCGGCCGTGGGCGTGATCGGGGTGGTCCGCTGCAGCAGCACCCGCCCGACGAGTTGCTCCATCGCCTTGACCCGCTGTGAGACCGCCGACGGCGTGATCGACAGGGTCCGCGCGGCCGCGTCGAAGGTGCCCGTGTCGACGGCGGCAAGCAGTGTCTCGAGGTGGTCGCGCTGGAACTGCACCATGAGCGCAGCTTACGGCGCACCACGATCATGAGCTGTGCTGATCCAGCTCAGCACCGTACGGTTCCCCTGTGACCGCTCTCCTCCCCGCTCTCTCCGGCCTCGGCACCGGCCTGGCCCTCATCGTCGCGATCGGGGTCCAGAACACCTACCTGCTGCGGCTCGCGGTCAGCGCGCGTCCGGGTGTGGTGGCGGTCGCGGTGGCCGTGTGCTCGCTGTCCGACGCCGCCCTCATCGTCGCCGGGGTGCTCGGTGTCGGCGTGGTGGTCGAGCGGGTGCCCGTGGCGCTGCTCGTCATCCGGTTCGTCGGGGCGGCGTTCCTGCTCACCTACGGGGTGCTCGCGGCCCGGCGGGCGCTGCGCCCCTCGGACGAGGCGATCCGGCTCGAGGACCGTGCCGCAGACGACGGCACGCCGCCCGCCCGGCTCGGCGCGGGCCGTCCGGGTGGGCCGACCATGCGGGCCGCGGTCCTGACGATGCTCGTCTTCACGTGGGCGAACCCGCACGTGTACCTGGACACGCTCGTGTTCCTCGGGTCGGTCGCGAACCAGCAGGGCGTCGACGACCGGTGGTGGTGGACCGTCGGCGCGGTGGCGGCGAGCTGCCTCTGGTTCGGTGCGCTCGGGTTCGGCGGACGGCTGCTGCGACCGCTGTTCGCGAAGCCGGTGACGTGGCGCGTGTTCGACGCCCTCGTCGCGGTCGTCATGCTCGCGTTCGGCGTGACCCTGCTGCTCGGCGCCTGACGCCGCCGTGGCAAGGGCCGCCGCGGTTCGGACCCGTCCCTGCCGTACGCCGCGGTTCGACGCCCGCGGTTCGGGCCGGTCTGACGCAACGAGAGCCGGATCGAACCACGGAACACCGTGGTTCGATCCGGCTCTGGTTGTGCGGGTCCGGTCGGCGCTGAGACAGCGGCGGGTCCGGTCGGCGCTGGGACAGCGACGGGTCCGGTCGGCGCTGGGACAGCGACGACCGAGCGCGGGCACCGGGCTGCGGTCAGTGCTCGCCGCGACCGACCCGGCTGTGCCGACGGCTGTAGCCGAAGTAGATCGCGAAGCCGATGACGAGCCAGACGACGAAGCGCAGCCAGGTCTCGACCTCGAGGTTGAGCATCAGCCAGAAGCACAGCACGGCGGACAGGATCGGGATGACCGGGGACCACGGCACCCGGAAGGCGCGAGGTGCGTCCGGACGCGACCTCCGCAGCACGATGATGCCGACCGACACGAGCACGAAGGCCGAGAGCGTGCCGATGTTGATCATGCCCTCGAGGTTCTCGACCGGCGTGAACCCGGCGAGGAACGCGACGATGATGCCCGCGACGACCTGCACCCGGACCGGGGTCTGCGTCTTCGGGTTCGTCACCGAGAACCAGCGCGGCAGCAGGCCGTCACGGCTCATCGAGAAGACGATGCGGGACAGGCCGAGCAGCAGCACCATGACGACGGTGGTCAGGCCGACGAGCGACCCGATCGCGATGATGCCCGCCGCCCAGGGCAGCCCGACGAGGTCGAACGCCGACGCCAGGGACGGCGCGTCCTCCTGCGCGAGCTGCTTGTACGACACCATGCCGGTGATGACGATGCTGACGCCGACGTACAGCAGGGTCACGATGCCGAGCCCGATGAAGATGCCGCGCGGCAGGGTCTTCTGCGGGTTCTCCGTCTCCTCGGCACTCGTCGCGACGACGTCGAAACCGATGAACGCGAAGAACACCAGGGAGGCGGCGGCGAGCAGGCCGAAGACGCCGTACTGCGCGGGCTCGGACCCGGTGGCGAAGGACACGAGCGACTGGGTCCAGACACTGCCCTCGGCGCCCTCCGCGGGCTCCGCCGTGGGGATGAACGGCGTGAAGTTGGCGGCCTTGACGAAGAAGGCGCCGACCACGATGACGAACAGGACGATCGCGACCTTGATGATCGTGATCACCGCGGACACCCGGCTCGACAGGCGGGTGCCGAACGCCAGCAGCGCCGTGAAGACGCCGACGATGAGCACCGGCCCCCACGTGAAGCCGATCGGGCCGAGGGCGATCGTGCTCGGCAGCGTGATGCCGAAGACGTCGAACGCGGTGCTGAGGTAGATGCCCCAGTACTTCGCGATCACGGCACTGGCCGTCAGCGTCTCGAGGATGAGGTCCCACCCGACGATCCAGGCGAGCAGCTCGCCCATCGTGGCGTAGGTGAACGTGTACGCGGACCCGGCGACCGGGATCGTCGAGGCGAACTCGGCATAGCACATGATCGCGAGGCCACACGTGACCGCGGCGAGGATGAACGAGATGATGACGCCGGGTCCGGCGAAGTTGGCTGCGGCGTTCGCGCCGACCGAGAAGATGCCGGCACCGACCGCGACGGCGATCCCCATCGCGGCGATGTCGAACGTGCCCAGCGAGCGCTTGAGCGAGCGCCCCTTCTCGTCGGCGTCGGCGAGCGACGCTTCGATGGACTTGGTGCGGAGGGCCATGGGACGTTCCCGTCATCGGAGCAGGCGGACCCCGGAAGGGTAGTGGTGTACCACGAGCGTCCGCAAATGGTGACGCCGGTCAGGCGGTCGCATGGTGGCGCCGGTCAGGCGGTCCGCCACTCCCGCAGGAAGCGCGCACCGGCCTCGTCGTGGATGACACCCTCCGGCGCGGTCAGCACGGGGTACGGCGTCTCCGGGACGCCGTCGGCCGGCCGGACGTCGACGTGGGCGACCCGGTGTCCGTTCGCGTGCAGCCAGTCCGCCATCGCGTAGTCGCTCCGGGAGTCGCCGACGGTCCGCCACTCGAGTGGCAGGGCCCCGTCCTCGGCCAGGAGCTCGAGCGCACGCTCGGCGCCCAGGTCCTTGCCGCTCCGGTCGGACTCGATGTCCGTCGAGATGATCGTGGGGTCGACGCGCCAGTCCACCGCACCGTGCTCGTCCGGTCGCACGTCGTCGAGTCGACGGACGCCGAGTCCCCGCCGCTCGAGCGCTGCCATCGCCTGCGCGTCGAACGCCGGCTGCCGGGCGAGGTAGGCGGCGTTGTCGACCTCGACGAGCTGCTCGATCGAGACCATCGCGCGCTTCGTCTCGTCGAAGAACACCAAGTCGGCGTACTCGTCCCGGACCAGGTCGCGCATCTCGTCGGCGAAGTCGCGCGGCAGGGCCAGGTCCTCGGCGACGGTGAGCTCACCCATGCCGTCCGGGAACTGCGGTCCGATCGAGCACCAGACGGCGCCTTTCTCGCAGATCGCGTGCACGCGACCGCCGGCCGCGAGACCTCCGGCGAGGAGCGGTCCGACGACCTGCTCACGGATGAAGGCGTCGCTCCGGCCGGTGTTGAACACGACCGGGACGCCCTCCGCGGCGAGCGCGACGAGGTCCTCGATGATGCTCGGGATCGCGATCGTCCGCGAGAGCGGGCTGGCGATCGGGCCGTCGACGTCGAGCAGGAGTCCGAGGCGGGGTGCGTTCACCCGTCCATCCTGGCGCAGGACCGCGCCGGGCTGCGCAGACCGTGCGGCTCCGACCGTCCGGTGCGACTCCGGCTGGTCAGTGGTGCTCGGGCTGGTCAGTGTTGCTCGGGCTGCGTTCGCCGAGGAGGAACGCGTCCACGGCTTCCTTCAGGACGACGGGGTCCGGCACGTGCCCCTGCCCCTCGAGGACCACGGACGTGGACCCGGGAACGCTCTCGACCACCGCGCGGGCAGCCCCCCGGGCCCACACCGCGCCCGCGGTGCCGGCCGCGACGAGCACGGGGACGCCGATCGCGGCGAGCACCCGCTCGGGCACGACGAGCCCGCCGAGGACCCGGACGTCGCGACCGAGGACGCCGGCGTCGGCGAGCAGCGCCTTCCAGAGCTTCGGCTTGAGGGGCACGGCGGACACCTGGAGCATCGGCACCCCGAGGACGCGGGTCAGGTACGCACGCACCGCGGCAGCCCGTCGTCCGCCGGCGATCATCTCGTCCAGGCGGTCGGCGAACAGGACGTCGTCCGCCCGGGCGTCGGCACTCGCGCGGTAGGGCGGCTCGTAGAGGACGACCCGACCCACCGGAACGCCAGCGGCGACGGCGTGCAGGACCACGGCGGCCCCCACGCAGATGCCGAGCAGGTCGACCGGTCCGTCCGCGTCGGCCACGACCGCTGCGAGGTCGTCGACCTCGCGCTCGACGGACCACGGCCGGGTGTCGCCGCTCTGCCCCCGACCGCGCCGGTCGTACGTGACGACCCGGTAGCGGTCGGAGAACGCCGCGACGACGGCGTCCACGTACGGGGTTCCCCGGTGGTCGAAGGCGCCGCCGACGAGAACGAGCACGGGGCCCGAACCGCTCGACGAGACCGCGATCTGCGTGCCGTCCGCAGACGTCACCGATCGTCCGGTGCTGGTCGTCATGGCGTCCTCGTTCGTCCCCGACGTCGTGTGGTCCGTCCCCGGGCGGATGGCACTGGTCGGTACCACGCACAGCTCGGGCGACGCTGATCTCGGCCCCCGCTGGTCGTGGGCCACGCCGTCGTCGCGAGTCTGACAGGCGGAGCCCCGAGAGTCACCACCCGCGTCCTGGGGGAGCGCTCTGTGATCCCTGTGGACGGCGGCACGTTTCCTGTGGACGACAGCACGGCTCCTGTGGACACCGGTGCCGTCGGACGCGGGTCAGACCAGCGCGTCGACGCCCACGGACTCACGTTCGAGCAGGGCGCGCTTGACGTCGAGTCCCCAGGCGAAGCCGCCGAGGGAGCCGTCCGAGCGCAGGACCCGGTGACACGGGACGAACAGCGCCGGGGCGTTCCGGGCGCAGACGCTCGCCGCTGCCCGGACGGCATCCGGTCGACCCATCGCGCTCGCGAACGCGGTGTACGTCAGGGTCGACCCGGCCGGGATGTCCCGCAGCCGCCGCCACCCCTCCGTGAACAGGTCGGTCCCGACCTGGTGGACGGGCACCTGCATGGCGTGGTCCGTCTCCCCCGCGTAGTAGGCGTCGACGGCGTCGGCCGCGGCGACCCGTCCCTCGAGGACCCGCGGAGGCCGGTGTCGCTCGGCGATCCGGGCGAGGACCCGCTCGACGTCGGCGGTCCACCCCGAGGCGAGGACCCGACCGCGGTCGTCCTCGAGCACGGTGAAGGGTCCGTCGGGGGTGGTCAGGGTGGTGCAGACAGCGTCGGTCATCGGGGGTCCTTCCCGGAGGTCGTGGAGGTCGCAGCGGTCTGGTCCATCGCGCGATCGACGATCGGCCGCCAGCAGTGCATCGTCAGGTAGCTCCGCCAGGGGGCCACCCGTTCCGACCATAGGGAGAGCTCACGCGCCGTCCCGGGCAGCCCGAGTTCCTGTGCACCGTTCCGGACGGCGAGGTCACTGTGGAGGAACAGATCGGGGTGGTGCCGCACCCGCAGTGCGACGTAGTCGGCGGTCCACGGCCCGATCCCCTTCACGGCGAGCAACCCCGATCGCAGGTCGTCGAGGGACTGGCCGCCGTCGACCACGAGCGACCCGTCGGCGAGCGCCGCCGCGACGCGCATGATCGTGTCGACGCGGGCAGCGGGGCCACGGAGGACCTCACGACCACGCTCGGCGACCACTGCGGCGCGCGGGAACGTCCGCGCGACGGCCGCACCCGGCACGAGCCCCTCCGGCACCGGCATCCCGAGCGCGGCGACGAGCCGGGTCTGTGCGGTCCGCGCCGCCGCGACGGACACCTGCTGCCCGATGAGGGTGCGGAACACGACCTCGTGCGGGTCCACCGCCCCGGGCAACCGCATGCCGGGGACGCGGTCGACCACCGGTGCGAGTGCGGGCACCGCGGCGAGCGCGCCGTCCACCGCCACCGGGTCCGCGTCCAGGTCGAAGAGCGCCCGCACCCGGGCGACGAGCGTCGGCAGGTCGGACAGGTCGGTCAGGCGCACGAGCAGGTCGAGGCCGACGCGACCCCGGCCACCCGCTGCCGTCCCGCGGCGGCGGCCGGACCGCGACCCGGCCCCGTCCTCGGCCGCGGCGGACGCGCGGAACCAGGCCGGGCCTCCCGGCAGGTCCAGCACCCGACCGTAGGACGTGACCCGACCGTCCGCCCCGGTCCCGACCTGCTCCATGCCGGGGAGCGCGTGCAGTGCATGCCACTCGAGCAGGCCCTGCACGTCGAAGGGCGGCCGGGCCGGCAGGTGCACCCGCAGTGCCCCGTCGGACCCGGGCGCCGAGCGCCGGTGGGCACGGAGCTCGGTCGGCGTGAGCGCGAAGACCTCGCGCACGGTGTCGTTGAACTGGCGGATGCTCGTGAACCCGGCGGCGAACGCGACGTCCGCGACGGGCAGGTCGGACCCGGTGAGCAGCGTCCGGGCGGTCTGCGCCCGGTGTGCGCGGCTCAGGGCCTTCGGGCCGGCGCCGAGCTCCTCGGTCATGATGCGGTTCAGTTGCCGCTCGGAGTAGCCGACCCGGCGGGCGAGGCCGGGCACGCCCTCCCGGTCCACGACGCCGTCGACCACGAGGCGCATCGCGCGACCCGCGACGTCCTCGCGCAGGTCCCACTCGGGGCTGCCCGGGGTCGCCTCCGGCAGGCACCGGCGGCAGGCGCGGAACCCGGCGAGGTGCGCGGCGGCGCTCGTCCGGTAGAAGGTCACGCCGGTCGACCGCGGGGTCCTGGCCGGACAGCTGGGTCGGCAGTAGATGCCGGTGGAGTGCACGGCGGTGACGAACTGCCCGTCGAACCGGGCGTCCCGCGAGGCCGCGATGCGGTACCGCTCGTCGTGCAGCGCTCCGGCTCCGGTCGTCGTCATGCGGTCAGCCTGACACGGGCCGACGACAGCGGGCCGGCGGAGATCGGACATCGCAGCGGGCGGGGGCCGGGGTGACGGGGCGACGGCCGGCCGGGAGGCACGACTACCGTCGTGCGCATGGGTCCCGGTTCCGACACGGTCGCGTCCGACGCGCTGCCGCATGCCCGCGAGGTCGAGGTCGTGATGCTCCTCGCCTCCCGGCGGCACCGCTACGAGGGACGTCCGGCCGACGGTTCCGCCCCTCCGCAGCCGGGGGAACGGGAACTCCGGGAACGGATCGACCTGCGGGCCGGGCTGGGCATCGTCGGCGACCGCTACTTCGCGGCCCGGGCGCACGTGCACGCGACCGTGACGGTGATCGGCGTCGAGGGACTCGAGCAGGTCGGCCGCGAGCTCGGCACGTCGATCGACCTGGCGGCGACCCGGCGGAACGTGTTCCTGCGGGGCGTCGACGTCGAGGCGCTGCGCGGCGAGCCGTTCTCGCTCGACACCGGCGACGGGCCCGTGCGCTTCCGCGGGTACCGGCCGGCGAACCCGTGCGCGTGGATGGACACGCAGGTGGCACCGGGGGCGTTCCGCGCGATGCGGGGACACGGCGGGGTGCGGTGTGACCCGGAGTCCGACGGCGTGCTCTCCCTCGGCGCGGCGGTGCTCCGCACGGCCCACCCCGTCCCGGACCCCTGACCGCGACGAGGCGGGCGCGACACGCAACGTGGACGGCACCGCGCAGCGGAACACCGCTGCGGGTGACCGCCCACGTCGCGCCCCGTGAGGGGTCAGACGAGCGCTGACTCGATCGCGTCGACGAAGGCCGGCAGGTCGTCCGGCGTGCGCGAGGTGATCACGGTGCCGTTCGTCGTGTCGACCTGGACCTCCTGGTCGACCCACTCGCCGCCGGCGTTGCGCACGTCGGTCTGCAGCGACGGGAACGACGTGATCGTGCGACCCGGCAGGACACCGGCCTCGACCAGGGTCCACGGGCCGTGGCAGATCGCCGCGACCGGCTTGCCCGCGTCGACGAAGGCCTTCACGAGCCCGACCGCGGTGCTGTCCTGGCGGATGGTGTCGGCGTTGATGGTGCCGCCCGGGACGACGAGCGCGTCGTAGTCGCCGGCGGAGACGCCGTCGTAGGTGGTGTCGGTGTCGACGCTCTTGCCCGGGTCCTTGTCGCCGACGAGGGTCTCGATCGAGCCGGACTCCTTCGCGGCCACGGTCACGGTGGCTCCACGCTCACGGAGCTGGTCGGTGGGGACGACGATCTCGTCCTGCTCCACGCCGTAGTTCGTCGCGATGACGAGGATCTTCTTGCCGTCGAGGGCTGCCATGGTCACTCCTTCCGCAGACCGGGGTCTCCGGCCGCGGACACCACGGTCGTCGCCGTCCGCTGGACGCGCTCGCAGTGCGCAGCCGACGTCCAGCGAGCGGTGCGCGGAGCGGACCGGAGGCTCAGCCGCGGATCCGGAACCCGTCGCCCTCCGGCGTGACCGTGATCCCGTCGTACCCCGTGATGCGCGGGAGGTCGGGGGCCACGTCGGCGGCGAGCACCCCGACGGCGACCGTCGTCGCGCCGGAGGCGACCGCAGCCTCCAGGCCGGCCGGCGCGTCCTCGAAGGCGAGGCAGTCCGTGGCGGCGAGCCCGAGCAGGGCGGCCCCGCGGAGGTAGCCGTCCGGGTGCGGCTTGCCGTGCTCGACGTCCGCGGCGGAGACGAACGCGTCCGGGACGGGCACGTCCGCGGCCCGCATCCGGTTCACGGCGAGGTCCCGCGGGGCGCTGGTGACGAGCGCCACCGGCACACCGGCGTCCTGCAGCCGTCGGACGAAGGCGCCGGCACCGGGGACCTCGACGATGCCGTCGGTGTTCTCGACCTCGTCGTTCACGAGTTCGAGCGCGACCCGGCGCTGCTCGTCCGGGGACAGGTCGGGCAGGAACCGCCGGATCGTGTCGATCGTCTGACGGCCGTGCGAGAAGGCGAGGATCGTCTGCGGGTCCAGGTCGTGGTCGGCGCCGAACCGTCCCCAGGCACCCTCGACGATCGCGGTCGAGTCGACGAGCGTCCCGTCCATGTCGAACAGGACCCCGGACACCACGACGTCGATCACGTGCCGACCCTACCGCCGGCCGTCCCCGTGAGGCCGGACGGCGACGGCGAAGACAAGCGCCGCCAGCAGGAGCGTGAGCGCTGCACTCCAGACGACGATCGGCGCCTCTCGGAGCGGCGGGAGGAGCCTGCCTGCGAGCATGACCAGAGCCGCTGCGATCGCGAGTACCGGTGGAACCATCCGTCGTGTCGTCTTCGTGGTGCGGGTCATCCCCGACTCGCCTTCCCCGCACAGAACGAGATCGTTCCACTGGTCACTGCGGACGCCGCGGTCAAGCAGGCGATGCAGCCGACACCAGCAGTCACGACACAGGCGGCCGAACAAGCGATCGACAGCGCGGTGATCGCCCATGCAGCAACACCGGCACCACTGAGGCACGACGAGAAGCGACTCCACCACGACGAGCCGACCACCGGCGCGGTCGCCTCCACGATCCGATCGATGCGGCGCGTGCCATCGACCCACGTTCGGAGGCGTCCGGAGTCTGCCGACCGAGGGATGAGCACCATCTCACTCCACCCGAGCACCGTGTTCCCTTCGACCACGGCGGACAGGTTGGACTGCGGGAGCACCCCGGCTGAAGACGCGAACGGGATCCTGAGTACCGTCCCCCCGGAGGTACGGAATGCCCTGGCGGCCTCGACGTCGAGTTGCAGACCGCTCGCAGATCGACCCGATCGCTCCGTCCACGTCCCGACCGCAGTCGAGGTGGCCTCCTCCGACAGCGGCTTCCACGTCTCGGCTTCCCGCACGATGTCCTGGAGGTCCTGCTCCACCGACGGTGCGTCGCTCATCGCACTCGGAGCGTTGGTCGCGGTCGAGACCGCGGCGCTCGTCGGAGATGTACCGACCGAGAGTGTGGCGCTGACGGCGAGCACCGTGGAAGCGGCAGTCAGGAGCATGAGACGGGGCGGAACACTGAACGGTGGCATGCACCGATCGTACTGAAATGATACATGTCAGACAACGATACTGAGCGATCGGTCCAGCCGCAAGCCGTCAGCGCGCCCGGACGTACCTCGTGAGCAGCACATCGCCCGCCCCGCGCAGCACGTGCGCCAACCGCATCCGCCGCAGCTCCGGGGACGAGCCGTGGACGATGCGTCCGCCGGCCCCGCCCTCGAGCGACGGGTCGATCGACAGGCACAACTCGTCGACCAGGTCCGCCGCGACGAGCGTGCCGAGGAAGGACGGACCGCCCTCGCAGTGGATGCGTGCGAGGCCGCGGTCGACGAGGGCAGCGCGGACGAGCACCGGGTCGACCGAGTCCTCGCCGCAGGACACGACGTCGGCCACGGCCTCGAGGGCCCGGCGGCGCTCGGGGTCGGCAGCGGACGACGTGAGCACGAGCGGCCGGACCGGGGCCTCGGTGAACACGCGGGACGCCGGGTCGAGGCCGAGCGACCCCGTGACGATCGCGAACACCGGGTGGTCTGCCGCCCCGCGCGCCCGGCGCCAGGCCACGTCCGGGTCGTGCAGGACCATCGGCCCGTAGCCCTCGTCGCGCACGGTGCCCGCGGCGACCAGGACGACGTCGGCCGCTCGCCGCAGCAGGTCGAACACGCGCAGGTCGTCGGGGCCGCCGAGGGAGCCGGACCTCCCCGCCGCCGTGGCGGAGCCGTCGAGCGAGCTGACGAAGTTGACGCGGAGCCAGCCCCCGTCCGCGGTGCCCTCGGCGCCGTCCGTGTAGGCGGCGAGCAGGTCGTCGTCGGACAGGTCGTCGACGAAGCCGGGCAGGTGGGTCACGTGTTGTGCCTCGCTTCCAGGGGTTCCCGCCAGCCGAGGACGGCCTCGACCATGCGCATCGCGTCGACGGCCTCGGGGACGTCGTGCATCCGGACGATCCGCGCGCCGAGCAGCGCGCTCATGGTCGCGGCGGCGAGGGACCCGGACAGCCGCTCACCGCGCGGTCTGCCGAGGGTCTCCCCGACGAAGTCCTTGTTCGACACCGCCGCGAGGACGGGGTAGCCGAGCGCGACCACCTCCGGCAGGCGCCGGGTCAGCTCGAGGGTGTGCACGGTGGTCTTGTTGAGGTCGTGCCCGGGGTCGATGACGATCCGCTCCTCGGGGATGCCCGCGGCGAGCGCCCGGTCGACCCGGAGTCGGAGGAACGCCGCGACCTCACCGGCGACGTCGGCGTACTGCGGCTTCGGGTACTCCTGCCGGGGTGCGGCGAGCGAGTGGGTGATGACGACGGTGGCGTCCGAGTCCGCGACGACCTCGGCCATCCGCGGGTCCGCCAGCCCGGTGGTGTCGTTCACGACGCTGGCACCGGCGGCGATCGCGGCGGCGGCGACCTCCGGCCGGAAGGTGTCGACGCTGATCGTGACGTCGGACTGCTGCGCGACCTGCGCGACGACGGGCACGACGCGGTCGATCTCGTCCGCCGCGGACAGTTCGGGTCCGGGCGCGAACTTCACGCCGCCGATGTCGACCCAGTCGGCGCCCTGCTCGGCCGCGGTGACGGCGGCCGCGACGGCACGGTCGAGCGCGAAGGTGCGGCCCTGGTCGTGGAAGGAGTCCGGGGTGCGGTTCACGATCGCCATGACGGCGATGCGGGAGTCGAAGTCGATCGTGCGGCGGCCGATGGTGCGGACCGGGGCGCGCAGCTCGGGGACGACCCAGCCGGAGGGTCCGGACGGGAGGCCCGACGCGGGTCCGAGGCGCATCAGGCGTCCGTCCCGCGGCCGGCATCGGCCGCAGCGGCCGTCCCGTTCCCGGTCCCCGCACCGATGAGCGCGATCGCCTCCGCACGGCCGGCGGCCTCGGACAGGATCCCGCTCGCCGCGACCGTCACGGTCGTGGAGCCCGTCTGCCGCTCGCCCCGGGTCGTCACGCACTGGTGCTGGGCGTCGAGGACGACGAGGACGCCGCGCGCCTCGAGGCCGTCCTGCACGGCGGCGACGACCTGCTCGCCGAGGCGCTCCTGCAGCTGCGGACGCGAGGCCAGGGCCTCCACCACCCGCGCGAGCGTCCCGAGGCCGATGAGCCGCTCCCCCGGCGCGTACGCCAGGTGCGCGGTCCCGAGGAACGGAAGCAGGTGGTGTTCGCACACCGACCGGAACCGGATGTCCCGCACGACCACCAGGTCGCCGCGCTCCCCGTCGTCGGCGGGCACCGTGCCATCCCGGGCGATCTGCGTCGCGTCGAGGTCGAGCCCGTGGAAGAACTCCGTGTAGGCGTCCGCGACCCGCTGCGGGGTGCGTTCGAGTCCTGGTCGGTCGGGGTCCTCGCCGATGCCCGCCAGCAACTCGCGCACGGCGGCCTCGACACGGGCACGGTCCATGCGCTGCGTCACCCGCTCATCCAACACCGGTCACGCGGTGCGGTCCTGACCGGAGAACGCGGTGACGTACCCCGTTCTCCAGGAACGGGCCTCCCGGCAGGACTACCATCCCGTCGCGACGTGCCCATCGGTGCGGCCGTCCTCTAAACTCCACCGGTGAGCGCCCCGCAGACATCCAGCCCGCCCCGGAACAGCGTCGCATCCGGTCTCGACCGCTTCTTCTCCATCACGAAGCGTGGATCGACCATCCCGCGCGAGGTCCGTGGCGGCGTCGTGTCCTTCGTGACGATGGCCTACATCGTCATCCTCAACCCGCTCATCCTGGGCGGCTTCAGTGCCGACCAGGCCGCCAAGGACGTCAGCGGCGGATGGCTCGAGAACGCTCAGGTGGCCGCGGCCACCGGCCTCGTCGCGGGCCTGATGACCATCGCGATGGGCGTCATCGCGAACCTGCCGTTCGGCATCGCGGCCGGTCTCGGGATCAACTCGTTCCTGGCCGTCAGCGTCGTGCAGCAGGTGACGTGGGCCGAGGCGATGGGCCTCGTCGTCATCAACGGCGTCATCATCGCGCTGCTGGCCCTGACCGGGATCCGGACGCTGATCTTCACGGCCGTGCCCGCACAGCTCAAGGCCGCGATCACCGTCGGCATCGGCCTGTTCATCGCGTTCATCGGGCTCGTCGACTCCGGGTTCGTGCGCTCGTCGGGGCTCGCGTCGCCGCCGCTGCAGCTCGGCGAGGACGGGTCCGTCGGGGCACTGCCGACCATCGTGTTCCTCATCGGTCTGGTCATCATCGGCACGCTGATGGCCCGCCGCGTCAAGGGCGCGCTGCTCATCGGCATCGTCGCGACGACCGTCATCGCCATCATCCTGCAGGCCGTGTTCCAGGTGCCGACGTCCGTCGAGTCGAAGACCGGCTGGAACCTCAACGCCCCGGGGCTGCCGAGCGCACTGTTCGCCCTGCCCGACCTGTCCCTCGTCGGCCAGTTCGACTTCGGCGCCTTCGCCCGGATCGGCCCGCTCGCCGCGTCGATGCTCGTCTTCACGCTCGTCTTCACGAACTTCTTCGACGCGATGGGCACGATGACCGGCCTGGCGAAGGCGGCGGGGGTCGCGGAGCAGGACGGGACGTTCCCGCGCCTCCGCGCCGCACTCGTCGTCGAGGGTGCCGGCGCGATCGCCGGCGGTGGTGCTTCGGTGTCGTCGAACACGGTGTTCATCGACTCCGCGTCCGGCATCGGCGAGGGCGCCCGCACCGGCATGGCGTCGGTCGTCACCGGCCTGCTGTTCCTGGCGTCGATGTTCCTCACGCCGCTGACCCAGGTCGTCCCGCTCGAAGTCGCCGCCGCCGGGCTCGTCGTCGTCGGTGCCCTCATGGTCGCCCAGGTCGCGGACATCGACTGGACGGACTTCGGGTCGGCGCTGCCGGCGTTCCTCACGATCGTCGTCATGCCGCTGACCTACTCGATCGCGAACGGCATCGGTGCCGGCTTCATCAGCTGGGTCCTCATCAAGGCGCTGTCCGGCAAGGGCCGCCAGGTCTCGTGGCTGCTGTACGTGGTCGCCGCCGGCTTCCTGCTCTACTTCGCGCGCGGTCCGCTGGAGTCGCTCCTCGGCGTCGGCTGAGGTCCGGCCGCGGCGCCGATCGGCTCGGCACGACAGGAACCGGCCCACACCACGGACGTCCGTGGTGTGGGCCGGTTCCTGTTGTGCGCTGTCGGTCCGCGCCGCGCCGATGACGCTGACGCCGCTCGGCCGGGAGGCGCGGATCAGTCCGGCAGGTCGGCCGGCGTGGCCTCGTGGTGGGGCAGGCCCGGCGTCCGCCGGTCCTCCTTCATGCTCGCCTCGAACAGGTGGCGCCTGCCGCCGACGAGCTGCTCACGCGCGGTCCGCTCGAGCTCCTTCGCGGTGGCGTAGTAGCCGTCGTCGTAGTCCTCCATGATCTGGAACGTCCACCGCCCGGCGATGACGTTCCGCCCGACGAGTTCGGTGTCGATCCGCTCGGCGAGCTCGGTGTGCCCGGCCTTCCGCAGCTGCTCGACCGCCTCGCCGATGTTCAGGTCGGCGGTGCCGGTCAGTCGGTGGAAGCCGTAGAGGAGTCCGCGTGCGTGTTCGATGACCTCGATCGCCGCGGAGAGGCTGCCGAGTGCCTCGACGGTCGCCTCGGACACCCCCTCGGGGACCTGGTGTGCGGAGTCGGGACCCTGCCCGTCGTCGTTCGTCATGCTGCTCGTCTACACGACCGCTCCTCGCGTCGTCCTGGGCGTGCTCCGGAGGACGAACGCGGCACGCCGGGGCGCTTGCAGCTGTCGGAGGGCCGACCTAGCATTCGAACACACGTTCGAACGAGGAGGCTCCTGATGATGATCGTCGACACCGCTGCCACCGTGTGGTGGACCGGCGGCGCGCCCGCCCGACTGGTGTGGCTGGGCCGGCGCTGGCGCGTCTCCGACGTCCCGACCCGGCTGACCACGACGCCGACCGACCTGCCCACCGCCATCACCCACGCACCCGAGCGCACCGCCGGATGGCGCTTCCAGGCGACGGCCGAGGACGGCGAGACCCTGGTGGTGGACATCATCCCGGACGCCGACGGGTGGAGCGTCGCCCGGACGTGGACGTGATCGTGGACGACCCGTCCGGCCCGCGCTACCGTCACCACATGACGAGGTGGGTGGCGCTCCTGCGCGGGGTGAACGTGAACGGGATCACCATCCGCAGCGCCGAGCTGGCCGAGCTCGTCCGCGGCCTCGGGCACACCGACGTCCGGACGGTCCTCGCGTCGGGGAACGTCCTCTTCACCGCGGACGACGCCGCCGACGCGGACGCGCTCCGGACGGCGGTGGAGCAAGCACTCCGCGATCGCTTCGGGTACGACGCTTGGATCGTCCTCGTCCCGCACGCCGCCGTGTCCGGGATCGTCGCGGGCTTCCCGTTCCCGTCTGCGGCGGACCGGCACGACTACGTCGTCTTCGGATCCGAGGACGCCGCGCTCGACGACCTGCTCGACGGCGTCACGGCGGACGGCGTCGATCAGGTCGCGCGCGGTGACGGCGTCGTCTACTGGTCGTGCCCGAAGGGGTCGAGCACCTCGACGCCCTTCGCGAAGCGCGCCGGGGCCGCCCGCTTCAAGCACACCACGACGACCCGGAACACGAACACGCTCCGCAAGCTCCTCTGAGGCAGACGGCGGCCCGCACTCGCGTCACTTCGTCTGGTTCGGGTGACGCGTGTGGACGTCGAGCAGGTGCACGACACGCTCCTCGGGGTCGACCACGAACCAGACCCGGGCTCCGCGCTTCAGTTCCAGCTGCCGACGGACCCACGACCGGCCGAGGTAGGCCACCGTCCCCAACGCACCACGCAGTGCGTGGCAGGTGAGGTCTTCGGTCAGCGGATCCGTTGCCAGCCGCTCCCATGCCGCGACGACGGCGTTCCGTTGCGTCGCGACGAGGTCTCGCCACCCTTGCTCCGCCGACCTCGTCGCGAGCACGATCGTGTACTCGTCCGTGCGGACCGGACGGGGCACCGCATTCCGTCGTGCCGGCACGACTCAGGGCTTCTCGACGACGACCGGTTCCTGGAGGAGCTCGGGCTCCGCGGCGGCCCAGCCGGCCGCGATCGCCTCGGCCGAGTTGCGCCACGCCTGCATCTCGAGCAGGAGCTTGCGGGGCTGCCGCAACGCGAACGAACCCCGGGCGACCTCGACGATCTCCCGCGCGAACTGTCGCTGGTCGTCACGGCTGAGCATGGCGATCCACGGGTACGGGATCGCGAGACGCTCGTGCAACGGCAGGTGTTCGTTCACCGTGACGGCGGCGATGAGCTCCGCGGCGATGTCGAGGACGGCATCGTCGTCGTCGGACCGCGCCTTGGTGGTGAGCACGAGCGGAGCGCCGTCGCGGCGCGTCACTTCGAGCGGCTCCTGCTCGGCCGCTGCGAAGACGTCCTTCGCGTGCCGGGACAGGTCCGACGACTGGATGATCCGCCGACGTCGTGGTGGAGCAAGGAGAGTCATGAAGACATTCTCTTCAGAACGTGTTCTGAACGCAAGGTCACGCCTGCGGCGGCTGCCCGTTGCTCGCCGTCGTGCCGCCGTCCACGGGCAGGACCGCGCCGGTGATGAACGACGCGTCGTCGCTCGCCAGGAACAGCACCGCCGCCGCGACCTCCTCCGACCGGCCCCCGCGACCGAGGGCGATCCGCTCGGCGAACGCGGCCTTGAGCTCCTCGTCCTCCGCCTGGGACGTCGTGAGGTCGGTCCAGATGAGTCCCGGCGCCACCGCGTTCACCCGCACGCCGTGCTGGCCGTTGTCGAGCGCTGCGGCCTTCGTGAAGTTCGTCACGCCGCCCTTCGCCGCGTTGTACGGGCTCATCCGCCAGTCGGCCGCCAACCCGGACACCGACGAGGTGTTCACGACGGAACCCTTCGTGTCCCGCAGGGCCGACAGGGCCGCCCGCGTGCCGTAGAACACGCTCGACAGATCCGTCTCGACGACCCGGCGCCACTCCTCGGGCGCGATCTCGGTGATGTCGCCCGACGTGAACGTGCCGGCGTTGTTCACGAGCACGTCGACGCGACCCCAGCGGTCGGTCGCCGCGTCCACGACGGTCGGCCATGCGTCCGGGTCGGCGACGTCCGCCTGCAGCCAGAGCGCCTGCTCGGTCGGCAGGGAGTCGGCGACGTCGCGGACCTTCTCCTCGACGCTGTCCACCAGGACGACGCCGGCGCCCTCGGCGACGAACGCCCGCGCGGTGGCCTCTCCGATGCCGGACCCCGCGCCCGTGACGATCGCGACCTTGCCCTCGAATCGCTTGCCCATGATGTGCTCCTCTCGCGACGGTCGTGCCCGGGGTGGGACGTCATCGGCCCGGAGGGGCACGGGAGACCACGCTGCCCGCCCCGGGCTGGACGGTGGTCCAGGCGGAAGCGGGCAGCGGGACGGGCGGAGGACAGGCCTCCCGACCGGTCAGGAGGTGACGTCGTCCTCCTCGTCGCGCTCCAGCGAGATCGTCGGGATGGAGGCGGTGATCACCGACCCGTCGGCACGGAGCGTGCCCTGGATGTCGCTGGTCGTCGGCGCGTGTCCGCTCATCCGCGGCCCCTGGTGCGGCAGCGGCACGACGGTCGGCTCGTCCGGACGGACCTGGATCGGGGCGTTGTGCACCCACGCGTCGAACCCGCCACCGGTCTCGACCGTGAACGTGAGCGCCTCCTGTGTCAGGTCGACACGGACCCGAGACCCGTTCACGGTGATCCGGAACGTCAGGCGCTCCCAGTCCGCCGGCAGCCGCGGGTTGAACGTGAGCCGGCCACCGTGGTCCCGCATGCCGCCGAAGCCGTTGACGAGCGCGCCCCAGATGCCGCCGGTGGACGCGATGTGCACGCCGTCGGTGGTGTTGCCGTGCAGGTCGGCGAGGTCGACGTAGAGCGCGGTCTGGAAGTACTGGTCGGCGAGCTCGTGGTAGCCGACCTCGGCGGCCATGATCGACTGCACGACGGCGGACAGGGTCGAGTCGCCCGTCGTGAGCGCGTCGTAGTAGTCGAAGTCACGGCGCTTCTCGGCGGGCGTGAACTCGTGGCCCTGCAGGAACAGCGCGAGCACGACGTCGGCCTGCTTGAGCACCTGGAACCGGTAGATCACCAGCGGGTGGTAGTGCAGGAGCAGCGGGCGCTTCGACTCGGGCGTGCGCTCGAGGTCCCACAGCTCCTTGTCGAGGAACTGGGCGTCCTGCGGGTGGATGCCGCGGTGCGGGTCGAAGGGGATCTCCATCGACTCGGCGGCGTGCTCCCAGTTGACGATCTCCTCGGCGTCGAGGCCGGTGCGACGGACCATGCGGGCGTACTCGTCCGGGTCGTCGACCGCGAGCTGCCGGCAGGCGTTCACCGCGGACCACAGGTTCGCCCGCGCCATGACGTTCGTGTACATGTTGTCGTCGACGACCGTCGTGTACTCGTCCGGGCCGGTGACGCCGTCGATGTGGAACTTCTGGTCGCCGTTCGAGCGCCAGAACCCGAGGTCCTCCCACAGCCGGGCGGTCTCGACGAGGATGTCGATCGCACCGCGCTTCAGGAAGTCGGTGTCCCCGGAGGCCCGCACGTACTGCATGAGGGCGTGGGCGATGTCCGCGTCGATGTGGTACTGCGCGGTGCCGGCCGCGTAGTAGGCGCTGGACTCCTCGCCGTTGATCGTCCGCCATGGGAACAGCGCGCCCCGCTGGTTCAGCTCGCGGGCCCGGGAGCGGGCGGCGTCGAGCATGTTGTAGCGGAAGCGGAGGGCGTTCCGGGCGACGATCGGCGCCGTGTACGACAGGAACGGCAGGACGTAGATCTCCATGTCCCAGAAGTAGTGCCCGCCGTAGCCGGAGCCGGTGACGCCCTTCGCCGCGATGCCGTGCCCGTCGGTGCGGGCCGTCGCCTGCGCGAGCTGGAACAGGTTCCAGCGGACGGCCTGCTGGATCTCCGGCTGGCCGGCGACCTCGACGTCGCTGCGGGCCCAGTAGTCGTCGAGCCACTTCCGCTGCTCGCCGAAGACCTGCTCGACGGACTCGTACTTCGCGCGGTCGAGCGTGCGGTCGCAGCGGTCCGCGAGTTCACGCGCCGGGACGCCGCGGGAGGTGTGGTAGACGATGCTCTTGACGAGCCGGATCGGCTGCCCGGCCTTCGCCTGCACCCGGTAGACGTGCTTGGCGAGGTCGTCCTCGATGCTCGAGGTCTCGTCCCAGGCGTTCTCGGTCTCGAGCCGGTGCTCGACGCCGACGCAGATCGTCATGCCGGAGCTCGACGCCTGGTAGCCGAGCAGGGCGCGGGAGCCCGCGTTCCGCTTCAGCCGCGGCTGGAGGACCCGGTCCGTGAACGACTCGGCCTTGCGCGGGTCGAACGCGGCGGCCGCGGCCTTCATGCCGGCGTGGTACTCGTCGGCGACGTCCTGACGGTTGAGCACCTGGCTCGACAGCAGCACCGACGCGTCGTGGTCGAGCATCGTGACCTCGTAGTCGATGACGGCGAGGTGCCGCTCGACGAAGGACACGAGGCGCCGGGAGCGGATGAGGACCCGCTTGCCGGACGGCGTCGACCACTCGGTCTCGCGCAGCAGGTAGCCGCCGCGGAAGTCGAGCCGGCGGCTGTGGCGGAGGATGTCCGCCTCGGACAGGACGAGCGGCTCGTCGTCGACGTACAGGCGGATGACCTTGGCGTCGGGGACGTTGATGATCGTCTGCCCGGTCTTCGCGAACCCGAAGGCGGTCTCCGCGTGCCGGATCGGCCACGTCTCGTGGAACCCGTTGATGTACGTGCCGTACTGGACGCCGCCGCGGCCCTCGTCGAAGTTGCCGCGGAGGCCGAGGTACCCGTTGCCGACCGCGAAGTTCGTCTCGTCGACGCCCTGCTCGTCGGCGTACTCGGTCTCGATCAGGGCCCACTCGTCGACCGGGTACCGGACGCGGTCGAGGGGGTCTTCGGTGATGGGGTTCATGCGGTCTTCCGGGGGTCGACGGGAGGCAGGTCGGCAGCGGGCGCGTCGGGGCCCGCACCGCGCAGGTCGGCAGCGGGCGCGTCGGTGCCCGCCCCGCGCAGGTCGGGCAGCAGGTCGGCGAGGTCGGACACGACGACGTCGGCGCCGTGCTCGCGGAGGGCGTCGGCCCCGGCGCCGCGGTCCACCCCGACCACCAGGCCGAAGGCACCGTTCCGGCCGGCTTCGACACCGCTCGTCGCGTCCTCGACCACGACGCACTCCGCCGCGGTCAGTCCGAAGCGGGTCGCCGCGTCGAGGTACGTGTCGGGGGCGGGCTTGCCGGCGAGCCCGTCCGCGCGCGCGACGGCGCCGTCGACGATCACGTCGAAGCCGTCGATGATGCCCGCGGTGCGGAGCACGTGCTTCGCGTTCGCGGAACTCGACACCACGGCGACCTCGTAGCCGGCGGCGATCGCTGCGGTGAGGAAGCGCACCGACCCCGGGTACGCGGCCACGCCGTGCTCCTCGAGCTCCGCGGTGAACTCGGCGTTCTTCCGGTTGCCGAGCCCGCAGACGGTGTCCAGGGTGGGGTCGTCCGCCGGGGTGCCCTCGGGCAGGTCGATCCCGC
The DNA here is from genome assembly GCF_003224295.1 of Curtobacterium sp. MCPF17_046. Classification (NCBI taxonomy): domain Bacteria; kingdom Bacillati; phylum Actinomycetota; class Actinomycetes; order Micrococcales; family Microbacteriaceae; genus Curtobacterium; species Curtobacterium sp. MCPF17_046. Next base: position 113,862 of record NZ_QKLB01000003.1, on the reverse strand, counting down.
GGTCGTGCAGGAGCGAGCGGACCCCGTCGTACCGCGGCTTGCCGTCGATGAACGCGAAGTAGTCCTGCTCCGTGTACGGCGCGACCCCGTGTGCGGCGAGGTACGGCGTGAAGAGGCGGCTCCAGGCACGCATGTGCACCTCGGCCGTCGGCGTGAGCACACCGTCGAGGTCGAAGAGGAGCGCCCGCTGGTCCGCGAGGCGAGCAGGGGTTCGCCGATCCGACGACGTCATGGGGCAGACCTTCCAGGGAGCGGTGTCGAACACGAGTGCTGCGCGTCCCACTCTAGGACCGGCACGCGGCGCTGTCCTCCAGCGGTGGCCGATGCCCACGGGTACCGGTCCGGTCCGCACAACGCGGACCTGTGGACGCGTCCAGCGACTGGCAGAGACGCTCGCGCTCATGACATCCGACACCACCGCACGGCCGCAGGACGGGACCGGCTCGAAGCTGAAGCAGGCGATCACCGGTCCCCTGCTGTTCCTGTTCATCCTCGGCGACGTCCTCGGCGCGGGCATCTACGCCCTCATGGGGACGCTCTCGAAGGACGTCGGCGGTGCGCTGTGGGCCCCGCTCGTGCTCGCACTGCTCCTGGCCCTGCTCACCGCGGGCTCGTACGCCGAGCTCGTCACGAAGTACCCGAAGGCCGGTGGCGCCGCGGTGTTCGCCGAGCGTGCCTACAAGGTGCCGCTGGTGTCGTTCCTGGTCGGGTTCTCGATGCTCGCCGCCGGTGTGACGAGCGCGGCTGGGCTCTCCCTCGCGTTCGCCGGCGACTACCTCGGCACGTTCATCGACGTCCCGCCCGTGCCCGCCGCGATCGTGTTCCTCGCCCTCGTCGCCTGCCTGAACGCCCGCGGCATCTCGGACTCACTCCGCAGCAACGTCGTGATGACGATCATCGAGCTCTCCGGCCTGGTCATCGTCATCGTGTCGGTCGCCCTGATGATGGGCGGTGGCGGCGGTGACGTCTCCCGCGTCGGGGCCTTCCCGGCGGAGGCGAACCCGGCACTCGCGACCCTCAGCGCCGCGATCGTCGCCTACTACTCGTTCGTCGGCTTCGAGACCTCCGCCAACGTCGCCGAGGAGGTCCGCGAGCCGGCCAAGGTCTACCCCCGTGCGCTGTTCGGCTCCCTCGCCACCGCCGGCGTCGTCTACGTGCTCGTCGCGCTCGCCAGCTCGATCGCGTTGCCCGCGTCGGAGCTGTCCGACTCGAGCGGCCCGCTCCTGGCGGTCGTCGCCGCGACCGGCGTCGGCATCCCGGACGTGGTCTTCAGCCTCATCGCCCTGGTGGCGGTCGCGAACGGTGCCCTGCTCACCATGATCATGGCGAGCCGCGTCACCTACGGCATGGCCGAACAGCGTCTGCTGCCCAGCCTGCTCGGCAAGGTGCTCCCGAAGCGGAAGACGCCGTGGACCGCGATCATCGCCACCACCGTGGTCGCGATGGCGCTCACCCTCGTCGGGGACGTCGGCACGCTCGCCGAGACCGTCGTGCTCCTGCTGCTCTTCGTCTTCATCAGCACGAACGTCGCGGTCCTCGTGCTCCGCAAGGACAAGGTGGAGCACGAGCACTTCCGGGTGTGGACCTTCGTCCCCGTGCTCGGCGTCGCGTCCTGCATCCTGCTGCTCACGCAGCAGAGCGGACAGGTCTGGCTGTACGCGGCGATCCTGCTGGCCGTCGGCGTGGTGCTGTACTTCATCGCCCGCGCGACGCGTGGCCGCGACCGGACCGCCTCGGGCACGGACGCCCGCTGACGGAGCCGGGACGGGCCTCCCGGCCGACCGCCGGGAGGCCCGCCCCGCGTCGGCCGTGCCCCCTCGGTCCGTCCAGTGGTCACGTCGCGCACCCGCCGGTCAGCGGAGGTCGCGGACCCAGCTCTCGACGGCGGCGGTGATCGCACGGCCGGACTCGCGGCGGGGGACCGTCGCGGGGAGGTCGCCGGGCTGGGCGCCGTAGGCCCCGAAGGCGGCGTGGTCCGCGCCGGCGATCTCGGTCATCGTCGCGCTGGCCGGGAGCAGGTCGCGGGCGGCAGCCACGTCCTCGGGCGTCGACAGGCCGTCCCGCGAGCCGGAGACGCTGAGCACGTCGAGGTCGCTGTCCGAGCGGTCGTCCGCGCAGTAGCTGCCGAGCAGGAGGAGCCCGGCGACGTCCCGGTCCTCCGCGAGCTGGCACGCCCGCACGCCCCCGAGTGAGTGCCCGCCGACCGCCCACGTCCGGACGTCGGGCGCGTGCGCCTCGAACCGGGTGAGCGGGCGCCGGTCGAAGAACGCGAGGTTGAGCGTCGGCTTCGTGATGACGACCGTCGTGCCGTCCGCGACCACCTGCCGGAACGTCGCCATGTAGGCGTAGGGGTCGACCCTCGCACCGGGCACGAACACGATCCCGACGCCGTCCGCGATGCCCGTCGGGGTCATCACGACGGCGTCGCGCGCGTCCCGCACGGAGACACGGTCGTCCCGCCAGACCGTGAGGGCGGCCGACCGGGTGCCCTGCAGGACGATGTGCGCCCAGACGAGGAACACCAGCACGAGCACGAGCAGGACGGCGAGGACCCACGAGACGATCCGGAGGAGCCGTCGCCTCCGGGTCGGACCTCGGCGGTCGGAGCGGGGAGCGGTGCTCATGGCCCGACCGTACCGAGGGCACCCGTGCTGCCGCTGCCGGGCCGGATCAGCGCGGGGACCGCCGGTGCCCGGGGCGTCAGTCGTCGGTGTCGACGGTGTTCGTGACGACCTTCCCGCTGCCGGCGTCGATGCGGATGTTGTGCGTCGTGCCGGAGCCGTCGAGGACGTCGCCCTCCCAGACCACCGTGCCGGCGTGGTCGTCGAGGCCGAGCTCGGTGACCGTGCCGCGGACGGTCTTCGTCAGGGTCGACGCCGCCTGGGCGACCGACAGGTCCGCGGCGCCGACGAACCGCTCGTTCTCCGCGACGTCGTCCGCATCGGCGGTCTCCTCGGTCGGGCCGGCGGTGGTGCGCTCACCGTCGGCGTCGACGTGGACCTCCTGCTCGGCACCGTCGGAGGTGACGACGATGACCTCCCACGAGGTCCCGCCGGCCTCCTGCTCGACCGAGGTCACCGTCCCGGAGCCGACGGCCTTGCGCGCGGTGGCCGCCGCGGCGACGAGGGCGTCCTCCCCGGGCGCGGCGGCGGCGTCGGTGGTCGTGTCGTCGTCGCCGGTCGCGCCCTCGGTGGCGGAGACGGACGGGGCGGAGGCCGCCGGGGCTGCGACGTCGTCGCGGTCGTCGTCGTCGGTGGCGCACCCGGCGAGCGCCAGCGCTCCGACGAGCGGGAGGGCGGTGACGAGGGCGATGCGGCGGGCGGTGGTCTTCTTCGTGGTCTGCATGGTGTCAGCCTGCCGAGCGGGCACTGAAGCAGACCTGAAGCGACCTGGGGCGACGCCGCACCAGCCGGCGACCGGGCACCGGGCGCGACTCAGTCCCGCAGGAGTGGCAGCCGCACGGTGAACCGCGCTCCCCCGTCGGGCGCGGCCGACACCGCGACGGACCCGCCGTGCCCGCGGACCACGGCGTCGACGATCGCGAGTCCCAGCCCGGAGCCCCCGGCGTCCCGCGCCCGGCCCTCGTCGAGCCGCACGAACCGCTCGAACACGCGCGTCCGGTCGCCCTCGGGGATCCCGCGCCCGTCGTCGTCCACGGTGAGCACCGCATCGCCCGCGACGCTCCCGAGCGCGACGGTCACCGCCCGGTCCGCGTGCCGGACGGCGTTGTCCACGAGGTTCCGCACGACCCGTCCGAGCAGCCGGTCGTCGCCGCGGACCCGGGCCGGTGCGACCCCGGACACGTCGACGTGCACGCTCGCCCGCGGCCGCGACGCCTCCGCGAACACGAGGTCGTCGAGGTCGACGGCACGGTCCCGGTCACGTCCGCGTTCGTCCAGGCGGGTGAGCAGGAGCAGCGACTCGACGAGCTCCTGCAGACGGGCGCCCTCGTCGAGCACGACGTCGGCCAGGTCAGCGGTGTCGGTGACCTCGGGGTGCGCCCGTGCGACCTCGGCGTGCTGGCGGATCGTCGCGAGCGGGGAGCGGAGTTCGTGCGAGGCGTCGGAGACGAACCGCCGCTGGGCCTGCTGGGACGCCTCGAGCCGGCCGAGCATGCGGTTCATGGTCACGGCGAGCCGGTCGACCTCGTCCCCGGAGCCCGGTTCGTCGATCCGGGCGTGCAGGTTCGCCCCCTCGACGTCGTCGACCTCGCGGCGCATGCGGTCGACCGGACGGAGCGCACGGCCGACGACGAACCAGGTCACGAGCGACATGAGCGCCACGACGACCGGGACGGCGACGACCAGCAGCACGGTCACCGTCTGCACGGCGGCGTCGGCGTCCTCGAGCGGGGCGCCGACGACGAGGACGCCGCCGGTGCCGTCCGGCAGGTCGACGTCGTCGGCGACGAGCAGCCACCGTTCACCGTCGTGCCGGTACCGGGACTCCTCGTCGGTGGCGAGCGGCCGGCCGGGGCTGTCCTCCGCCCGCGCCAGCACGCGGCCGTCGTCGTCCTGCAGCTGCGCGAGCACGTCGTCGTCCTCCGCCGTCACCGCACCGGCTCCGTCCGCCTCCACCCGGGTGGCGAGGCCGTCGAGCGTCTGCTCCGCCGACGACCGGACGCCGTCGGACAGCGAGGTCCGCAGGACCCCGACGAACGCGACCGCCCCGATGACGAGGGCGACGAGGACGACGAGGGCCGCGCCTCCCGTCGCACGCGCGCGGATGGAACGAGGGCGACGGGACGGACGCGACCGGTCAACCACCGTCGGCGGCGAGACGGTACCCGGCCCCGCGGACGGTCTCGATCGCCGACCGGCCGAAGGGCCGGTCGACCGTGCGGCGGAGGTGCCCGACGTAGACCTCGACGATGTTCGGGTCCCCCGTGAAGTCGTCGTCCCAGACGTTCGCGATGACGTCCCGCTTCGACAGCACCTGCCCGGGGTGCCGCATGAGGTACTCGAGGACGGTGAACTCCCGGCTCGTCAGGTCGAGCAACGTCTCGCCGCGCCAGACACGACGCTCCGCCGGGTCGAGCCGCAGGTTGCCGGCCTGGAGGACCGTGGGGCGTTCCCGGGATCCGCGCCGGACGAGCGCACGGAGGCGTGCGACGAGCACCGGGAACGAGAACGGCTTCGTCACGTAGTCGTCGGCGCCGGCGTCGAGGGCGTCGACCTGGTCCCACTCGCCGTCCTTCGCGGTCAGCATGAGCACCGGGGTCCAGTCCTGCTCGGCGCGGAGGGTCTCGCAGACCTTCCAGCCGCTCATGCCCGGCATCATCAGGTCGAGGACGATGGCGTCGTACGGGTTCTCGCGGGCGTACCAGAGCCCGTCGACCCCGTCGTGGGCGACGTCGACGGCGAACCCCTCGGCCTGCAGGCCCTTCCGGATGCCGTCGGCGAGCCGCACCTCGTCGTCGACCACCAGCACGCGCATCGTCCGAGCATGGCGGCGCGGCCTGAACCGGCGCTGAAGCCGGGCCGCGCCGGGGTCCCTCGGACACTCACCAGACAGCCCGCATCAGCGGTTGAGCGACCACGTCTGCATGCCCTGCATGACGAGCGCGACCCCTACCGTCATGCCGACGGCGCTGAGGGCCATGGCGACGGCCGGGCTCCACCGCGCCCGACGTCGACGGGACGACCAGGCGGCGGTCGCGAACAGGACGAGCATCACCGGCAGGGTCGTCAGCTGGAGCATGCCCCACAGCCCGTGGATGTGCTCGAGCTGGTCCGGGGAGGTACCGGCGACGGCGGCCGGCATCAGGCCGCCGAGCGGGACGTCCCGTGTTGCGGCCCGTTGGGCGACGAGGCACAGTCCCGCGATCCACAGCACGACGCCGATGCTGGTCAGGACTGCCAGGAGACGAGCACCCTCTCGTGACGGGCGCGGTACCCGCTCGGCGATCTCCCGCTGCGCTCTGGACGGCCGAGCCGTCCAGCGTTCCCAGTCGTCGTCCTGCCCCCACGCGTCCCACCCTGAAGTCATGCCCTCACGCTAGGGAGCAGGCGAGGCGGTGACATCGGCCGAACGGCGGTGCCCGGTCATCCGAGCGGGTGAGTCGGCCACGACCAGCCGGCTGCTGCGACACCCCCGTGTCCCCGTGACGCCCTGTTCTCCTCGAGACGCCTCCGGATACCGCGGCGTCTCGCCAGCACAGCGGCGTCTCGGAGGAGGAACGGCGTCTCGGGGGAAGCAACGTGGGCGACATCGCGCAACGGGATCCCGGTGCGTGGTGTCGCCCACGTGAAGTGTTGCGAGGGGACTACGCGGCGTCGATCGCGGCGCGGATCTCGGCGGCGGCCGCGCCGACGTCCGAGGCGCTGTAGATCGCGCTGCCGGCCACGGCCACGCGAGCGCCGGCGGCCTTGACGGAGGCGACGGACGACGCCTTCACGCCACCGGCGATCGAGAACGGCACACCCGAGGCCTTGCCCTCGTCGAGGAGCGTGTCGAAGGTGAAGCCCTCCTCGGCCTGCTCGTCGAGGCCGGCGTGCACCTCGACGAACTCGACGCCGAGCGCGGTCACCTCGCGGGCACGAGCGGCCTTGTCGGGCACGCCGATCAGGTCGACGACGATGCCCTTGCCGTGCTTCTCCGCGGCGGCGACCGCACCGACGATCGTGCTGTCCCCGGCGACGCCGAGCACGGTGACGAGGTCGGCCCCGGCCTGGAACGCCATGTCGGCCTCGAGCTCGCCGGCGTCCATCGTCTTGAGGTCGGCGAACACGATCTTGTCCGGGTGCGCCTCCTTCATCGCGGTGATCGCGGCGACGCCGGCGCTCTTCACGAGCGGGGTGCCGAGCTCGAGGATGTCGACGTGCGGGGCTGCCTGGGCGGCGAGCTCGAGCGCGGTCTCGGTGGACAGGGTGTCGATGGCGAACTGCAGCTGCATGCTGGTGCTTCCTTCTTCCGTGGGGGTCATTCGAGGTTGGCGTGCCGCGGCCAGAGGTCGTCGGCGGAGTGTCCGCTGCGCTGCCAGAGCGCGTGGAACAGCGCGTCGCCGAGCAGGACGACGCCCTGCTCGAACAGGCTGCCCGCGTACTGCGCCGATGCGGTGCCGGAGCGGTCGGTCTTCGTCGCGGCCGGCAGGACGAGGGTGACCTCGGCCAGCTCGGAGAGCGGCGACGAGGCCGTGGTCGACACGGCGACCACCTGCGCGCCGACGTCCACCGCGGTCCGTGCGGCCTGCACGATGCTGCCGGTGGTGCCCGAGCCGCTCGCGGTGAGCAGGACGTCGCCCGACTCGATCGCGGGGGTCGTCACCTCGCCGACGACGTGGACGTCGAGCCCGAGGTGCATGAGGCGCATCGCGGTCATGCGCAGCGCGAGCCCGGACCGTCCGGCACCGTGCACGAAGACGCGCTCGGCGCCGTCGAGCAGGTCGAGGGCGCGTGCAGCGGGCTCCGGGTCGCTCTCCCCGACCGCGTCGACGAGGTCGTCGAGTTCGTGGCTGACGAGGTCGAGCGCGGCGGTGAGGGTCTGTTCGGACATGTCCCGAGCCTGCGCCTGACGGGAGTGGTGCGCCGCTACCCGACACGGCGGGCTTCCCGTCCGAACGGGTGGGTCGGGTCGTCGCGCAGAGCAGGGCGGGTAGGTTCGGGCTCGTGGACGACGAGACGGACCCGGAGACCGGCCGGGAGGCGCGCACCGCCCCCGACGACCAGGTGACGTCCGTCGGGGGGCCGGGCCAGGCCTCCCGTCCGGCGCTCCCCGCACCCGCCGGTGGTGCCGTCGCCCACGCCAGCCGCGCGGAGGCCGCGGAGCACGCCCGCGTCGTCGCGGACCTGACCGACCGGCACTCGCTCACCCTCGAGTCGGTGCTCGCGGTCCTGCGCTCCCCCCGCGTCGGCGACGCCGCGGCCCGTGCGGAGGCGGTCGAGATCGCGTCCGCGGCCCTCGTCGACCTGCGGACGTCGAGCGACCGCCAGCGGGAGGTCCTGCTCGAGCCGGTGACGGGGGCGTTCTCGCGCCTGCGCGCCGACCTGCGTCCGCTCGTCCGGTTCGGTGACCTCGACGTGCAGTTCGTCGAACCGCCCGCGACCGGCCGCGCGCTCCCCGGCGACGTCGCGCACGCAGCCCGGGCGATCGTCCGGAACGCGGTGCTCACCCTCGTCGACGAGGGCAACGCGAACCGGGTCCGCATCCAGTGGGACTGCGACGGGCGCAACCTGCTCATGCAGTTACGGGACGACGGTGCCGGGACGCACGACGTGCAGGACGACGCGATGCGGCCGATCGCCGAGCGCGTCGGGGTCCTCGACGGACGGATGCACGTCGACTCGACGCCGGGCTGGGGGTCCGTGCTCGACATCACGATCCCACTCGACCCCGCCCCCGGATCGGTGCCGAGCCCGGACGAGGCCGACCTGACGCCCCGCGAGGCCGAGGTCCTGCGCCTCGTCGCGACCGGCGTCGGCAACCGCGAGATCGCGGACGGCCTCGGCATCTCGGTGAACACGGCGAAGTACCACGTGGCGAACCTGCTCCGGAAGCTCGGGGCGCGGACCCGGGCGGAGCTCGCGGCGCACGTGCACGCCGGCTGAAGCGGGACCACGCGGGCGGTGGCGTCCTACCCACGGCGCGGTGGCGTCCTACCGACGGCTCTGGCACGATCGGAGCGAGGGAGGTGTGATGAACCCGCGTGTGCTGTTCCAGGACGTCAAGCCGGTCGACGTCGTCGCCTCCCTCGACGACCTCCGCGGTCCGGCAACCGGTCCGCTCGTGCTCCCGCTCGAGGTCTACTGGGGCCCGGAACCGCTGGTCGACCTGGCATCCACCTCGGACGTCGCCAAGGCGTACCAAGCGGTCCTCCGCGAGGGCAACGCCAGAGCCCAGGCGGCGCTGCTCGACCGGGACCTGCTCGTCCGGACATGGCCGGATCTCCTGCTGCCCGATCGCGTCCGGGCAGCGTGGGAGGCGCACTTCCCGGAGTTGACGGCGTGACCGACCTGCGCGCTGCGCAGCGGGAGGTCACCGCGCTCGTCCTGAGGACGGTCGGCGGACAGGGCTTCGTGCTCGCCGGCTCCGGCGCGATCCGCGAACACGGTCTCGTCGACCGGTCGACCCGCGACATCGACCTGTTCACCGACCGGTACGACCGCGAGTTGTTCCGTACGGCAGTCGAGGACGCGGTCGGCGTCCTCTCCGGCCACGGCTACCGGGTCGACGTCCGACGGCACGACGAGCTGTTCGCGCAGCTCCTGGTGACGTCCGCGGAGGGTGACCGTTTGGAGATGGACTTCGGGTACGACTGGCGCGGTCAGGCTCCGGCGGATCTCCCGATCGGACCGGTGCTGGCCGCGGACGACGCCGTCGCCTCCAAGCTCGACGCGCTCTACGGCCGCCTCGAGGTGCGCGACTTCATCGACGTCGACGCGATCCGGGCCTCCGGGCGGTGGACGGACGCCGATCTCCTGCGTCTCGTCGCTGAGCGGGACGCCGGGTACGACCCCGTCGTCTTCGCACGGCAACTCCGCCTCGTGACGCGCGTCGCGGACGACCGGTTCGCCGAGTACGGCGGCGCGCGCTCGCCCGGGCGGGCGAGTTGGAGGACGAGACCGGGGGTCAGCCCGCCGGCGCGAACCGGTAGCCCATCCCCGACTCCGTCACGAGGTACCGCGGGTGGGACGGCTCCGGCTCGAGCTTCCGCCGCAGCTGCGCCATGTACAGCCGCAGGTAGCCCGAGTCGGTGCCGTGCGTCGGACCCCACACCTCGGTGAGGAGCATCTCCCGCGTCAGCAGTCGGTCGGGGTTCGTCACGAGGACCTCGAGCAGCCGCCACTCGGTCGGGGTGAGCCGGATCGCCGGACCGTCGGGAGCGGTGACCTGCTTCGCGACGAGGTCCACCACGAGGTCGCCGACCCGGATCGTCGGGGCCGCCTCCCCGCCCGCGGGAGCCCGCCGCCGACCGAGCGCCCGGAGCCTGGCGAGGAGCTCGTCCATCTCGAACGGTTTCGTCACGTAGTCGTCGGCACCGGCGTCGAGCGCGTCGACCTTGTCGCCCGAGTCCGTCCGCCCGGACAGCACGAGCACGGGCACCTGCGACCACCCGCGGATGCCCTCGAGCACCCCGATGCCGTCGAGCCGCGGCATGCCGAGGTCGAGCATGACGATGTCCGGCCGCTCGGTGATGACGGCGTCGATGGCCGCCCGACCGTCCCGGGCCGTGACGACCTCGTACCCGCGGGCCCCGAGCGTCACGGCGAGCGCCCGCACGAGCTGCGCGTCGTCGTCGGCGATCAGCACCTTCATCGTCCCACCACTCCCAGGTGTCCGGCGATCGGCAACCGCACCACGACGGTGAGCCCGCCGCCCGGGGTGTCGTCGACCTCGATCGTGCCGCCCATGCCCTCGGTGAACCCGCGCGCGAGCGCCAGTCCGAGTCCGAGCCCGGTCTCGTTGTCGGTGTCGCCGAGGCGCTGGAACGGCTGGAACACGTCCTCGCGCCGGTCCTCGGGGATGCCCGGGCCGCGGTCGGCGACCCGGAGTTCGACCCCGCCGGCGAAGGCGCTCGCCGCGATCCGGACGCGCTCGCCGTCGGGTGAGTAGCGGACGGCGTTGGCGAGCAGGTTCACGACGACGCGCTGCAGCAGCACGGGGTCGGCGAGCACCGGCGGGAGCTCGGCGGGCAGGTCGAGGTCGACGTCCTCCGGCCCGAGCTCGAGTTCGTCGAGCGCGGGGGCGACGACCGTGTCGAGCGAGGTCGGGACCGGGGACGCGGCCAGTACCCCGGCCTGCACACGGCTGACGTCGAGCAGGTCGCCCAACAGCACCGCCAGCTGACGGAGGCTCTCGTCGGCGGTGGCGAGCAGGGCCTCCCGGTCGGCTTCGCGCAACCGCACGTCCCGCGCCCGGAGGGACTGCACGGCCGCGGACGCGGCGGCGATCGGTCGCCGCACGTCGTGGCTGACGGCCGCCAGGATCGCGCTCCGCACCCGGTCGACCGCGGTGATCCGCTCCGCGTCGACGGCGGTGCGGGTCAGCGCGCGGTGCTCGAGGGCGGCGTCGAGCTGCTGCTCGACGACCCGCAGCAGCCGGCGCTGGGTGGGGTCGTCAGGCGCACCGGCGAACTCCAGGACGGCGCCGGACGGGAGGCTCGTGGTCGCGTCCGGTGCGTCCCCGAACGTCCCCGACGTCGCCGGCACCTCGTCGCCCTGGCGGACCCGGACCCCAGCGAAGCCGAACGCCTCGCGGGTCCGGTCGACGAGGGCCTGGAGGGCGTCGTCGCCGCGGAGGACGCTCCCGGCGATCCCGACGAGGAGCCCGGACTCGGCGGCCGCGCGGCGGGCGGTGCGGGAGCGTCGGGCGGAGCGATCGACCACGAAGCTGACGAGCACGGCGCTGACGACGTACATGACGAGGGCGACCAGGTGCCAGGGCTGTTGCACGGTGACCTGGTGCAGGGGTTGCACGAAGAAGAAGTCGAGACTCAACCCGGAGAGCACGGCGGCGAACACCGCGGGGAGCATGCCGCCGATGAGCGCCACCACGAGCACGAGCAGCTGGTAGGCCAGGACGTCGACCGTGATGGAGTCGGGGTCGTCGGTCAGGCTGAGCAGCCAGGTCAGCAGCGGCCCGGCGACCAGCGCGAGCACGAACGCGGCGACCACCCGGCTGCGGGACAGGCTCCCGCCGAGCTTCGGCAGCGCGAACCCGCCGCCGGCGCGCTCGTGCGTCACGACGTGCACGTCGATGTCGCCGGACTCGCGGATGACCGTGCTGCCGATGCCCGGGCCGGTGAGTGCGGCGGCGAGACGGCTGCGACGACTGATGCCCATGACGATCTGCGTCGCGTCGATCGAGCGGGCGAACCGGACGAGGGTCGTCGGCACGTCGTCGCCGACGACCTGGTGGTAGGTGCCGCCGAGCTGTTCGAGCAGGGCGCGCTGCGTGCCGAGCGCGCCGGGGTGCCGCTCGCGGAGGCCGTCGTTCGTCGTGACGTGCACGGCCGCGAGCTCGCCGCCGGCGGACCGGGCCGCGATGCGGGCGCCGCGACGGAGCAGGGTCTCGCCCTCCGGGCCTCCCGTCAGGGCGACGAGGACGCGCTCCCGCGTCTCCCACCGGTTCGCGATGCCGTGTTCGGCGCGGTACCGCTTCAGGGCGTCGTCGACCTCGTCGGCGAGCCAGAGCAGCGCGATCTCGCGGAGGGCGGTGAGGTTGCCCAGCCGGAAGTAGTTCGACAGTGCGGCGTCGACGCGGGCGGCCGGGTACACGAGCCCGTCGGACAGGCGGTCACGCAGGGCCTGCGGGGAGAGGTCGACGACCTCGATCTGGTCGGCGGCGCGGACGACTGCGTCGGGGACGGTCTCGCGCTGCACGGTGCCGGTGATCTCGCGGACGACGTCGCCGAGGGACTGCATGTGCTGCACGTTCACCGTCGAGATGACGTCGATGCCCGCGGCCCGGAGCGCCTCGACGTCCTGCCAGCGCTTCTCGTGCGGGCTGCCCGGGGCGTTCGTGTGGGCGAGCTCGTCGACGAGGGCGACCTCGGGGCGACGGGCGAGCACGGCGTCGAGGTCCATGTCGTCGAGCGCGACCCCGCGGTGCTCGACCGTCCGACGCGGGACGACCTCGAGCCCGTCGACGAGCGCGGCGGTGGCGGCGCGGCCGTGGGTCTCGACGACGGCGACGACCACGTCCCGCCCGTGGTCGGCCATCCGACGCCCCTCTTCGAGCATCGTGTAGGTCTTGCCGACGCCGGGGGCCGCACCGAGCAGCACCCGCAGCTTGCCTCGCTTCACGTGCTCATCCTCTCCTGCTCGGTGCCCGGCGCGGACCGGATCTGCACGTCGTCGTCCAGCTCGAACCGCAGTCACACGCGGTTCGGACGGGTCCCGGTTGTACGAGTCCGGTCCACACCGGGGTCAGTGCGCCCGCGCCAGGGCCAGATTCAGCTCGAGGACGTTCACCGCGGGGGCGCCGAGCACGCCGAGCTGGCGGCCGTCGGTGTGCTCGGCGACCAGGGCACGCACCCGGGCCTCGGACAGCCCGCGGGCGGCGGCGACACGGGACACCTGCTGCTCCGCGTACGCCGGGCTGATGTCCGGGTCGAGGCCGGAGCCCGACGCGGTCACGGCGTCCGCGGGCACCTGCGATGCGGGCACGCCGTCGGCCTCCGCGATCGCGGCTCGGCGCTCCTCGACGGCCTTCGTCAGGTCGGGGTTGGACGGGCCCAGGTTGGACCCGGACGACGCACCGGCGTCGTACCCCTCCTCCCCCGCGGCGGAAGGACGGGACTGGAACCAGCGGTCCGCGTCCTTCCCGGCGAAGGACTGGCCGATGAGGGAGGAACCGACGACCGTGCCGGACGAGTCGGTGACCATCGAGCCGTTCGCCTGGTCGGAGAAGGCGGCCTGGCCGACGCCCCACACCGCGAGCGGGTAGGCGACGCCGAGGACGACGGTGGCGAGCACGGTGAGGCGGACGGCCACGCCGGCGGAGCGGGAGAACGAACGAGTGGAAGTCATGACGAGAACCCCGGGATGAGACCGACCACGAGGTCGATCAGCTTGATGCCGATGAAGGGGACGACCACGCCGCCGAGCCCGTAGACGAGCAGGTTGCGGCCGAGGATCGACGACGCCGACGCTGCGCGGTACTTCACGCCACGCAGGGACAGCGGGATGAGCGCGACGATGACGAGCGCGTTGAAGACGATCGCCGACAGGATCGCCGACGCGGGGCTGTGCAGCCCCATGACGTTGAGGACGCCGAGGCCCGGGAACGTCGCCTGGAACATCGCCGGGATGATGGCGAAGTACTTGGCGATGTCGTTGGCGATGGAGAACGTGGTCAGGGCACCGCGGGTGATGAGGAGCTGCTTGCCGATCCGGACGACGTCGATGAGCTTGGTCGGGTCCGAGTCGAGGTCGACCATGTTGCCGGCCTCCTTCGCCGCGGTCGTCCCGGTGTTCATCGCGACGCCGACGTCCGCTTGGGCCAGCGCCGGGGCGTCGTTCGTGCCGTCACCGGTCATCGCGACGAGGTTGCCGCCCTCCTGCTCCCGCTTGATGAGCGCGAGCTTGTCCTCCGGCGTCGCCTCGGCGAGGTAGTCGTCGACGCCGGCCTCGGCGGCGATCGCCTTCGCGGTGCGCGGGTTGTCGCCCGTGATCATCACGGTGCGGATGCCCATGCTGCGCAGTTCGGTGAAGCGCTCGGCGAGGCCGTCCTTGACGACGTCCTTGAGGTGCACGACACCGAGCAGCGCGACCCGGCCCGACGGGTCCTTCCGGGCGACGACGAGCGGCGTCCCGCCCTGGTCGGAGACCTCGGCGACGGTCGCGTCGACCGACGCCGTGACGGCGGGGTCGCTCGTGTCCGCCCAGGCGAGCACCGCTGCCGCGGCGCCCTTGCGGACCTCGGTGCCGTCCGGCAGGTCGACGCCCGACATGCGCGTCTGTGCGGTGAACGGCACCTCGACGGCGCCGGCCGGGAGGCCCTGCACGGCCCCGGCGGTCAGCGCCAGGTCCACGATCGAGCGGCCCTCGGGCGTCCCGTCCGCAGCGCTGGACAGCGCGGCCGCGGCGGTGAGGTCGACCTCGGTCACCCCGGGCACCGGCACGAACCGGGAGGCCCGACGGTTGCCGTACGTGATCGTGCCGGTCTTGTCGAGGAGCAGCGTGGTGATGTCACCGGCTGCCTCGACCGCGCGGCCCGACATCGCGAGGACGTTGCGCTGCACGAGCCGGTCCATGCCGGCGATGCCGATCGCCGAGAGCAGCGCACCGATGGTGGTCGGGATGAGGCAGACGAGCAGGGCGATGAGCACCGTGATGCTGACCGTCGAGCCGACGAGCCCGGCGATCGGCTGCAGCGTGAGGCAGACGACGACGAACACGATCGACAGCGACGCGAGCAGGATGTTGAGCGCGATCTCGTTCGGCGTCTTCTGGCGGGCGGCACCCTCGACGAGCCGGATCATCCGGTCGATGAAGGTCTCGCCCGGGGTGGACGTGATGCGCACCACGATCCGGTCGGACAGCACGCGGGTGCCACCCGTGACGGCGCTGCGGTCGCCACCGGACTCGCGGATGACCGGTGCGGACTCGCCCGTCACGGCGGACTCGTCGACCGAGGCGATGCCGTCGACGACGTCGCCGTCACCGGGGATGACCTCCCCGGCGACCACGACGACGAGGTCGCCCTTCGCCAGGTCGACCGACGCGACGTCCTCGGTGGACGCCGACAGTGCGGCCGGGTCGGCCGGGGAGTACCCGACGATGCGCCGGGCGGTGGTCGTCGAGCGGGTCTTCCGCAGGGTGTCGGCCTGGGCCTTGCCCCGGCCCTCGGCGACCGACTCCGCCAGGTTGGCGAACAGGACGGTCAGCCACAGCCAGACGGCGATGACGAGGGTGAAGGAGGACGGGACGGGCGCGCCGGAGTCGGCCGCGCCTCCCGTCCGGCTGAACGGCTCGACGACGGCGGTGACCGTCGTCAGGGCCGCGCCCACCTCGACGAGGAACATGACCGGGTTCTTCCACATGAGCCGGGGGTCCAGCTTGCGGAACGCGCCCGGGAGGCCCGCCACCAGTTGGCGCGGCCCGAACGCGGACGGGCGTCGGCCCGGTTCGGGGGTCGTGTGCTGCTCCGTCTCGGGAGTCAGGGTGGTCATCAGGACAGTCCTTCTGCGAGCGGCCCCAGTGCGAGCACCGGGAAGTAGGTGAGTGCGGTGACGATGACGGCGACGCCACCGAGGAGCGCGATGAACAGCGGCCGGTGCGTCGGCAGGGTGCCGACGGTCGCGGGGACCTTGTCCTGCGCGGCGAGCGACCCGGCGAGCGCCAGGACGAACACCATCGGCACGAACCGGCCGAGCAGCATCGCGACACCGAGCGCGGAGTTCATCCACGTCGTGTTCGCGGTGAGACCGCCGAAGGCCGAGCCGTTGTTGTTGCCGGCGCTGGTGAACGCGTAGAGCAGTTCGGACAGGCCGTGGTTGCCCGGGTTGAAGAGGCTCGTGCCGAGCACCTGCTCCCGGACGCCCGGGATGACGAGCGACAGCGCCGTGCCGAGCAGCACCACGGTCGGGGTGACCAGGATGTACAGCGCCGCGAAGGTCATCTCCTTGGCGCGGATCTTCTTGCCGAGGTACTCCGGCGTGCGGCCGACGAGCAGCCCGCCGATGAACACCGTGATCACGGCGAGCACGAGCATGCCGTACAGGCCGGAGCCGACGCCGCCGGGCGTGACCTCGCCGAGCATCATGTTGACGAGCGCCATCATGCCGCCGAGCGGGGTGAAGCTGTCGTGCATGGCGTTCACGGCGCCCGTGGACGTCGAGGTCGTCGCCGTCCCGAAGAGCGTCGAGCCGAGGATGCCGAAGCGGACCTCCTTGCCCTCCATCGCGGCACCGGCGGCGTGCGTCGCGGCACCGCCACCGGCGAGCTCCGCGATCGACATGGCCGAGAGCGACACCAGGAAGATGCTGCTCATCACGGTGACGATCGCGGTCCCCTGACGGGTGTCGCCGACCATCCTCCCGAAGGCGCGCGGCAGGGAGAACGGGATGACGAGCATGAGGAACACCTCGAACAGGTTCGTCCACGCCTGCGGGTTCTCGAACGGGTGCGCCGAGTTCGCGTTGAAGTAGCCGCCACCGTTCGTGCCGAGCATCTTGATCGCCTCCTGCGAGGCGACGAACCCGTCCGGGACGTGCTGCGTCCCGCCGGCGAGCGTCGGGACGTCGGCCCCGGTGCCCCAGGACTGGATGACACCGCCCGCGACGAGCACGAGGGCGGAGACGAAGGCCAGCGGCAGGAGCAGCCGGCCGGTGCCACGGACGACGTCGACCCAGACGTTGCCGATCGTGCCGGCCTTCCGACGAGCGAAC
Organism: Curtobacterium sp. MCPF17_046; assembly: GCF_003224295.1. Taxonomy (NCBI): domain Bacteria; kingdom Bacillati; phylum Actinomycetota; class Actinomycetes; order Micrococcales; family Microbacteriaceae; genus Curtobacterium; species Curtobacterium sp. MCPF17_046. The sequence continues at coordinate 97,031 of NZ_QKLB01000003.1, read as the reverse complement.
CCGCGGACGAGCGTCACGGCGACGGCGAGCCCGACCGCTGCCGACAGGAAGTTCTGCACCGCGAGCCCGGCCATCTGTACGGAGTACCCGACGGTGACCTCGGGCGAGTACGACTGCCAGTTCGTGTTCGCGACGAACGAGGCTGCCGTGTTGAACGCGAGCGCGGGTCCCACGGCGGGCAGGCCGAGGTCGCCCGGCAGCACGACCTGGATGCGCTGGAGCAGGTAGACGAGCAACAGCCCGACGACGCTGAAGAGCAGCACGCCGCGGAGGTAGGCGGGCCAGGACTGCTCGGCGTCGGGGTCGACGCCGATCACGCGGTACACGAGTCGCTCGACACGGCCGTGCCGGGGGCTCGTGAAGACGCGGGCCATCCAGTCGCCGACGGGACGGTGCACGAGGACGAGCAGCAGGACGAGGACGGCGACCTGGGCGATGCCCGCCCAGGTCTGCGCGGTGCCCATCAGAACCGCTCGGGGCGCACGAGCGCCCAGACGAGGTACACGACAGCGGCGATGCCGAGGACGGCAGCGGCGATGGTGATGCCGATCACAGCCGCTCCACCCCCCTGGCGATCAGTGTCACGACGCCGAACACGGCGAGGACACCGGCGACGACGAAGACGTCGAACACGTGGGACTCCTGGAGATCGAGGTGCCCGCGGCAGGTGCCGTGGACCGCACCGGTGGTGGTGCGGTACCGATGCTGTGCCCGGTGCTGTGCCTCCCGGCCCGTCCTAACGGTTCCCTGACGGACGCGTGCGCGACGCATGCGCGCCACTAACAGAGGCGCGCAGCTGATCGGCGAGCGCCGTCGTCGCCGTTCGGAGATGCTCCGGACCGACCACCGTGAACGGCACGGTGAACCCGGCGAACCGGGCCGCGAGCGCCGGCCACGACCACGACCCCGTCGTCAGCCGACAGGTGCCGTCGTCGAGGTCCTCGAGCACGGCGTCGTCGTCGACGTACGGTGCGACTCCGCTCGCCGGGACGTGGAGGACGGCGGTGCCGGTGCACGGCCAGCCACGTCCGAGGGGATCAGCGGTCCCCTCGGCCCCGCGGAACCGGGCCGCGACGAACGCCGCCGGGTCACCGCCCGGCACCGGCCGGGGTGTGAACGCCAGACCGCTCGGCGCCCGGGGCTGCATCCGGTCGATGCGGTACGTGCGCCAGTCGTCCGCATCGGGCGACCAGGCGAGGAGGTACCAGCGACCCGACCGCGCGACGACGGCGTGCGGCTCGACGCGGCGGGTCGGCCCGTCGTCCGTACCGACGCCGGGCCAGGCGGACGTGTACGCGAAGCGGAGGACGTGGGCGGAACGGACGGCGTCGCTCACGGCGACCAGGACCGCGGGGTCCACGACGGTGCTCTCCGGCGCGGTCGCGACCTCGACCGCGTCGATCCGGTGGCGGACCCGCGACGGCATCACCTGGCGCACGGTCGCGAGGGCCCGCGCTGCGGCGTCGGCGATGTCCGCGCCGGACGCCGGTGCGACGGCGAGTGCCAGGGCGACGGCGACCGCCTGGTCGTCGTCGAACAGGAGCGGTGGCAACTCCGAGCCCGCCGCCAACCGGTAGCCACCGGTCGGGCCACGGAGCGACGTGATCCGGTAGCCGAGCTCCCGCAGGCGGTCGACGTCGCGGCGCACGGTCCTCGGGCTGACGTCGAGCCGCTCGGCCAGCACGTCACCGGCCCAGTCGCGCCGGACCTGCAGCAGCGACAGCAGGGTGAGCATGCGAGACGACGGTCCGGACATGGTGCGAGTCTGCCGGAGGATGCGGACACGATCTGACCGCATCACCGGGGAGGCTCGTCAGCAGCGCGGCCGGAGCGGTCGCCACCAGCACGAGGAGTCGACATGACGTTCACCACCACCCCGCACCTCAACTTCGACGGCCGGGCCCAGGAGGCCCTGGCGTTCTACGCGGCCGCCTTCGGGACCGAGGCCTCGGTCGCCACGTACGGGCAGACGGGCGCATCGGAGGACCCGGCGTGGGCCGACCGGGTCGTCTTCGGTCAGGTCGAGCTCCCCGGGGGCGCCCGGGTCATGGCGTTCGACGTCTGGCCGGGACAGCCCTACGACCAGGGCCAGAACGCCTCATACGTGTACCTGATCGCCACGGACGAGGCCGAGCTCCGCGCCGCGTGGGACGGGCTCGCCGTAGGCGCCGAGGTCCGGCAGCCGCTGGGCCCGTCGGCGTGGTCGCCCCTGGCCGGGCAGCTCCGCGACCAGTTCGGGGCCGTGTGGGCGTTCGACATGCCGCAGCAGCAGCCCTGACCCGCCTGGACCGGGCGTGCCACGAGCGCGCCCGGCCCGGTCAACCGACCGGCACCCAGGTGCTCACGGTCACGGCGGCGGTCACGGTCGTCGGCGCGAAGACCGTGTCGGCCGCGACGTGGTGGTGACTCGGCCCCATGTGCACCACGTCGTGCACGTCCTCGGCGGACAGGTCCATCGTCCACGTCAGGTCCTCGCTCGACCGGAGCGCGAACGCCGGTGTGAGGGACCCGTGCAGGCGCCGTTCCTTCTCGGGGTCGACGCTGATCGTCGCCTCGGCGAGTTCCGCGAGGTGCCCGGCCCGTGGCGTCACGACGGCCAACACCCCGGCGGGGTGCAGCACCCGGGCGTACTCCCGCTGGTTGCGCGGTGCGAAGACGTCCAGCACGACGGCCGCGGCGTCGTCGACGACCGGGAGGCGCTCGGTCACGTCCCCGACGACGGCACCGGCGCGCGCGTGGACGCGCGCCGCACGTCGGATCGCGACGGCCGACAGGTCCAGGGCGACCCCGAGCCTCCCGTCCGGTCCTGCCGGTCCGTCCTCCTCCGCCGGTCGCGCGGCGTCGAGCGCGTGCGCGAGGTAGGTGCCGGGGCCGGACCCGACGTCGAGGACGATGCCGGGAGCGGTCGCGCTGACGGTGACGGCGGCGAGCGCACGTTCCACGGGCGCGTAGTGCCCGCGCCCGAGGAACCGCAGACGCGCGTCCACCATCTCCGGGGTGTCCGCGGTCAGCGTCCGGCGCTTGGCGGGCAGGAGCGTCAGGTGTCCCTGCTTCGCCTCGTCGTACCGGTGTCCGTCCGCGCACCCGGCCTGTCCGCTCCCGGTGCGCGCGAGCGGCTCGGTGCACACGGGACACGCGAGCACGGGGAGGAGGTCGTCGCGCACCGGTCCAGGGTACGGGGAGGGCGGTAGGTTGCCGGCATGGCCGTCATCCACGAAGCGACCCTCACCCCCGGCAAACTCGACGCGATCAGCGCCTGGCTGCCCGGACAGCCCTGGAGCGGGGTCGGCACCCGTACCGCGGTCGAGCAGGTCGGCCGGTTCCGGTTCGACGACCCCGACGGCGAGGTCGGGGTGGAGACGTACCTCGTCCGCGCCGGGGACGGGCCCGTGCTGCACGTGCCGCTGACCTACCGCGGTGCTCCGCTCGCCGGCGCCGACCCCTTCCTGGTCACCGAGATGGAGCACTCCGTCCTCGGGCACCGCTGGGTGTACGACGCCGTGGGCGACCCCGTCTACGCCGACGTGCTGCGCCGTGCGATCGCGACCGGCGGCCACGAGGCGGACCTGCAGCGGGCCTCCGGGAACGGCACCGTCGAGAAGGAGGGACGGGCGTCGGGCAGCGGTGCCGACGCGGAGTCCCCCACGGTGACCGAGGTCACGGTGCACACCGAGGGGACGACCACGACGATCACGACCGGGCACGGCGCCGTCGCGGTCCTCCGGGTGCTCGGAGGACCGATCCCGGCCGGAGCGACGCTCACCGCCGGCTGGGGTGTCGACCGCTCCGCGGTGGTCGCCGTCCTGCTCGCGTAGCCGAAGCGGGTACGGCCAGGGCCTCGCACGGACGGGTGCCGGCTGGCAGGATCGGTCCGGTGAAGACACTGGAGTTGCCACAGACGGACCTCACCGCTTCCGACGTCGTCGTCGGACTGATGCGGATCAACGACATGAGCGACGAGGACATCCGGTCGCTGTACGCCGCGTCGCGCGACGCGGGCGTGACGATGTTCGACCACGCGGCCGTGTACGGCGGCTGGCACGGCTGCGAGGAGCGCTTCGGTGGCGCGGTCACGCTGTCCGCGGCCGAGCGCAGCGAGATCCAGCTGCAGACCAAGGTCGGCATCCGGCCGACCGCGAACGGCGCGTACTTCGACTTCTCGTACGAGCACATCATGTCCTCGGTCGAGGAGTCGCTGACCGCCCTGCGCACCGACTTCATCGACGTGCTGCTCCTGCACCGCCCGGACGCGCTGGTCGAGCCCGACGAGGTCGCGAAGGCGTTCGACGAGTTGCACGCCGCCGGCAAGGTGCACCACTTCGGCGTCTCGAACCACACCCCCGGACAGACCGAGTTGCTGAAGAAGTCCGTGCGGCAGCCGCTCGCGTTCAACCAGGTGCAGCTGAGCATCACGCACGCGAACGTCATCACCCAGGGCCTCGTCGCGAACATGGCCGGCCTCGACCAGTCGATCGACCGGGACAACGACATCCTCAACCACGCCCGCCTGAATGACGTCACGCTGCAGGCCTGGTCGCCGTTCCAGAAGGGCTTCTTCGACGGCGTCTTCCTGGGCGACCGCGAGCACCACGCCGAGCTCAACGACGTGCTCGAGGAGATCGCCTCGGCGCACGGCGTCACCCCGACCGGGATCGCGGTGGCGTGGATCACCCGGCACCCCGCGCACTTCCAGGTGGTGCTCGGGACGACGAACCCGCAGCGCGTCCGCGACTCCGCCGCCGGCTCGGACGTCGAGCTCAGCCGCGAGGAGTGGTACCGCGTCCTGACGGCGGCAGGCCACACCGTCCCCTGACGCAGGAGGCCTGACGCCTGACCTCCGGGCCTCCTCCCACCGGGAGGGCCACGTCCCACCGGGCCCCGACCTGTCGCCTCAGCGCGTCGGGTCGGGGTCCTCGTCGTGGTCCCGCAGCGTCGGCGCCGCGGTCGGGTCGGTCGTCCCCCCGGACACGACCTCGATCCGGAACCCGAACGCAGCCGGGTCCTCGTCGAGCTCGAGCCCGTCGCCGCTGACCTGGTCTTCGGGGATGGCGCGACCCTTCGACGGGTCGAACGCGCTGCTCATCGACATCCGATGAGCATGCCCGGCGTCCCCGGGAGTCGCCGCAACGTCGGCTGGCTAGGAGCCGAGGTCCTCGGGGTGCAGGCGGTCGCCGGGTTCGGGCGTGCGGAAGACGGGCCCGCCGCCGGCCTCGTCCTCGTCGTCGTGTCGGACCGGGGAGTCACCGGGGTTCCCGATCGCCGCGGCTCCGGACACGTCGGCTCCCGACGGCTCGGACCCGGAGGACTCGGGCCCGCCGGTGGCCCCGCGGGCTTCCTCGACCTCGAGTTCGTCCTGGTCGGAACCGTCCACGGGGACGTCGCTGCCCTGCTGCATGGGATCGAACGGTGCGCTCATCGACATGGGTCGAGTGTGCTCCTCGCAGGTGGACAGCGCGTCCGGACTGTCCGTCGGGCGTCAGCCCCGGCCGGGAGCGTCGCCGGACTTGCCGGGTCCGCTGCCGGGGCCACCACCCGGTCCGCCGTTCCCGGTGCCCTTGCCCGGGTTCGCCGGGACCTCCTGCGAGGTCGTGTCGACGCCGGTGTCCAGGGGCTCCTCGACCGGCAGACTCGTCTCGACGCTGGGCTCCGGGACCGACGAGGGCAGTTCCTCGGCCGGCTCGCTCGGCTGTTCCTCCGCGGGCTCGCTCGGCTGCTGCTCGGCCGGCTCGCTCGGCTGCTGCTCGGCGGGCTCGCTCGGCTGCTGCTCCGCGGGCTCGCTCGGCTGCTCCTCGGCCGGCTCGCTCGACTGGTCCTCGGTGGGCTGCTGTTCGGCGGGCTCGCTGGATCGGGTGGGAGCCGGCGTCCCGTCGTCCCGGCCGAGGGCGAGCGCTGCGACCAGCACCCCGGCGACCAGGAGCACGGCGAGGACGATCACCGGCAGCACCCAGCGCTTCCGCTCGCGCTCCTCGGGCGCACTCCCCGACGGGCCGGCCGGGACGGCAGCGGTACCCGTCCGTCCACCCGCACCGCCGGCGGCACCGGCACCGGCACCGGCACCGGCCGGCGTCCCGAGCACCGTGGTCGCGACGTCGTCGTCAGCGCTGCGTGCGGACTGCGTCGGCAGGCGGCGGGTCGCCGTGTCCGCATCGGAGGCTCCGCTCACCGGCATCGCACGGGTCGCGGCGTCCGCCGACGCGGCTCCCGCTCCGGCCGCGGCGGCCGCCCCGACCGCCCCGCCAGCGGCAGCCGCCTTCGTGAGCGCCCCCGGGCCTCCCGGCAGGAGCTGGGTGGCGGGCGCGACGTCGTCGCGGCCGAGTGCCCGGAGCCGCGCCGCCGCTTCCGCGGCGGACGGACGGTCCTCCGGGTGCTGCGCGGTCATGACGTGCAGGAGCGTCCGCCACGCCGTCGGCAGGTGTTGGTCGATCTCGGGAGCCCGCGCGAGTCGGGCGGTGGCTGCCTCGACGGCGCTGCCGGGGAAGGCCTGCTTGCCGGTCAGGGCCTCGAGGAGCATGAGCCCGAGCGCGTACACGTCGGCCTCGCCGGTCACCGGCTGACCGAGGACCTGCTCCGGGGCCAGGTAGGCGGCCGTGCCGATCACGGTGCCGGTGCCCGTGACCCGGGCGGCGTCGCGGAGGAGCGCGATGCCGAAGTCGGCGAGCTTGACGTGCTCGCCGTCCTGCTCGAGCAGAACGTTCGCGGGCTTGACGTCCCGGTGCACGATGCCCTGCGCGTGCACGGCGGCGAGGCCCTCCGCGACCTGCGCCCCGACGCGGGCGGTCGTGACGGTGTCGAGCGGTCCCTCGCGCAACCGCGTGGCGAGGTCACTGCCCGGGACGAGCTCCATGACGAGGAACGAGTCGCCGTCGGCGGTGTCGAGTGCCGCGTCGAACAGCGTCACGAGGTTCGGGCTGCGGAGCCCGGCGAGCACGTGGATCTCGGCCTCCGCGCGAGCCCGCTCGCCGTGGTCGACCGGGCCGATGCGGAAGAGCTTGACCGCGACCTCGCGTCCGAGCTGCTCGTCGACGGCGCGGTACACCGACGCCATCCCGCCGTGTCCGAGGGTCCCGGTCACCCGGTACCTGCCACCGATCAGCCGTTCTTCCATGCAGGGGAACCTACCGGGCTCAGCTGGCGAGCACGCGCAGCCGGGTCAGGACGGGGTGGGCTCCGCCCCCCGGTGCAGCGCCGTCAGGTAGAGCCGGTGCGCGGTGATCACCACCGCGAGCCAAGCGAGGCCGAGTGCCCACGCCGCCAGGACGTCCGTCGTCCAGTGGTGCCCGAGGAACACCCGCGAGACGCCGACCGACAGGACGAACAGCGTGCCCGCGACGATCGTCCAGACCCGGGTCACGACGCGGCTCTGGCGGAGGAGCAGCAGGTACACGATGGTGCCGACGATGACGGTGGAGTTGAGGGTGTGCCCGGACGGGAACGACGGCGAGTGCTCGTACGGCGGGACGGCGTCGGACAGGGGCGGACGGCTGCGACCGATCAGGTCCTTGCCGGCGATGGTCATCGCGAGCGACCCGGCGCTGGCGGCGACGAGCAGGACGAGCGGCGTCCACGCGCGGCGCTGGACCGTGAACCCGATCAGGAAGAGCACGGCGACGATCGGCATCCCGATGGTCCCGGCGATGTCGGTCCACCACGTGACGCCCTGGTCGAGCACGGGCGAGCGGAGCGTCAGCATCCAGTCGAGCACGGGGCGGTCGAGCACGGCGACGTCGTCGGCCTCGCGCACGGCGTCGTAGACCTCGGACGCGGCCCAGGTCGCGGTCGTCGCGATGCCGATCCCGACGAGCAGCGTCAACACGAGCAACGGGAGGGCGCCGTACCGTCGACCGAGGGCGGCCCACCCGTCCGCGACCGACCGGCCGGCGCGGGTCCGCCAGCGGGTGAGGTCGACGTCGCCGACGGTCCGGTCGGCGCGCTCGCGGTCGGCGCCGCCGATCACGGGGGTCCGACCGGAGGGGGTGTCGTGCTGTTCCATCCGACCAGCCTGGACTCCCGTGGCTGTGCAGGCCCGGCCGACGGTGCGGCTACTTCGCCTCGGAGTAGGCGTCGACGACCGCCACCGACAGCGGGAAGGTGACCGGGAACCCGCCGAACATGATCCGCCCGGCGTCGACTGCGGCGGCGCGGACCTGCTCGGCCACCCACTCGGCGTCCGCGGCGGGAGCGTGCACGACGAGCTCGTCGTGCACGAAGAACACGATGTGTGCGCCGGCGGTGACGGGCCCGGACGTCCTGGTGGCGAGCCGGGTGCGGAGGCCGCCCATCCAGGAGAGCGCCCACTCCGCCGCCGTCCCCTGCACCACGAAGTTCCGGGTGAACCTGCCCCAGCTCCGGGCTCGCGACTCGACGGCCCGCTGCATGCCCGGCGACCCCTCCACCGAGTAGGCGCGGTTCCTCGCCTCGAACCAGGACGGGTCGGGGACCGGGGAGGTCCTGCCGAGCCGCGTCGTCACGGGCTCGCCGCGTTCCCCGGCCCGGGCCGCCTGCTCGACCAGGTCGAGCGCGCGCGGGAAGGCCCGGGCGAGCCGCGGGACGAACCGGCCGCCCTCGCCCTGGGTGGCGCCATACATCGCCCCGAGCATCGCCATCTTGGCCTGCTGCCGGGTCTGCACGGCACCGGACGCCACGACCCCGTCGTACAGGTCCTGCCCGTCGCCGGCGGCCGCCATGGCGGTGTCGCCGGACATCGCCGCGAGGACCCGCGGTTCGAGCTGCGCTGCGTCCGCGACGACGAGCTTCCACCCGGGGTCGGCGACCACGGCGGCCCGGACCTGCTTCGGCAGCTGCAGGGCGCCGCCGCCGTTCGCGGCCCACCGTCCGGTGACGACCCCGCCGACGACGTACTCGGGGTGGAACCGGCCGTCCCGCACCCACTCGTCGAGCCAGGTCCAGCCGTTCGCGGTGAGCAGCCGGTACAGCCGCTTGTACTCGAGCAGCGGTTCGATCGCCGGGTGCTCCAGGTGCTGCAGCTCCCACTTCCGGGTGCTCTCCACGACGAGCCCGGCCCGCCGCAGGGACCGCAGGACGTCCGCGGGTGAGTCCGGGTTGAGGCCGGGGTCGTCGAGCCGCTCGCGCAGGACCTCGGCCAGGTCCTCGAGCTTCCGGGGACGGACGCCGTACGGGACCCGTGGTCCGAGGGCGTCGGCGAGCAGGCGCTCGTGCACGTCCGTCCGCCAGGGCAGGCCGGCGTGCTTGACCTCGGCCGCGACGAGCGCACCGGCGGACTCGGCCGCCAGCAGCAGTCGGAGCGCGCCCGGCTCGGTCGAACCGGCCACGGCGTCGAGCTGCGCCCGCAACTCCGCGACCGGGTCGAGGTCGTCGGCCGGGGCGAGCGCGAACAGGTCGTCGTCGAAGAGCGACGCCTGCGTGGCCGGCGCTGGCCGGGCCTCCACGACGGCCGGTGCGTCCCAGCCGCTCTCCGGCGCCTGCGCGAGGGCGGACCCGCGGCTCGCCAGGGCGGTCCGGAGGACCCGGTGTCCCAGGCGCAGGTCGACACAGCGGGCGACCCGCCCGCCGGCGGCGAGCACGGCGGGGTACCAACGCGCGGTGTCGGACCAGACCCAACGGACGCCCGGTGCGTCGGTCACGGCGACGAAGGCCGGGAGGTCCGACTCGGCCACCCGTGTCGGCTCGCCGTCCGGCTGCCCCGCGTCCGTCAGCGGCGTCGCGGTGACGCGGCCGCCGACGGCGGCGAGGACGAGGTGCACGGGTCGATTCTGCCGTGCGCCACCGTCCGCCCCGCACCGGGCGGTGCGCTCAGTCGCCCGGGCGGACCGCAGCGCTGTCGGCGACGTCGATGCGGACGTCGCCGGGCTCGGTCTCCTCGACCTCCACGCGGGGTGCCTCGTCGTGCTCGTCGGACCCGGACATCCGGCGGAACGTGTCGTGCCGACGCTCCTCGAAGGTCATGTCGACGCCGTCGTCCAGGTGGTCTCGGTCGGGTGCGCTCATGCGGGCGACGGTACGCCGACCGGAGCGGTCCCGGCGCGCTCGGACCAGTACCCGCCAGCGGCCCACCGCTCCTGGACCGCACGCTGGAGCCGACCCGAGGGCACCGCCCGACGCGCGGACGCCAGGTCGGTGCCGAAGACGAACTTCGCCACGGAGACGTCACCCGCCCCGTGCGGATCGGCCGGTCCCGGCAGCAGCGCGAACCGCGCTGCGAAGCGCGCGGTGTTCGACGACGGGCCGAGGACGGCAGCGACCTCGGGATCGAGCAGCCACGACGAGCACACGAACGTGTCGACCGTGGACGCCGGGTCGAGCCGCCGGAGCACGGTGGGCGCGGCCGCGAACGACCGGTCGCATGCGGCCGGGTCGAGCGGTCCCGTCTCCGGCACGTGCACCCCCCACGCCAGCGTCCCGTCCGGCAGCCGGGCGGTCCGCTCGAACTGGAGGCGCCCCACGGCCACCACGCGGCCGGTCGCCACCTGGACGAGCCAGTCGAGACCCGTGCCGTCGAGCCCGTAGCGGCCGACCTTGCGGTCGACGTCGGCGACGCTCGCCGCGGCGTCCTCCGGGCTGCAACCGTGGGTGACGAGCCACTGCTCGGTGACCGGCAGCACCGCACGGAGGGCTCCGAGGAGGGCGGCCTCCCGGCGCGTCGGGCCGAGGTGGGCCACGGCGTCCTCGAGCGCCGGAGCCAGCCCCGCTGGTTCCCCCGGCGAGCCGACGGCGGCGGTGAGGAGCGCGACGGGGTCGGGGCGGGCCTCCCGTCCGTCGTCGGCCGGACTCACTTGAGACCGGAGGAGGCGAGCCCGTCGATCACCCGGCGCTGCAGCACGATGAACATGATGAGCACGGGCGCCATCGCCATCAGGCTCGCTGCCATCAGCACCGGGTAGTTCACGGTCCGGTCACTCGACAGCGTCGCGAGCCCGGCGGCCAGGGGCATGGCCTCGGCACGGGTCGACACCACGAGGGGCCAGAGCAGTTCGTTCCACGACCAGAGCACGGTGGTGATCGCGAGCACGCTCATGGACGGTCGCGCCAGGGGGAGCATGATGCGCCAGAACGTCTGGAACGGGTTCGCACCGTCCATCCGGGCAGCCTCCTCGAGCTCGGCGGGCATGTTGAGGAACGCGGTCCGCATCAGGAACGTGCCGAACGCGCTGAACAGCCCCGGCGCGACGATGCCGGCGAGGGTGTCGAGCCAGCCGAGTCCCTGCACGATCTGGTACTGCGAGATGAGGTAGACCTGCGACGGCACCAGCAGGATCGACAGCACGATCCCGAGGATCAGCCCACGGCCCCGGAACCGCATGCGCGCGAAGGCGTAGCCGGCGAGCGTGCACAGGACGATCTGCGCCACGGTCCGGATGAGCGTCACCCAGATCGACGTCCCGAGCTGGCTGAGGAACGGCAGCCGCTCGAACACCTGCGCGAAGTTGTCCCACTGCAGCTGACCCGGCCAGAACACCGGCGTCGGGGAGGTCACCTGCGCGTTGGTCGACAGCGACATGATGATCTGCCAGAGGAACGGGAACGCCATCACGAACCCACCCACCCCGAGCACCACGTGGATCCACCAGTGGCTGCCGCCGCGGCGACCGGGACGTGCCTGGCCACGGACCCGGCTCCGGCTGGCGGCCGAGGCGGCCGCCGAGAGCTTGCTGCCGTGCGCTTCGATGATGCCGGTCATGACTGCACCCACTTCTTCTGGACACGGAACTGGACGACCGTGATGATGCCGATGAGCAGGAAGATGACCATCGCGATCGCCGCCGCGAAGCCCTTGTCGCCGTCGACGAACCCGGAGTTGTAGAAGTAGAAGACGAGGGACATCGTCTCCGGGACCACCGGGTTCAGCGGGCCGAGGATCGCGTAGAGCAGGTCGAACAGCTGGAAGCTCGAGATGGTCGTGACGATGAGCACGAAGAAGATGCTCGGGCTGAGGAGCGGCACCGTGACCGAGCGGAACTGCCGCCACCGGCTGGCGCCGTCGAGCTCGGCCGCTTCGTACAGCTCGGGCGGGATGTCCTTGAGCCCGGCTCCCAGGATGATCATGGAGAACCCGAGCGACGACCACAGCCCGACCAGCGAGACGGCGACGAGCGCGAAGCCCGGGGTCGAGATCCAGTACGGGCCGTCGATGCCGAACAGGCCGAGGAACGAGTTCACGATGCCGAAGTCGCCGTTGAACATGATGCGCCAGACCAGGGCGATCGCCGCCGGCATCGCGACGTAGGGCAGGAAGAACAGCACGCGGTAGAACTGTGCGAAGCGCAGGCCGGGGGTGTTCAGCAGGCTCGCGAGCCAGACCGCGATCGGGATGCCGAGCAGGACGATCACGGTGTAGACGATCGTGTTGCCCAGCGACTGGTAGAGCTGCGGGTCCGCCAGCAGTCGCGTGTAGTTCGCGAGTCCGGTGAAGCTCGCTCCGCCGAACACGCCCCAGCTCGTGAACGAGTAGTAGAACGTCTGGATGATCGGCCAGATGAAGAAGGTGCCGACGCCGATGAGCAGCGGCAGGACGAAGAGCCACGGCCAGAATCCGTCGCTGCGTGGGGCCCGCGTCGGCCGCGACGGGTCGGCGGGGCGGGTCTCGGGCGGCGGGGACGCCTGCGCGGCATCGGGTCGCTGGGTGTGGATCGTCATCAGGTCGCTCCTCGGCCAGGGCGGTCGGATCGGGTGGTCCGGGTGGTGCTGGGTGCTGCGGGGGGTGCGGACGTGCGGGTGCCGGCCGGTCGGGCGTGGGGCCCGACCGACCGGCTCGTCGTCACTCCTCGGCGAGTGCCGCGTCCATCTTCTGGGCGAGTTCCTTCGTCACCTGGTCGACGGGCTCGGAACCGTCGAACGCACTCGGCAGCAGGTTCGTCTCGAGGGTGTTCCACGCGGCGGTGTTCTTCGACACCGGCAGCGGCTTGGCGTAGTCGACCGCGTCGAGGAAGACCTGCAGGTCGGCATCGGGCATGGTCTTCGTGAAGGCGTCCTGCGTGCCGGTGTAGGCGGGGATGACGGCGCCCATGTCGCCCTGCTGCTGCTGGGCGGGCTTGCTGGCCAGGTAGGCCTGGAGTGCCTGCGCGGCGGCCTTCTCCTTCGAGCCCTCCGCGACGACGTTCGAGACGCCGTGGATGACGGTCGCCTGCTCCTTGCCCTTCGGCAGCGGGTAGGCGACGACGTCCTTCTCGAGGTCGGATCCGATGAGCGCGGAGCGGAACCAGCTGCCGCCCTGGTACATCGCGACCTTGCCGGAGGTGAACCACTGGTCGGCCGTGGTGTCGGTCAGCTGCTTGATCGAGGGCGAGGCCCCGGACGCGATCAGGTCGGTCCAGAAACCGATGCCCTCCTGCGTGGCCTTCGAGTCGTACCCCGACTCGTCGCCGTCGATGACCGAGCCACCGGCCTGGAAGATCGTGTCGTAGTAGGTGGTCTGCCCGTCCATGCCCGCGGCGGCGCCGTACGCACCGTCCGACTTCAGCTTCTCGGAGAGCTCGGCACCGGTCTCCTGGAAGTCGTCCCAGGTCCAGTCCTTCGACGGCATGGCCACGCCGGCCTTCTCGAACAGGGCCTTGTTCATCCAGACGCCGATGGTGTCGAAGTCCTTCGGGACGCCGTACTGGGTGCCGTCGTACGTGTAGAGCTTGTTGAGCGCTGGCGAGTAGTTCTCCGGGTCGATCGCGCCGGACTTCACCTCGCCGGTGATCGGGGCCAGCTTGCCGTTCGCTGCGTACAGCTGGAAGTTCGGGCCGTTCATCCAGAAGAGGTCGGGGAGCGTGTTGCTCGAGCCCTGCGTCTGCAGCTTCGTGAAGTAGCTGGCGTACGGCGTGACGTCGACGTTCACCGTGATGTCGGGGTACTCCTCGTTGAACCCCTTGATGTTCGCCTTGATGGCCTTCACCTGGTTCTGGTCCCAGACGGCGTACGTCAGGTTCGCCTTCGTGTCCTTCGCGACCTCACCGGAGCCGGAGTCCGAGGACCCGGCGGAGGACTGGCTGCTGCATCCGGCGAGGAGCGCGACGGCGCTGACGGCGGCAGCGAGACCGAGCAGTGCGCGGCGGCGGCCGCGGCCCGGACGGGCGGTTGGAGCGGTCATCGGGTGGTCCTTTCGGGGACGTCGTCGCGGTCGGGAGCGGTCGCGAAGTGTCGGAGGGTTGCGTCGGGGAGGGGCGGCACGTCGATGGGGACGGAGCCGTTGCGGAGCGAGCGGGTGGCGAGTGCCCCGGCGGCGACGGCGGCGCGCGCCGCGATCGGGGACAGGGTGGTCGGCTCGCCGAACGCCAGGGAACGGAGGAACTCGGTCACGGTGAGCAGGTCGGCGTCGGCGTGGCCGTCCTCGACGCCGTCGATCGGGTACTCGACGTCCCCGGCCACGTCCCAGTTCCGGCGGTGGTTCCACACCTTGACCACGCCGCCGCCGGTGTCGCCGATGTTCTCGAGGCGCCCGTGGGTGCCGATGACCGTGTAGTTCCGCCAGTAGTCGGGCGTGAAGTGGCACTGCTCGTAGCTGGCCTGGACGCCGTTGTCGAGCGTCATCATGACCATCGACACGTCCTCGACGTCGACGACGGGGTTCAGGCCGGTCTGCTCGGCGGGCGGCCAGTTGTCGAACGAGAACCAGTCGGTCATGAGTTCGCCGCTGCGGTCCCGGCGGTCGGTGACGTCCCCGTAGACGGAGAGTGACCCCATGCCGACGACCCGGCTGGTGTAGGCGCCGGCGAGCGCGTGCACGACGTCGAGGTCGTGGCTGGCCTTCTGCAGCAGGAGCGAGTTCACCCGGCTGCGGTCGGCGTGCCAGTCCTTGAAGTAGTAGTCGCCGCCGTTGCCGACGAAGTGGCGGACCCAGACGGCCTTGACCTCGCCGATCTCACCGCGTGCGATCACGTCGAGCATCAGGCGCACCACGGCCGCGTGCCGGAAGTTGTGGCCGACGTAGAGCGGGGTGCCGGTCTCGGCGGCGGTGTCGAGGACGGCGTCGGCGTCCTCGACCGTGATGGCGAGGGGCTTCTCGAGGTAGACGGCGATGCCGGCCCGGAGCAGGTCGATCGCGATCTCGGCGTGGGTCCAGTCCGGGGTGGTGACGATCGCGGCGTCGACGGCGTTCGGGGCACCGTCGGTCCCGATCAGTGCGCGGTGTCCGTCGACGACGGTGGCGTCCGGCCAGGCCTCGGCAGCGCGCTGTCGGCCGGCTTCGGTGACGTCGGCGGCGGCCACGATCCGGGCGTCGACCCCGTCGGCGTCGAGCCCGGCGGCGGCCACGTGGTCCGCGATGTACGACCGCTGGCCGATGCCGACCACGCCGACTCGGAGTGTGCGGGTGCTCGTGGTGCTCATCTCGCTCCCTTGCGTGATTGTGACGGCCATGATGCCAAATCGATCATGAATGCACAATATGTGCTCATGGATCGCTCACGGAAGCGAGATGCGGGGGTTTTACACGCCGGTAACGTTCCTGCCCTCCGTCCGGAGGCGCGGGACGGGTCGGCGGGTCAGTCCGCGACCACGAGCTCCGTGCCGGCGGCGGCCAGGTCCGTGGCGAACGACGCCGGGACGCCACGGTCCGTGACCAGGACGTCGATGCGGTCGAGCGGGCAGATGCGGGCGAAGGTGGACCGCTCGATCTTCGTCGAGTCGGCGACCACGATCACCCGACGACCCACCGAGGCGAAGTGCCGGCTGACCTCGGCCTCCCCCTCGTGCATGGTCGTGGCGCCGTACTGCCCCGTCAGCCCGTCCACGCCGAGCACGACCACGTCCAGCGCGAACTCGTCGAGCGTGTCCCGGACCAGCGGCCCGATCAGCTCGTAGGACTGCCGACGGGCGACTCCGCCGGTCACGACGATCTTGACGTTGGCGCGGACCGACAGCTCGTACCCGATGTTCAGGGCGTTGGTGACGATCGTGATGCCGTACTCGCCGTCGGCGCGGATGAAGCGCTCGCTCTTGCCCAGTTCCCGCGCCACCTCGGTCGTCGTGGTCCCGCCGTTCAGCCCGACCGTGTCGCCGGGGGCCACGAGGGCCGCGGTCGCCCGGGCGATCGCCGTCTTCGCCTCGGCCTGGCGGGCGATCTTGTACTGCAGCGGGAGCTCGTACCCGGCGCCGAGGGCAGCGGCGCCCCCGTGGGTCCGGGTGACGAGGCGCTGGTCGGCGAGCGTGGCGAGGTCGCGGCGGGCGGTCGCGGCGGAGATCCCGAGCTCGTCCCCGATCTCGGTGATCGAGACGTTGCCACGGTCACTCACCAGCTCGAGGAGGGCGTTGAGCCTCTGCTGCGGGGTCATGGCGTCATCCTACGGGCGCGTCTCCGCCCGTCGCGTGATCGGAAATGACGTTTTGCACTTGCATCGAGCACGATCGATCGTCATGCTGGCCGGTATCCGATCACACGGATCGGTCCGACCGGAAGGACACCATGTCCGACACCTTCGTGGGCGCCGAGCTGGCATCGCAGCCGGACTCCTGGCGCTCCGCCGCGGCCCTGCTGCCCTCGTTCATCGACGTCCTGCCCCAGCCGGGTGAGCGCGTCGCCGTCATCGGCTGCGGCACGAGCTGGTTCATCGCGATGAGCTACGCCGTCGCCCGCGAATCAGCGGGCCTCGGCCAGACCGACGCGTTCGCCGGCTCCGAGTACCCCGTCGACCGGCAGTACGACCGCGTCGTCACCATCTCGCGCTCGGGTACGACCACCGAGATCATCGACCTGCTGCGTGCCCTGCCGGAGCAGCGCACCGTGCTGATCACGGCCGTACCGGACAGCCCCGCTGCGGCGGACGCGGACGCCGTCGTCGCGCTGCCGTTCGCCGACGAGCGCTCCGTGGTGCAGACCCGCTTCGCGACCACGGCGCTCGCGCTGCTCCGCGCCTCCCTCGGCGACGACGTCGAGCGCCTCGCCGACCAGGCCGAGACCGCGCTCACCCTGCCGATCGACGACCTGCTCGACGCCGAGCAGGTGACGTTCGTCGGCCGTGGCGCCGCGGTGGGTCTGACGGCCGAGGCCGCCCTGAAGACGCGTGAGGCCGCACAGTTCTGGGCCGAGTCGTACCCGGCGATGGACTACCGCCACGGCCCGATCGCGATCGCGCAGCCCGGTCGCCTGGTCTGGTCCCTCGGCGCCGTGCCGGACGGTCTCGCCGACGAGGTCGCCGCCACCGGTGCCCGCCTCGTGCACCACGACCTCGACCCGCTCGCCGGACTCGTCGTCGTCCACCGGTTCGCCGTCGCCCTCGCGGAGCGCCGCGGTCTCGACCCGGACCACCCGCGATCGCTGACCCGTTCGGTCATCCTCACCTGATGACCGCGCGCGGGGCGGTGCTCGGAGTCGACGTCGGCGGCACGGGCATCAAGGCCCGACTGACCGCGGACGACGGACTGGTGCTCGACGAGCAGCGCGTCCCGACTCCCCGCGACGACCCCGCTGCCGATGCCCTCGCCGTCGTCGTGGCCGAGCTCGCCGTGCGCGCCGGCTCGGTCGCCCGACAGCACGGCACGGGCCTCGGCGCCGTCGGCCTCGTCGTCCCCGGAGTGGTCGACGAGGCCGCCGGCCGCTCGGTGCTGTCGGTGAACCTCGGCTGGCAGGACGTGCCCGTGCGCCAGCGGGTGGCCGCGGCGCTCCGGGCGTCGGGCACCGACGTCCCGCTCGCGTTCGGCCACGACGTCCGCGCCGGGGCACTCGCGGAGGTGCGGGCCGGGGGACTCGACCGCGGCACGGTCGCGTTCGTCCCGGTCGGCACCGGGCTCGCGAGCGCCCTGGTCGTCGACGGCCGGGTCGTCAGCGGTGACGGCTGGGCCGGCGAGATCGGCCAGGTCCGCATCCCCCACGGGCCGCTCGCCGGCCTCCGGGTCGAGGAGGTCGCCTCGGCCGGTGCCGTCGCCCGCCGGTGCGGCGTACCGACCGCGCACGCGGCGATGCTCCGCGTCCGCGACGGCGAGCTCCGTGCCCGGCAGGTGTGGGACGACTGCGTCGACGTGCTCACGGACGCGCTGGCCTGGCTGACGGCCGTCGCGGGCTGTCACACGCTGGTCATCGGCGGTGGACTCGCGCAGTCCGGCCCGCTCCTGCTCGACCCGCTCACCGCGGCGCTGACGGACCGGTTGGTGGGCGTCAGGGTCCCGGCCGTCGTCGGTGCACGGCACGGCGACGCAGCCGGCGCGATCGGTGCGGGCCTCCTCGCCGAGGAGCTGCTGGAACGAGACCTGCCGACCCGCCACCGGCGGGACGACGACCGCTCGCAGCAGCACGACGACGGGCCCACGGCGGTGTCGGCGTGACGACGCTCGTCCGCGCGCCACGGGTGGTCACCGCCGAGGCCGACCTGGTCGACGGCTGGATCGCGGTGACGGGGGGTCGTGTCACCGCGGTCGGGAGCGGCCCGGCGCCGACGTCCGACCGCGTGCTCGAGGCACCCGGCACCGTCGTCCCGGGGTTCGTCGACCTCCATGCGCACGGCGCCCTCGGTCACGACTTCGCCTCGTGCTCGGCCGACGAGGCCCGCGCCGCCGCCGCGCACCACGCCGGACTCGGGACCGCGCACCTCGTCGCCTCGATCGCGACCGGGACCGTCCCGGACACGGTCGCCGCGCTCCGCCGCCTCCGACCGCTCGTCGCCGACGGGACCCTCGCCGGGCTGCACCTGGAGGGGCCGTGGCTGTCGCCCGCTCGACGCGGCGCGCACGCGGTGTCCCTGCTGCACGCGCCGACCGCCGGCGAGGTCGACCTCCTGGTCGACGCCGGCGGCGCGGCCCTCCGGGTCGTCACGCTCGCACCCGAACTCCCCGGCGCGATCGACGCGATCCGCCGACTGGTCGACGCCGGGGTCGTCGCCGCGATCGGGCACACCGACGCCGACACGGAGCAGGTGCAGCGAGCGGCCGACGCCGGCGCGACCCTGGTCACCCACCTCTTCAACGGCATGCCCCCGCTGCACCACCGTGAGCCCGGTCCGGTCGGGGTCGCCCTGGCGGACGAGCGGCTGACCGTGGAGTGCATCGTCGACGGCCACCATTTGGACCCGGTCGCCGTCGACCTGGTCCGCCGCGCCGCCGGTGACCGCATGGTCTTCGTCTCGGACGCGATGGCCGCCACCGGCTGCGCGGACGGGGCGTACCGGATCGCCGGGTCCGACGTGGTCGTCGAGGGCGGTGTCGCGATGCTCGCCGACCGGTCCTCGCTGGCCGGCAGCACCATCACCGTCGGCGACGCCGTCGCCCGGGTCCTCGCCGCTCGTCCCGACAGCGACCGTCCCGGCCACGTCCGGGAGGCCGTGGTCGCCTCGTCCGTCCGGGCGTCCGCCGTGCTCGGCCTGCGTCCACCACTCACCGTCGGTGCTGCGGCCGACCTGGTCGTCATCGACCCCGCCGGCCGTCCCGTCGTCCTGGAGGTCCCCGCGTGATCGTCGTCCTCACCCCGAACCCGGCGGTCGACGTGACCTACCGCGTCGCCGAACAGTCCGTGGGCGTCACCCAGCGCGTGCTCGACGTCGCCCGCCGACCGGGCGGGAAGGGCGTCAACGTGGCGCGGGTGCTCGACGCCGCCGGCGTGGCGACGACATCGGTCCTGCCGCTCGGCGGGACCACCGGCGCCTGGACCGCCGCGGCCCTGCAGCGCGACGGACTCGCGGTCACCGCGGTGCCGGTCGCCGGGGACACGCGCACCACGGTCACGGTCGTCGACGACCTCGTGCACCCGACGATGTACGGCGAACCCGGACCCACGGTGAACGCGGACGAATGGGCCGCGGTGGGCGTCGCACTCCGCCACAGCTGGGCCACGGCGTCCGCGTTCGTCGTGTCCGGGTCCCTCCCGCGCGGCACCGACCCCGTCGTGGTGCGCGCCTGGGTGCGCGACGCGGTCGACGCCGGGGTGCCCGTCGTGGCCGACCTGTCGGGTCCGGCGCTGCTCGAGGCCGCCTCCGCCGGTGCGTCGATCTGCAAGCCGAACCGCGACGAGCTCCTCGACGCCACCGGTGCCCGGGACGAACGGACCGGCGCCCTCGACCTGCTCGCACGCGGAGCCGGGATGGTCGTCGTCTCCGCGGGTGCCGCGGGCATCAGTGCGCACACGCGGACCGGAGTCGTCACCGTCCCGGCCGTCCCCGACGTCCACGGCAACCCGACCGGCGCGGGCGACGCCGCGACGGCGGGGCTCGTCCTCGCCCTCACCGCCTCCGGCAGCCGCACCACGTCGGGCGCCCCGCGCTCGGACCTCCTCGGGCACGACCCCCTCGGGCACGACATCGTCCGCCACGCCCTGCGTTCCGCCGCGGCGTACGGCGCCGCCGCGGTCCTGCGTCCCGTCGCGGGCGAGGTCGACCTCGACGCCGTCGACCGATTCCTGACCCAGCTCGACCGAACCGGGAGCACCACATGACCACCGCCCTCGCCCTCACCGGCCTCCTCGACACCGCCCGCACCGCCCGCCGGGGCGTCGGCGCCTTCAACGTCGTCCTCCTCGAGCACGCCGAGGCCATCGTGGCCGGTGCCGAGCAGGCCGGACTGCCGGTCGTCCTGCAGATCAGCGAGAACTGCATCCGCTACCACGGTGGGGTGACGCCGATCGTCACCGCGACCCAGGCGATCGCACGATCCGCCGACGTGGCGGTCCTGGTGCACCTCGACCACGTCGAGGACCGCGCACTCGTCCACGCCGGCATCGACCTCGGCGTCGACTCGGTCATGTACGACGGCTCGCACCTCGACTACGACGCCAACCTCGCCGCGACCCGGGAGCTCGCCGACGCGTGCCACACCGCCGGGATCGCGATCGAGGCCGAACTCGGCGAGGTCGGTGGCAAGGACGGTGTCCACGCACCCGGGGTCCGGACCGACCCGGACGACGCCGCCGCGTTCGTCGCGGCGACCGGTGTCGACGCCCTGGCGGTGGCCGTCGGCACCTCCCACGCGATGCAGACCCGTGAAGCGTCCGTCGACCGGGACCTGGTCGGCCGGCTGCGGGCCTCCGTCCCGGTGCCGCTCGTCCTGCACGGTTCGTCGGGCCTGTCGGATGACGAGCTCCGCGGTGCCGTCCACGCGGGCATGACGAAGATCAACATCTCCACGCACCTGAACGGCCTGTTCACCCGGGCGCTGCGGGACGTCCTCGACGACCGGCCGGACCTCGTCGACCCGCGCCGCTACGTGGCCGCGGGTCGGGACGCCGTCGCCGCCGAGACCGCCCGGCTGCTCACGCTCCTGGCCGGCTGAGCCGGAGGAGCACCACCGGCGGACCCGCCGTCGGTCACGCGGAGCACGTCGAGCGGTCCGGTCCGCTCAGCCCCGGGTGCGGCTCGCCCAGACCACCGTCGTGCCCTTCCGGAGCACCAGGTTGCCGTCCGACTGCATCCGCAGGACCATGCCGGCTCCCCCGCGCTCCGCCGTGCCGGTGGACCACCGCGTCTGGCCGAACGGACTCGCGAGCACCAGGTCGCCGCTCGGCAGCAGCAGGAGGGACGCCCCCGCGCCACCGCCGGACCGCCGGGACAGCACCCGGTTGCCGGAGCCGATCACCAGGTCCCCGTCGAAGCGCATGGTGAGCCGCCGGCCGCCGGAGGCGTCCCGCAGCGACTGCCCCGGGACGAGCGTGGCCCCGGGGACGAGCCGGTCGGCACCGGGGGCCCGGTTGTGCCACAGCACGGCACCGTCCCGTGCGGTCACGCGGACGTCGCCGGCGTCGGTCACCGTCAGACGTGCGCCGCCGGAGGCGGTCCGTGCGGACGTGGACCAGAGGACCGCACCGGACGGCGCCACGACGGCGAGCCGCCCGGTGGTGCCGAGCCGCAGACCGGCACCCGCGGCACGCCCGCTGCTCTGCCAGAGCCGGCGGCCGTTGCCCCACTCGACCAGCGAGCCGTCCGCCTGCACGTCGAGCCAGTACTGGCCGTTCGGCGAGTGGATCGACGTCCCGGACGGCACGGTCCGGGTCCCCGAGGTCACGGCCGTCGCGCCCGCTCCCGCCGCGGCCGCGGTGGTGGTCGGCCGCGTGCAGTCCGCCGCGGTCGGGAGGAGCCGTCCGAGGGCGGACCACTTCGGCGAGCCGAGCCCGGTCGCCGCGTCCCAGCCCCGGGTAGCGGGCGCGGTGCCGTTGCTGCCGGTGACGACGTCCCGGAACGCGGTCGGGTTCGCGTACAGCGCCTGGTGCACGTCGCCCACGCCGACGGCACACCCACGTGCGGTCAGCGCGACGGCGAGCTGTCCGGCCAGCACCGGGGACGCCAGGCTCGTGCCGCCGCCGAGCACGAAGCCGTGCGCCGTCGACATGTACACCGCCGGACCCTTCGCCGGGTCGGCGAGCGCGGCGACGTCGGGCAGCATGCGCTTCGTGCCGGTGATGCCGGTGCCGGTCTGCCACGCGGGCCGGGCGTAGGCCGACGACGTGCCACCGCCGCCCGCGCCGAGGGAGTTCGACCACCCGGACTCGGTCCACCCGGCCTTCGTCCTGCTGAGCGACGTGCCGCCCACGGCCACGACCGCCGGCGAGGACGCCGGGTACGAGACGTCGCGGATGGTCGTCCTCGGGCCGGTCGGGCAGCGGGCGCCGTCGTCACCGGTAGCGGCGAAGACCGTGGCGCCGGCTGCGACGATCCGCGACAGCGCCGCGTCGAGCGCCGCCCGTGCCCCGGCCGGGGTCTGCGTCTCACAGCTGCCCCACGAGATGCTGACCGCGGTGATGCCGGCGGTGCGGACGTCGTCGGCGATGCGGCTGTAGGCGTCGTAGCTGCCCTGGAACGAGTTCGGCGTGACGTACACCCGCTGACGGGCACCCGGCGCGACGGCGAGCAGCGCCTGCTGGTCGAGCGCGACCTCGGTCTCGCCCTGGTACCCGTCACCCCGGTGCGGGTCCGCGCCGTCGACCGCGATCTGGTCGAGTGCGGGGAGCTTCCGTCCGGTCGCCGCGGCGTAGGCGCTCAGGTCGTTGCGGTCCCAGCCGGAGAACTGCACGGTCGCGACCGTCGCGCCGGCGCCCGCGGTGGCCGACCCCGAGGACCGGTACGCGCTCGCCAAGGTGGCAGGGCCGTACCCGGCGGGGACGGCCGCGTGCGCCAGCGCCGGGCGCACGTCGAGCCCGAGCACGGCGACGACGCTCCCGCCGAAGGACTGTGGCAGGGTCGGTTCGGCGGTCGGGTGCATGCCGTCGCCGGTGCCGACTAGGTCGACGCCGAACAGGGCCTCCGCCTGGGCTGCGGTGCCGTGCGCCTCGACCTCCCACGTGTCCGGGTCGGTCACCGTGAAACCGGCGTCGGTCAGCACGGTCCGAGCGCGCGACCGGGCGTCCTCGACCGGTGCGACCGCCGCCACGGCGTCCGCGCGCTGGTCGACGGTGTCCCCGGCGGTCGCCCCGGGGAGCGCGGTGAGGGCGGCCGGGTCGACCGGCCGGAGCACGAGCGTCAGGTCGACCGCGGTGTCGCCGGGTGTCGCGCCGACGGTGGCGTCGGCCGGGGCGGGCACGCCACCGGTCGCGGGAGCGGGCACAGCGGTGCCGGCAGCAGGAGCGGTGGTCGCGGTGGCGGCCGCAGGAGCGGTGGCGGCGGGCAGCGCCTGCGCGGGGAGCCCCGTACCGGTGACGGCGAGCGCCACCACGACGGCGGTGGCGAGGAGGGTCGGCGTGCGGGGTGACATGAGCGATCGCTCCCGGAGGTCGGCGACGACGGCCGTCCCTGACCGTCGGTCCGAGCGGTGACGGACGCTGCACGCTAACGCGGGGCGGCACGACCGCCGCAGCCCCAGTTCCGGGGGCTGCGGCCGCGGTTCAGCAGAGCGGGACGTTCACCGCGAGACCACCCATCGCGGTCTCCTTGTACTTCGTCGACATGTCGGCACCGGTCTGCCGCATCGTCTCGACGACCTGGTCGAGCGAGACGTGATGCACCCCGTCGCCGCGCAGCGCCATCCGGGCGGCGTTCACGGCCTTGTTCGCGGCGATGGCGTTGCGCTCGATGCAGGGGATCTGCACGAGGCCGCCGATCGGGTCGCACGTCAGCCCGAGGTTGTGCTCCATGGCGATCTCGGCCGCGTTCTCCACCTGCTCGGGGGTCCCGCCCAGGACCTCGGCGAGCCCGGCCGCCGCCATCGACGCCGCGGAACCGACCTCGCCCTGGCAGCCGACCTCGGCGCCGGAGATGGAGGCGCGCTCCTTGTAGATCGAGCCGATCGCACCGGCGGTGAGCAGGAACCGCACGACGGCGTCGTCGCGTTCCGCCCGGAACCCGCGTGCGACCGGTCCGACGTAGGTCAGGGCGTAGGCGAGCACCGCGGGGATGATCCCGGCGGCACCGTTCGTCGGCGCGGTGACGACGCGGCCGCCCGAGGCGTTCTCCTCGTTGACCGCCATCGCCGTGAGGTTCACCCACTCCATCGCGAAGAGCGGGTCGTGGTCCGGGTCGTCACGCGTGAGCTGCTCGTACCAGTCGGCCGCACGTCGGCGGACCTCGAGCCCGCCGGGCAGCGTGCCGGTGCGTCGGACGCTGCGCTCGACGCAGTCCTCCATCACGGCGTGGATGCGCAGGAGCCCGGCACGGACCTCGTCCTCGCTGCGGTGCGCGGTCTCGTTGGCGAGCGCCACACCGCTGACCGGGAGGCCCGTGGTCGCGCAGGCGGACAGCAGCTCGGCTCCGCTGGAGAACGGGTACGGCACCGCGTCCGTCTCGACCGGGATCGCGGTGCCGGCGACGCCCTCGCCCGGCTCCTCGTCCCCGTCGCGGGCGATGAACCCACCGCCGATCGAGTAGTACGTCTCGACGGCGGTCTCGGTCCCGGTCGCGTCGAACGTCCGGAGGCGCATCGCGTTCGGGTGCCGCGGCAGCATCGTCAGCGGGTGCAGCACGACGTCGGCGAGTCGGAACGGCACGACGGTCCCGCTCGCCACGGTCAGGCGTCCGGTGGACTCGAGGGCGGCGAGCGCGGCCGTCATCACGTCGGGGTCGACGTCCTCCGGGCGGTGCCCCATGAGCCCGACCGCGACGGCGCCGAGCGTGCCGTGTCCGTGACCGGTCGAGGCGAGCGAGCCGTAGAGGTCGACGCGGATGGACTCGACGGGTCCGTCCGCCGTCCGCGCGGCGAAGTCGGCGGCGGCGCGCATCGGTCCCACGGTGTGGGAGCTCGACGGGCCGACACCGATGCTGAACAGCTCGAAGACGGAGACCGGCACGACGACGAGCCTACGCCGTCCGGACGGGACGGCAGGGCTCCGGAGCCGGGCCCCGTGCGGACGACCCCGGGGAGGTCAGCGGCGCTTCCCCTCGGTCGGCATCACGATCCAGAGCACCACGTAGGCGATCCAGAGCGGCCCGGGGAACAGGCTCAGCAGGACCCAGAGCACGCGGACGGCGGTGCGGGACCAGCCGAAGCGGTCGGCGATGCCGGCGCAGACCCCGGCGAGCAGGCGACCGGAGCGGGGACGGTGGAGTGTGTTCGTCATGTCCCCGACGCTACGGTGTCCCGCTGCACGGCGGCACCCGGCCGGCACCCCGCTGCGGGGTGGGGGCAACCCCACCCGCGCTGCACGGGCCTCCCGGCCGTCGCCCTAGGGGAGCAGGACGATCTTGCCGCGGGTGTGCCGCTCCTCGAGCTGGGCGTAGGCGTCCTGCACCGCGTCGAGCGGGAAGGTCGCGGCGATCGGGACCTCGATCGACCCGTCGGCGACCATGTTCGCGAGTGCCGACAGGATCTCCGGGTCGGCGGTGTCCGCGCTGCCGGACGCCTTCGCGCCCACCTCGGCCGCGGCGTCGAACGCGATGACCGTCTCGATGCGGTCGGCGGGGATCCCGAGCGTGATGCCGAGGTGCACGTACTCCGGGCCGAACGTGTCGATGAGCGCGTCGATGCCGTTGGTGGCGAGTCCGCGGATCCGGTCCTCGAGGCCGTCGCCGTACGCGACCGGGCGGGCCTTCTTCTCGCGCAGCCACTCGTGGTTCGCCTCGGAGGCGATCGCGATGACGTCGACGCCCTCGTTGGTGAGCAGCTGCGTGACGAACCCGCCCACGCCCCCGGCGGCACCGGACACGACGACGGTCTCGCCGGGCCGCGGGTCGACGGCGCGGACGGCTGCCGCCGCGGTGGTGGCGATCACGTCGAGGCCACCGGCGGCCTCCCACGAGAGCAGGCGGGGCTTCGGGACGAGCTGCCCGGCGGGGACGGAGACGTACTCCGCCTGGCTCGATCGCTCCCACGACCACCCGAGGACCTCGTCGCCCTCCTCGAACCCGTCGACGTCGAGGCCGATCGCGGCGACGGTGCCGGCGAGGTCGGTGCCCTGCCCGGACGGCAGCCGTTCGGGGTCGTGGTCGTCGACGAGGCCCTGGCGGATCGCGGTCTCGCCGGGGTTGACGCCGGCGGCGCGGACCTTCACGAGGACCCGCCCGGGGGCGACCTCGGGGACGGGGACCTCGGCCACGTGCAGGACCGAACGGTCGCCCCACTCGTCGAAGCGGACGGCGCGCATGGTGTCAGGGAGAGCAGTCATCCCGCGTCACGGTACGCCAGCACGCTGTCCCGCGCCCGGAGCGACACCACGTGGACCGCTCCATCGGCGGTGTCGTGGGACACTGACGCCATGCCCATCCTCCACAAGGACATGCAGCTGTGCATCTCGCTCGCCGCCCGTCCGAGCAACATCGGCACCCGCTTCCACAACTTCCTCTACGACGAGCTCGGCCTCGACTTCGTCTACAAGGCCTTCACCACGACGGACCTGCCCGGCGCCGTCGCGGGGATCCGGGCGCTCGGCATCCGCGGCTGCTCGGTGTCGATGCCGTTCAAGGAGGACGTGATCCCCCTCGTCGACGAACTCGAGGAGTCTGCCCGCGCGATCCGCTCCGTCAACACGATCGTCAACGACGGGGGCGTCCTCACCGCGTCGAACACCGACTACGAGGCCGTCGCGTCGTTGCTCGACTCGCACGGTGTCGACCGCTCCGCACGGGTCCTGCTGCGTGGCTCGGGCGGGATGGCGAAGGCCGTCACCGCGGCGTTCCGTGGTGCCGGGTTCGAGCGCCTGACCGTCGTCGCCCGCAACGAGGCGACCGGCAGTGCCCTCGCCGACCAGTACGGCTACGCCTGGGTCGCGGACGAGGACGGTGCCGGCGACGCCGACCTGCTCGTCAACGTCACGCCGCTCGGCATGCGCGGCGACGACGAGGCGACGCTGTCGTTCACGCCGGAACGCATCACCGCCGCGCACACGGTCTTCGACGTCGTCGCGTTCCCCGCCGAGACCCCGCTCGTCCGGGCCGGTCGGGAGGCCGGTGCACACGTCATCACGGGCGCCGAGGTCATCGCGCTGCAGGCCGCCCGGCAGTTCGAGCGGTACACGGGCGTGGCGCTGACGGCCGACCAGGTCGCCCGCGCGAGCGCGTTCTCGCGGGAGGAGTGACGCGAGGCGCCCCCGTCGCCGCGAGACGCCGTCGCCTCGCCGAGACGCCGCCGGATCCGGCGGCGTCTCGCGCAGGCCGCGGCGTCGCACGCGGACGGGGGCGTCCCGGTGCTCGCCAGCGTCAGTGGCTGCGCGCGCGCCCCGCAGCGACCCAGCCGAGTCGGCGGGCGGTCTCGTGGTTCCGGAACCAGATGCCGGGCTGCGCGATGAAGCCCGGCACGAGCGACCCGGGGCCCTTCACCGGGTTCTCGCGGATCGTCACGCGGCAGCCGCGCGGGTGCGGCTCGACGTCGACCTCGACGCGCGCCTCACCGACCGGCCAGCCCCGCGCCTGGATCACCATGTGACGTGGCTCGTCGTACTCGAGGACGGTCGTCGTGTCGTTGATGACGAACGGCCAGACGCCGAACGAGTGGTGGATCTCCGTGCCGACCGCGGGCCACCCCGGGTCCTCGCCGCGCATGCGGGACGCGCCGACCACCCACGTCGGGTAGAGCCAGCCGTCGCGGAGGACGTCGAAGACCTCTTCGGGGGTGCAGTGGATGATCCGGACGTTCTTCGCCATGTCAGCTCCTCGGTGCCAGGTCGACGTCCACCGGCAGCCCGTAGGTGTGCCGGAGGGCGCTCTTCGCCGCGTGCCAGCCTGCCATCCCGTGCACCCCGGGCCCGGGAGCCGCGGACTGCGAGGCCAGGTACATGCCGCCGCCCATCCGCCACGGGTCGCTCGAGAGCACGGGACGCTTGACCAGCTGCCAGAAGCTCGCGGCACCGGAGGCGATGTCGCCGCCGGCGTAGTTCGGGTTGTACTGCGCCATGTCCGCCGCGGTCCGGCTGTTCGTCGCCACGATGGTGTCCCGGAAGCCCGGGGCGAAGCGCTCGATCTGGCGGATGACGGATTCCTGGTGGTCGACGGTCGAGCCGGCCGGGACGTGCGCGTACGCCCAGAAGACGTGACCGCCCTCCGGGGCCCGGCCCGGGTCGACGACGGTCGGTTCGGAGCCGAGGACGTACGGGCGCTCGGGGTCCTGCCCGCGGGCGACCTGCGCCTCGGCCTCGGCGATCTCGGCACGGGTGCCGCCGATGTGCACGGTGCCGGCGCGTCGGAGCTCCCGGTTCGTCCACGGCACCGGCTCGGACAGTGCGAAGTCGACCTTGGCCGCTGCGTTGCCGAACCGGAACCGACGCAGGGCCCCGCGCTTCGGTGTCGGCAACTGGTCCCCGGCGATGGCGAGCATGGTGGGGACGCTCGTGTCGAAGAACACCGCCTTGGCCGGGGTCAGGTCCCCGAGCGCGTGCACTTCGCGACCGGTCTCGATCGTGCCGCCGTGCGCGACGAGGTCCGCGGCGAGCGCGTCGACGATCGCCTGGCTCCCGCCGATGGGCACCGGCCACCCGCGGGCGTGGGCGTAGACGCCGAGCGAGAGTGCCGCGGCGGCCGTGGCGAGCGACGGCATGTGCTGGATGGAGTGCGCCGCGACGCCGCTGATCATCGCCGGGGCGACCTCGTCGCGGAAGCGTGCGTTCCACGCGCGGGTCCCCTGCTCGAGCGCACGGAGTCCGAAGCGGGCCACGGTCACCGGGTGTCGTGGCACGTGCAGCAGGGCGTCGGTGGCGAAGTCGGACACCTGGTCGGCGTTCCGGACGAGCGGGGCCATGAGCTGCCGGTAGGCGCGGCCGTCGAGGCCCAGGGCGTCGGCGGTCCGGTCGAGGTCCTGGTACGCGATGCCGGCCCGGCCGCCGTCGAGGGGGTGGCCGAACTGCACCTCGGGCAGGCGGAGCTCGATCCGCTGCTCCATGCCGAAGGCCCGGAAGAACTCGGACTGCAGCGCCATGGGGTGCACGGCCGAGCAGACGTCGTGCAGGTAGCCCGGGAGGGTCAGTTCCTTCGTCCGGGCACCACCGCCGATGGTGTCGTTCCGCTCGACCACCTCGACGCTGAGCCCGGCGCGGGCGAGGGTCACCGCCGCGGCCAGCCCGTTCGGTCCGGCTCCGACGACCACCGCATCAACCATGCGGGTGAGCCTACGGAGCGGCGGCTGGACGTGGTACCGGCACCCGGTCAGCTCGTGGTGGTGTCCGCCTCGGCCGGGGCCGTGCCGTCATCCGACCCGTCGACGTCCGTCGGGTCGTCGTCGCCCACCGGCCGGCCCGTGCCCACCGGGTGCTCGGCGACCAGGGCCGCGAAGTCCTCGTCGAGGAGCTGTTGCACGCGCTCCTCCCGCCCGATCTCGTAGTCGTCGGCCGGCCGCTGCGCCCACCCGAGTCGTCCGACGACCGTGGTGCCGATGTCGTCCCAGGCCCGGGCCCGGGCGGCGAGCACGATGCCGTCGACGAAGTACTGGTCGTCACGCCGGGCGTCGAGCCGCTCGGCGAGTTCCTCGTAGGTGGCCTCGCGCGTCCGGAGCTTCAGGTCGTCGCCGCGGCGGTAGTCGTGCTGGTGCTGCGAGCGGCCGCCCTGCTTGCTCGACCGGACCCGGATCGCCCGCATCCGCTCGGCGTCGGCACGCTGCTCCTCGGCCATCCGGTGCAGTTCCTGGCGGGCGGCGTCGGCGATGAGGGCGTGGTCGAAGTACCCCTGGTCGCGCAGGGCGTTCGTGATGATGCGGTTCGCCACGGCCACGGTGACGGCGGCCTTCGCGATGAGGAAGCCCTCGTCCACGGCGCGCTTCAGTTCGACCTGGCTGACGGGTCGGTCGCGCACGTCGGGCTTGCGTCGTCCGAACAGTGCCATGCGACGACGATACCGGCGACGGACGACGGTCCGCCCGGAGACGGACACGGATCACCGTCTGGAGGGACGCCACCGGTCCGCCCCGCCCGTACCGTCGAGGGCATGGTCACCACGTACGATTCCCAGCGCACCGGCCTCGGCACCGCCAGCCTGGTGCTCGGCATCTGCTCACTGCTCGCGGGCTGGACGTTCGTCGCCCCGGTGGTCGGACTCTGCCTCGGCATCGCCTCCCGCGGTCGGGAACCCGCCGCCCGCGGTCGTGCCGGGTGGGGGATCCTGCTGAACCTCGTCGCGCTGGCCTTCTGGATCCTGCTGTTCGTCTTCGGGCTCGGGATGGGCCTGCTCGCCACCTGGCAGTCGGTGGTCCAGGGGGCATGACGGACGGGAGGCGCGGTGCCTGCTGGCACCGCGCCTCCCGTCCGTCATCGCGACCTCGCGATGTCAGGGCTCCGTGATGAAGCCCTTCTTCACCATCCACTCGAACGCGACGTCGGCGGGCTCACGTCCCTCGACGTCCACCTGGCGGTTGAGTTCCTGGAGCACCGCGTCGGTGAGCTCCGGCGAGATCTGGTCGAAGACGCCCTCGAGCTGCGGGTACTCCTCCAGCGTCGAGGTCGACAGCACCGGGGCGACGTTGTACGCCGGGAAGAACCCGCGGTCGTCCTCGAGGACGCTCAGCCCGAGGGACTTGATGCGGCCGTCGGTGGTGAAGACCTCGCCGAAGTTGCACGTGCCGCGGTCGGTCGCCGTGTAGACGGTT
Source organism: Curtobacterium sp. MCPF17_046 (assembly GCF_003224295.1). NCBI lineage: Bacteria > Bacillati > Actinomycetota > Actinomycetes > Micrococcales > Microbacteriaceae > Curtobacterium > Curtobacterium sp. MCPF17_046. Next base: position 66,227 of record NZ_QKLB01000003.1, on the reverse strand, counting down.
CCGGTGTCGAGGATGTCGACCGCGTCCTTCGCCACCGCGCTGTCGCCGGAGCCACCGAGATCGAGGCCGTACTTCTCGAGCATCGGCTTGAAGCCGTCCGCGCGGGAGTTGAACTCGGACTCGACGCAGAACGTGCGCTCGTCGGCGGGCAGCTCCGCGATCTGCGACAGCTTCGTGATGCCGCCGAGGTCCTCGACCGCTTCCTCCCGCACCGCGAACGCGTAGGTGTTGTTCATCGGCGCCGGGGCGAGCCAGGTGAGGCCGTTGCCGGCGTCCTCGTCCTTGACCGCCTGCCACTGCTCGGTCTTGTCCGGGATGCCCTCCTTGTGGGCCATGAAGGTCAGCCACGCGGTGCCGGTGTACTCGTACGTCATGTCGGCGTCGTGCGAGGTCATGAGCTGCCGGACGGCGACCGACCCGGGCACGTTCGTCTCGTCGGTGACGTCGAAGCCGGCTGCCGAGGCGGCGAGGACCGCGATCTTCCCGAGGACGAGCTGCTCGGTGAAGTTCTTCGACGTGACCGTGAGCGGGGCGTCCTCGGGCAGGCTGTCGATCCGCTCGATCGTGCCCGGCGCCGCCGCCGGGACGAAGGACGCGGCGGGCTGCAGTCCGCAGCCGGCGAGGAGGCTCGTGGTGACGCCCGCCAGGGCGGCGGCGGTCAGCAGGCGGCGGGGTCGCGGGCTGCGGGTGCGTGCCGTGCGGGTCATCGGAGTCCCTTCGGTCGGGCGAACGTCTCGACGATGCGGCCGAGCCAGTCGATGGACAGGGCGAGCAGGGCGATGAGGAGCGCGCCGGAGACGAGCACCTTCGGCAGGAACAGGTTCACGCCCGTGGTGATGAGCAGGCCGAGGCCGCCGGCACCGATGAACGTCGCCAGCGCGGCCGAACCGACCAGGAGCACGAGCGCGGTGCGGATGCCGGCGAGCATGACGGGCACGGCGAGCGGCAGTTCGACCTTGAGCAGGACGGCGGCGGCGCTCATGCCCATGCCCCGGCCGGCCTCGACGAGTCGGGCGTCGACGCTCTCGATGCCGATGATCGTGTTCCGCAGGACCGGCAGGATCGCGTAGAGGACGAGCGCGACGACGGCTGCCCAGAACGTGAACCCGAGCCAGAAGGCCAGGAGCACGACGAGACCGACGGCGGGAGCGGCCTGGCCGAAGTTCGCGACCGCCAGGATCGCCCCGCTCGCCTTGCGCAGCGGTCCGCGGGTGAGCGCGATGCCGAGCGGGATGGCGACGACGAGCACGATGACCGTCGACACCACGGTGAGCAGGACGTGCTGCCAGGCGAGGTCGAGCAGCCCGGACGGGTTGAGGGTGCTGCGCTCGGTCGCACTGAGGTCCGCGGTGGCGAGCCAGACCGCGAACGCGGCGAGGACGACGAGGATCACGACCGGCTGGATCACCAGCGCGCGCCAGCTCGTCCGCTGCCCGGTCGCCGGGGACGCGGTGACGACGTCGCTCACCGGTCGTCCCGGCGGTCGGTCGGGACGGCGTCGGTGTCGAACGAGTCGTCGGCGGACCCGGCGGGCTCGTCGCCGAGGTCGACGGCCGCGCTGCTCGGCATCGCCTGCAGCGGGTTCGTGTTCGTCCCGACGGGGGTGTACGCCTGGTCCTCGGCGGCCGCGGCGCGGGTACGGGTGATCGCGTCCATGACCGTCTCGACCGTGATGACGCCCTGGAAGGCGTCCCGGCGACCGGTCACGAGCGCGGCCCCGGCGCTCGAGACGAGCATGGTGTCGAGCGCGTCGTTCAGGGTGGACGCCTCGGAGACGACGGGCAGGTCCGCCTCGATGCCCTCCGGGATCCGGTCGAGGCGCTCGAGCTGGCGGCGCGACGGCCACCCGATCGGCCGCTGCCGCCGGTCGACGACCACGGCGTGCCCGTGGCCGCCGGCCTCGCGCATGCGCTGCAGGACGGCCTCGGCCTGCTCGCCCGGCGAGCACGTCACGGCGTCGGCCAGCCCGACCTCGCGGACACGGGTGAGCGTGAGCTGCTTGAGCCCGGCACCCGACCCGATGAAGTTCTCCACGAACTCGTTCGCGGGCTCGGCGAGGATGCGCTCCGGGGAGTCGTACTGCACGATGTGCGCGCCCTCGGAGAACACGACGATCCAGTCGCCGAGCTTCACGGCCTCGTCGAAGTCGTGCGTGACGATGACGATCGTCTTGTGCAGTTCGGCCTGGATGCGGATGAGCTCGTCCTGCAGGCGCTGCCGGGTGATCGGGTCGACGGCGCCGAAGGGCTCGTCCATGAGCAGGACGGGCGGGTCCGCTGCGAGCGCGCGGGCGACGCCGACGCGCTGCTGCTGACCGCCGGAGAGCTCCCGCGGGTAGCGGTCGCGGTAGGTGTCCGGGTCGAGCGAGACGAGGTCGAGGAGCTCGTCGACGCGGGCGGCGATCTTCTCCTTCGACCAGCCGAGCATCTTCGGCACGACGGCGATGTTCGCCGCGACGGTCATGTGCGGGAACAGCCCGCCGGCTTGGATGACGTACCCCATCCGGCGGCGCAGCTCGTCGCCGTCGATCTTCGTCACGTCGTCGTCGCCGACGACGATGCGGCCCTCGGTCGGCTCGATGAGGCGGTTGATCATCTTCAGGGTGGTCGTCTTGCCGCAGCCGGAGGGGCCGACGAGCATGACGATCTTGCCGGCCGGGATCTCGAGCGTGATGCCGTCGACCGCGGGCTTCGCCTGGCCCGGGTACCGCTTCGTGACCTGGTCGAGCAGGATGCTCCGGCCGGTGACGTCGGTGTCGGGCGCGGTGGTCGGGGAGTCAGTGCTGGACACGGATACCTCTCGAGGTGGTCAGGCGGCCGAGGCCGAGGAGCAGGAGGTCGAGGACCAGGGCGAGCAGCACGACGCCCACGGTGCCGACGATCACGGAGTTGAGGGAGTTCGCGCCGCCGAGACGGGAGAGCCCGGAGAAGATGAAGCTGCCGAGTCCCGGGCCGAGCGCGTACGCGGCCACGGCGGCGACGCCCATCACCATCTGCGCGGAGACCCGCACGCCGGTGAGGATGATCGGCCACGCCATCGGCAGTTCGACCTGCACGAGGGTGCGGAAGCGGCTCATCCCGATGCCGCGGGCCGACTCGACGACGGCCGGCGGGATCTCGTTGAGCCCGACGACCGCGTTCCGGAGGATCGGCAGCGCGGCGAAGAACGTCACGGTGACGACGGACGGCACGACGCCGAACCCGAGCGGCACGAGCAGCAGGCCGATGACGGCGAAGGAGGGCAGCGTCAGCCCGATCGTGGACACCTCGTTCGCGGCGGACCGCAGACCGGGGATCCGGTAGACGAGCGCCGCGAGGACCACGGCGATGACGGTCGCGAGCACGACGCACTGGACCACCAGCGAGAAGTGCTGCCAGGACGAGAACCAGATCTGGTCCCATCGCTCGGCGATGTACTGGAACACCGGTTCTCCGCTCCCTCCGGTCGGCTGTCCGTCCCACGGAACGGGGTACGGACGGCCCCAAGCTACGCAGGTCGCGGACGTCTGACCGGCGGGCTGGCGACCGTTCCTGGGTGGACACCCATGGAACGCGCGAGGAGAACCCCTGATGAGGGCACAGCTGTACCGGGGACCCTGGGAGAACGGTAACGATCGGGCGGGACGGTCGGCTACAGGCCGGATCCGCGCCTGCCGGCCTCTGCCCGGAGCGCGACCGACCGCAGGGCCACCCGTGCCTGTTCGTGCACGGCGACGCGCTCGGCCGTGAGGAGCAGGCCGGCGACCTGTTCGGCGGTCCGGTCACCACCGTCGTTCCACCGGGTGAGGTCTCGCACGCGGGCCATCCGGACGTCCGGAGCGGGACACCACGTCACCGGGGACCCCTCGGGCACGGCGAGCGCGTGCCACACCAGGTCGAGCGAACGCTGCACCGACTGGGCGTGCACGGCGTGGGGGCCGCCGGCCGCGTCGACGACCGCACCGACCAGACAGGCCCCGACGAGCGGTCGGCCGACGACCTCGATGGCGGCGGCGCTCGAGGCGGTCCGGGTGCGTCCGCGGTCGTCGAGGTAGGCGAACCACGCGTGCTGGACCCAGCCGCGCTCCACGACGGCCCGAGCGTCCGACAGCACGCGCTGCAGGTCCACCAGTTCGGCCTGCTCCGCCTCGAGGCGCCGCAGTCGTGCGGCGGTCCGTCGGGCGGCGAGGTGGTCGAGGACCCGCCGCACCCGGCCACGCCGGTCGGGGACGGCTCGGGAGGAGGGAGCGGCGTCGGTGGCGACGTCGTGCTGGACGCGGAACTCGAGGGTCATGAGGCCCCTCCCGATCTTCACGTGCACGGATGGTGTGCGGGCACGCTAACCCCGTGCCCGCGGCGGCGGTAGCCCCCGCCCGACGGTCGTGCGCGAACCGGAGGGCCGGTCGGTCAGTCGTCGAGCACGGCGTCGATCGCCCGCAGTGCTACCGCGCGGAACGACGCCTCGTCGCTCACGGCGAGCGCCGAGGCGATCGAGACGGCCCAACCGCGCGCCCGACCCCACGTGTGCGGGTCCAGGCTGGCGTCCTGCGCGGTGACCCGACGTCGGAAGTCGGCCCGGGCCTCCCGGCCGAAGGTGAGCCAGGCGGTGGCGAGGTCGACCGCCGGGTCACCCGCGGTCACGTCGCCGAAGTCGACGACGGCGGACAGCCGGTCCCCGGTCGGGCCGGGCGCGACGAGCAGGTTGAACGGGTGCAGGTCGCCGTGCACCCAGACGGGAGGCCCGGCGTGCTCGGGCAGGTCCGCCGCGGTCCGCCAGGCGGCCGCGAGCTCGACCGCGCGTGGGACGGGGTGTGCCGCGAGCCGCGCGGCGACCGCCTCGGTCCTGGTGTGCAGCGGGACGGCGCGCACCGGGTTGGCCGGTGCGTCCGCCGGCGCCGGGACGTGCAGCGCGGCCACGAACGCGGCGAGCGTCCTCGGCACGGCTCCCCCGCTCCCGGCTCCGGTCCGGTCGCCGACGGGCACGCCGGGGAACCACGGCACGACGCTCCACGACCACGGGAAGCCGGAGCCGGGTCGACCGGTGCGGACCGGGACCGGGACGGGGACGACCCCGCCGACGAGACGGGCGAGCCCGGGGAGCCACCGCTGCTCGTGCTCGACCAGCGTGGCCGCGGCGGCCCGCCGGGGCAGCCGGACGGCGAGGTCGGGGCCGAGCCGGAGGAGGACGTTGTCCCAGCCGTTCCCGACGACGGTGAGTGGGCGGTCGGCGAGGTCCGGGTGCTGGTCGGCCAGCAGCGCCCGGACGAGCGGGACGTCGACCTCGACCTCGGCTTCGGGCGTGGGCACGACGCGATGCTAGTCCGGCGGTCGTCCGGGTTCGTGTCGTACCGTGCCGCCATGCATGCTTGGCGGGAGCCCGCGCGGTGGGCCAGGACCGGACGGTGGCTGCTGGTGCCGATCGCCGTGCTCGACTGGTTCGCCCTCGTGCCGCAGGTGGTGTTCGTGGTGGCGTTCTCGATCGCCGTCGTCGGGCTGGTGGCGATGGGTGCGGCGCTCGTCGTCCGCGCGCTCGGACGGCGGCGCGGCACGATGGCGGCGCTCGGGGTCCTCATGCTCCTCGGTGGCCTGGCGATGTTCGGGCTCGACCCGTTCCCGGGATCCGTGCCGTTCCTCGACCCGTGGTGGCCGGAGGTCCTGACGCAGCCGCAGCACGTCGGGAGCGCCTACTGGCAGCTCGCGGCCCTCGGCGTCGTCCTGACCGGCTTCGGGCTGCTCGCGACCCTGCTCGTGGCCGCGTTCACCGACGGGCCGCGCCGCACCGTCCGCTGAGGCATCCGGGCGCGCTGGCCGGTCCGTGTGCACGGGTCGGTCCGGGCGCACGGAATCGCGTGCCGTCAGGCGGTCGGCTGCTCCGCGGTCCCCCGGCGCGTGACGACGACGAGCGTCACGTCCGTCGGTGGGTCCTCGTCCCCGAGCAGTCCGCGGACCCGGTCGACCAGGGCCGCCGTGTCCGACGCACCGGTGACCGCCGCAGCGACCTCGTCGAGGGTCGCGAACCCGGGCAGCGTCGTCAGGCCGTCCGAGGACACGACGAGCCGGTCACCGACGGCGAGGTCCAGCGCCACCACCGGGTGCTCCTCCGCCGCACCGCCGACCCCGAGCGGGAGCGCGGACGGGAGCGCCCGGTGCGTTCCGTCCGATCGGACGAGCAGTGCGGTCCCGAGCCCGGCGTCCACCAGGTCGACGTGGCCCGACGTCGGGTCGAGCCGGGCTTGCACGAGCCGGGCGACCGCGTCCGCGACCCGCAGGTCGGGGGCGACCTGCGCCTCCAGGCCGGGCAGTGCGGACGCGAGCGGTTCGTCCACCCGCGCGACGAGTGCCCCGCGGACGGTCGCCGCGAGCAGCGCGGATGCCGCACCGCCGGTCGCGACGGTGCCAACCGTGACCGCGAGGGTCCCGTCCGCCGCGACCCGCCAGTCGGCGAGGTCACCGCCGCCGTCCGGACGTCGTGCCGTCACCGTCGCGAGCTCGAGTCCGGGGACCGCCACCGGGTCGGGCACCAGGCCGGTCCGGACCCGTCCGAGACGGTCGCGCTCGAGCGCGTGGCCGAGCTCGCGCTCCGCCCAGTGCGCCAGGTCGCGCAGCAGCGCGAGGTCCTCGTCGGAGAACGCGCGCGGCTGCGCGTCCATGATGCAGAGCGTCCCGACGCGGGTCCCGTCGTCCATCGACAGCGGCGCACCCGCGTAGAACCGGATGCCGTGCTCGGCCACGGCAGCGGTGTGGGCGAACCGCTCGTCGAGGGTCGTGTCCGGGATCACCATCGGCGCCGGGGTGAGCACGGTGGTGGCGCAGAACTGCTCACTCGCGGGCACGCTCGACCCCTGGTTCCACCCGAAGGTCGACTGCGTCGTGACGAGGTCGTGGTGGACGAGGTTGAGGAACGTCAACGGCACGCCGAACGCCTCGTGCGTCATCCGGGTGATCCGGTCGAAGCGTTCCTCGGGCCCGGCACCGAGGACGCCGAGCGCCTCGACCAGTGCCGTGCGGTGCTCGGCGTCCTGCGGTGTGCTCACACGCCCTGTCTACGCGCTCCCTCGTCCGTGAACCAGTCCCTCGGGTGGGGGTCGGCGGTGAGCTGCCGACGTGGCCCGGTCGGTGCCGCCCACTGTGCGGCGTTCGCCAGCACCCGCTGGATGTCCGGGTGGTGGTACACCGGGTACTCCTGGTCGCCGGGCGAGAAGTAGAACACCTTGCCGAGGCCGCGGCGGTAGGCGACCCCCGAGCGGAAGACCTCGCCGCCGGCGAACGTCGACAGGAAGACCTCCTCGTCGGGGCGCGGGATGTCGAAGTACTCGCCGTACATCTCCTGGCGGTCGATGACGATCGGGTGCGGGACCCCGGCGGCGATCGGGTGCTCGGGCGCGATCGTCCAGACGAGTTCCCGCTCCCCGTCGTTGCGCCACTTCAGCGAGCACGTCGTGCCCATCAGTCGGGTGAACGGCTTCGAGTAGTGACCGGAGTGCAGCACCACGAGGCCCATGCCGGCGTGCACGTGCTCGACGACGCGCTCGACGACCTCGTCCGCGACCTGGTCGTGTGCGATGTGCCCCCACCAGAACAGGACGTCCGTGTCGGCGAGCCGCTCCTCGGTCAGGCCGTGCTCCGGCTCCTGCAGCGTGGCGGTCGTGACGGTGTGCGTCGACGCGTGCTGGCCGTGGGCCGGGTGCGAGCCGTCGGCGCCGTCCGCGCCGGGGGCGAGTCGGGCCTCCAGGCCGGCGGCGACGACCGCGTGGATGCCGTCCGGGTAGTGCTCGCGGACCGTCTCGTCGCCGCGGGTCTCGTGGACGTTCTCGTTCCAGACGACGATGTTCACCGGACGACCTCCACTTCGCGCCCGGCCTGCGCCGACGCGTAGATCGCGTCCACCACGCGGCTGCGGTGCAGGGCGAACTCGCCGTGGTGCCCGTCGTGCAGACCGGAGCGGATGGTGGCGAGGAACTCCTCGATGACGCGCTGGTGGTGACCCGCGGGGACCTGCACGCCCGGGCGGGTGACCGTCGGGACGCCCTGCTCGTCGGAGTACAGGGTCACGGTGCCCTCGGTGGCGTAGTCGCGGACGAACAGCCGCGCGCCGCCGGTCGAGCCGAGCAGCTCGACCTCGATGTCCTCGACGTCCTTCGAGTAGCTCGCCCACGACGCCTGCAGGAGCAGACTGGCGCCGTTCTCGAAGCGGAGCAGGGCACTCGCGAAGTCCTCGACGTCGAACGGGCGGCCCGTTGCGGCGGACACCGGGTCGCGGTCGCTCCCGCCCCGACCGGCACGGCCGAGCTCGTTGTACGTCACGGCGCTGGCGGTCACCACGCGGGGCTCGCCCATGAGGTGCAGGGCGATGTCGAGCACGTGCGAGCCGAGGTCGATGAGCGGACCACCGCCCGCGGTCTCCTTGTTGACGAACCAGCTGCGGATGCCCGGGATGCCGGCACGGCGCATCCAGCTCGCGCGGGCGTGGTAGACGTCCCCGATCGGGCCGGTGCCCGGCTCGGCGAGGGCGCCGTCGTCGGTGGCGTCGACGGCGGTACCGGCGGTCTGCCCGCCACGCAGGTGCGTCGCGAGGAACTGCACGTCGGCACGGCGACGGTGGTTGTAGGCGACCTCGAGGACGCGGTCGTTGCGGACGGCCGCGTCGACCATCTCCTGCGCCTGCTGGCCGGTCGTGGCGAGGGGCTTCTCGCAGAACACGTGCTTGCCGGACTCGAGCGCGGCGATCGCGATCGGGTGGTGGAGGCTGTTCGGCACGCCGATCGAGACGATGTCCAGGTCGTCGCGGGCCACGAGGTCCTGCCAGTCGGCGTACGCGTTCGGGACGCCCCGGCTGGTCGCGAGTTCGCGGAGCCGTTCGGGTTCCTGTCCGGCGAGGGCGATCACCTCCACGCCGGGGAGTGCGGTGAATGCGTCGAGGTGCGTGGTCCCGGCGAAACCGAGGCCGACCACCCCCACGCGCAGCGTCTTCGATGCATCAGTCGTCTGCGACATGCCTCCACGCTACCGAGATTCCGGTCGAATCGATACGACGAGCTCGTGCTGGTCTTTCCTGACCGTTTGGCCTACTTTTTGATCACATCCGCGCAGGCGTCGACACCAGGGGGTGCCGATCAGCGTCCGCGCCGAGGACAGGGGCTCGTCCGATGCAGCACCGCACCATCACCACCGCCGCACTCGCGGCCGTCATCGCTCTCGCCGTGCCGACGAACGCGTGGGCGTCGCCGCACGGCGGACACCATCATCCGGCACCGACCAGCTCGACCGTGACGTACACGGCGAGCGACGCGGTCATCCCGAACCCCTCCCGCGGGTTCGACCACACCACCGCGACGCACTACCGCGCCGACGGCAGCGGCTACACCCCACTCGACGCCGCCACACTCCGCGGCTACCGGTCGGAGGGCGTCACGCAGATCGTCCGGGTGTTCTACATGGAAGCGTTCGCCGACCAGCGACGCCTCAGCCCGGCCTGGCTCCGCCTGGTGCAGCGCGACTACGACACCGCCCGCGCGGCCGGCGTCGGCGTGATCACCCGGTTCGCCTACGTGCAGGGCGGCGACTACCCGTACTCGGCACCGTACGGTGACGCCGACCTGCCCACCGTGCTCGCGCACATCGAGCAGCTCACGCCGACCCTCCGCCGGAACGCGGACGTCATCCCCACGCTGCAGGAGGGGTTCATCGGCCTCTGGGGCGAGGGCTACTACACGGACCACTTCGCCAGTGATCCGGCGAACCCCGGCGTGCTGACGGAGGCGGACAAGGACGCCAGGCGCCAGGTCGTGGAGGCTGAGCTCGCCGCACTGCCGTCGAGCCGCTCCATCCAGGTGCGCACCATGCAGATGAAGCAGGACGCCCTCCGCACGCCGTCCGGCACCGCCGGCGCGCTCACTCCCGCCCAGGCACACGACGGGTCCGCGGCGTCGCGCATCGGCCACCACAACGACTGCTTCCTCGCCTCGCCGGACGACTTCGGCACGTTCCTGACCGATCCGCTGTCGCTCGACCAGGACTACCTGGCCGCTGAGTCGCGGTACGTCCCGGTCGGTGGCGAGACCTGCGCGGTGAACGCCCCGCGGTCGGAGTACCCGTCCGCCTCGGCCGAGATGGCGAAGTACCACTACAGCTACCTGAACCTCGACTACAACCAGGACGTCCTGGCGTCGTGGGGCGATGCGGGCATGACGGACGCCGCGAAGAAGCTCGGCTACCGGTTCACGATGACGTCGAGCACCGTGACCTCCGGGAAGCACGCGTCGGTGTCGGTGTCGGTCCGCAACGACGGCTGGGCCGCGCCGTACAACCCCCGTCCGGTGCAGCTCGTGCTGACGAACGGCCACCGCCGCGTGACCGTCCCCGTCCGTGCGGATGCGTCGTCCTGGCAACCCGGGACGACCGCGACGGTCACCGCCTCGCTCGCGCGGGTCGCGTCCGGTACCTGGCGGGTGGCACTGGCACTGCCCGCTCCGGAGCAGTCGATCGCACGGAACCCGGACTTCGCGATCCAGACCGCCAACGTCGGCACGTGGAAGGCCGGCACCGGAGTGAACGACCTCCAGCAGGTCGTCTCCGTCCGACGCTGACCAGGACCCACGCGATGCCCCGGCCGACCACGGCCGGGGCGTCGTGCTGTCCCTCAGCGGAGTCGGCCACGATGGTCGGCATGACGCCTCGATCCCTGTTCCGCGGCCTCGCGATCGCGGAACTCGTGACCTGGACGATGCTCCTGGTGGGCATGCTGCTGAAGTACGGCCTCGGCGCCGGGGACTGGCCGGTCCGCGTCAGCGGCGGCGTGCACGGCTTCGTGTTCCTCGCCTACCTCGTCGCCACGACCGTCGTCGCCGTCAACCAGCGCTGGTCGTTCGGCGCCACGGCCCTCGGGTGGCTCAGCTCGGTCGTGCCGTACACGACGCTGCCGTTCGAGGTCGCGGTCGCCCGGCGCGGCATGCTCGACGGCGCGTGGCGTCGCGGGCCGTCGGCCGGGGAACGCCCGGGGCCGCTCGACCGGCTGCTGTTCCTCGTGGTGCGGCACCCGGTGCTCGCGGCCGTGGTCGGCGTCGTGCTCGTCGCAGCCGTGTTCGGCGTGCTGCTCGTGCTTGGTCCGCCGGTGCCGTCCCGCTGACGGCAGGCCGCCGGCCGGCTCGCGCGCGGGCCGGGTCGCACGTGGGACCGGGTCGCGAAAGCGACAGGTGAGCGCGGAAGGATCCCCGCGGACTGTCGCTTTCGCGCCGGAGTCCGCGTCGGGCCGCATCGGGTCAGCGGGCCCGCCGAGCGCGGACGGACGGGAGGCCCGGTGCCAGCCGGCACCGGGCCTCCCGTCCGCGTGGGACCGCGCCTACAGGCTCGCGAGCGCCGCGTTCAGCGTCGCCGACGGGCGCATGACCGCACTCGTCTTGGCGTCGTCGGGCCGGTAGTACCCGCCGATGTCCGCCGGGTGGCCCTGCACCTCGACGAGCTCGTGGACGATCGTGTCCTCCTGCTCGGCGAGGGTCGTGGCGAGGCCCTGGAACGCCGCAGCGAGATCGGCGTCCTCGGTCTGCGCGGCGAGCTCCTCGGCCCAGTACTTCGCCAGGTAGAAGTGGCTGCCGCGGTTGTCGATCGAGCCGAGCTTGCGGCCGGGCGACTTGTCCTCGTCGAGGAACGTCCCGGTGGCGCGGTCGAGCGTGTCCGCGAGGACCTTCGCCCGGGCGTTGCCGGTCACCCCGGCGAGGTGCTCGAGGCTGACGGCGAGCGCGAGGAACTCCCCGAGGCTGTCCCAGCGCAGGTAGTTCTGCTGCACGAGCTGCTGCACGTGCTTCGGCGCGGACCCGCCGGCACCGGTCTCGAACAGTCCGCCACCGCCGAGGAGCGGGACGACCGAGAGCATCTTGGCCGAGGTGCCGAGCTCCATGATCGGGAACAGGTCGGTCAGGTAGTCGCGGAGCACGTTGCCCGTGACCGAGATCGTGTCCTCGCCGCGGCGGATGCGCTCGAGCGAGAACCGCATCGCGTCCTCGGGCGACAGGACCTCGATCTGCAGGCCGTCGGTGTCGTGCTCCTGCAGGTACGTCCGGACGAGGCCGATCAGCGCGGCGTCGTGCGCACGGGTCTCGTCGAGCCAGAACACCGCGGGCGAGCCGGTGGCACGGGCACGGGTGACCGCGAGCTTCACCCAGTCACGCACGGCGACGTCCTTGGTCTGGCAGGCGCGCCAGATGTCACCCTGCTCGACGTCGTGCTCGAGGACGGTCTCGCCGGCCGCGTTCGTGACGCGGACCACACCGGCGCCCGGGAGCTCGAAGGTCTTGTCGTGGGAGCCGTACTCCTCCGCCTTGAGCGCCATGAGGCCGACGTTCGGCACCGAGCCCATGGTGGCGGGGTCGAACGCGCCGTTCGCGCGGCAGTCCTCGATCACGGCCTGGTAGATGCCGGCGTAGCTCGAGTCCGGGATGACGGCGACGGTGTCGTGCTCCTCGCCGTCCGGGCCCCACATGTGGCCGGAGGTGCGGATCATCGCGGGCATGGAGGCATCCACGATGACGTCGCTCGGGACGTGCAGGTTCGTGATGCCCTTGTCCGAGTCGACCATGGCGAGGTCGGGGCCGGCGTCGATGCCGTCCTGGAACGCCTGCTTGATCTCGGCGCCGTTCGGCAGGGCGTCGAGCCCGGCGAGGATCGAGCCGAGGCCGTCGTTCGGGGTGAGCCCGGCCGCGGCGAGGTCTGCGCCGTAGCGGGCGAAGACGTCGGGGAAGAACGCGCGGATCACGTGCCCGAAGATGATCGGGTCGGAGACCTTCATCATCGTGGCCTTGAGGTGCACCGAGAACAGGACGTCCTCGTCCGCGGCACGCTGGATCTGCTTCCGCAGGAACGCCTCGAGCGCGGCGACGTGCAACACGGTGCCGTCGACGACCTCTCCGGCGAGCACCGGGATCGGCTGGCCGAGCGTCTGCTCGGTGCCGTCCTGTGCCACGAACGTGATGGTCAGGGTGTCCTCGGCCGGGGCGACCCAGGTCTTCTCGTTCGACCGGAAGTCGTCGACGCCCATCGTGACGACGTTCGTCTTCGAGTCGGCACGCCACGCACCCATGCGGTGCGGGTGCTTGCGGGCGTAGTTCTTGACCGACAGCGGGGCCCGGCGGTCCGAGTTCCCCTCGCGCAGCACCGGGTTCACGGCGCTGCCCTTGACGCGGTCGTACCGGGCGCGGGCGTCGCGCTCGTCGTCCGTGGTCGGCTCGTCCGGGTAGTCCGGCAGGTCGTAGCCCTGCGCCTGGAGCTCCGCGATCGCGACCTTGAGCTGCGGGATCGACGCCGAGATGTTCGGCAGCTTGATGATGTTGGCCTCGGGCGTCCCGGCCAGCTCCCCGAGCTCGGCCAGGGCGTCGTCCAGGCGCTGCTCGTCGGTGAGCCGCTCCGGGAACTGGGCGATGATCCGTCCCGAGAGCGAGATGTCGCGGGTCTCGACCTCGACACCCGCGGTCTTCGCGAAGGACGCGATGACGGGCAGGAAGGAGTGGGTCGCGAGGAACGGGGCCTCGTCGGTGAGCGTGTAGATGATCTTGGCCATGCTGGCGGGTACTCCCTTGTTCGCGCGGTCCGTGCCCCCCACGCTACTCGCGGCGCGAGATGTCTCGACGTCAAGACACCGACGCTGGGGAAACTGTCGGCCAGGCGCCCGCCTGTGGACGGCGGCCGTGCCGGCGGAGGCGCCACGGGCCTCCCGGTCGTCAGACCGTCAGACGGAAGACCCGCAGCCCGGCGGTGCGCAGCCCGGCGGTCCCGAGCCGGGTCCGCAGGTTGCGGAACGGCCGCCGGAAGCCGGACACCGCCGTGGCCGCTCCGAGCTGGTGCAGGACCTCCGCCGTGAGGGCACGCTCGAGCTTCGGCACCAGCCGGGTCCGGCCCGACACGGTGATGACGATGCGCACGGCGGTGGGTCGGAGCAACGGGGCGAGCCGTTCGGCGGTCTCCTGCGCGCGGAGGAACGCGGGGTCGTCACCGGAGCGGCGGATCGCGATGACCGCCAGCTCGGCGTCCGCCTCGCCGTCGAGGTCCGGCACGTCGTCGACGCCGACCACCCGCATGCGCGTCGCGTCCACCCCGGCGCGGACGGCCGCCGACCGGAGGACGGGGAGGAGGTCCTGGGTACCGGCGAGCACGACCTCCGCCGACCGCAGGTCGATGGGTTCGTGCCGCTCCCGCGGCGATCGGGCCATGAGGGGTCCTCTCCGTCGCTTCCCCCGACCCTACTGACGGACCGGCCGGGAGGCCCGGATCGCCCGTGTCCGCCGGGTCGACTCCCAGCGGGGCCGGCTGCCACCCCACCGCGCCGGGGGCCACCGGCGACGCTGCCGGGTGTCGGAAGAGGGGCTGTACAAGCGGACAGCTTCGTGCAGAATGGGCTGCGGCCATGACTCCCCCTGACGCAGACCACCCCAGCAGCACGCCCGTCGTGCACCTGACCCGCCGTGCTGCCCTCGCCGCCGAGCGGGCCGGGCGGGCCCTGCAGACCGAGCAGGTCGGGAACACCGTGCCGGCCGAGCAAGCGGTGTGGGACGAGCAGGCGACGGGCGCTGCGCAGAGCGGCCGGACCGAGCGGCCGCACGTCGCCGCTCCCGCATCGGAGCGCCACGCCGACACCCGCATCCGCCGGATGCCGCGTCGGCAGGTCGCACTCGCGCCGCGTCGGACAGCCGCGGTCGCCGCCCCGACCCCCCGGAGCCCCCGTCGCGCCGCCCGGGCGAGCAGCCTCACGGTGACGAGCGCCGTCGCCGCCCTCGTCATGTTCGGCGCCTCCGCCATGCCCGCGCATGCCGGCACCGGTCCCTCCGTCGCGACCTCGACGCTCGCGCCGACCGTGACCACCCAGGACTTCGCCGTCACCCAGGTCGCCCTGGCGAGCACGAGCCGCGACGGTTTCACGGTCGGTGGTGGTGTCGCCGCGGCCGACGCGAAGCCCGGAGCCTCGGTGACGTACGGCGGCGCGGTCCGCTCGCCGTTCCCCGGTCCCGTGCGGATGAGCTCCGGCTTCGGGTACCGCACGGCTCCCTGTGGCGCGTGCTCGTCGCTGCACCAGGGCCTCGACTTCAACCCCGGCATGGGTGCGCCGATCGGGGCGGTGGCCGCCGGGACGGTCCGGGTCTCGGGCGTGTACTTCTCGTACGGCGAGACCGTCATCATCGACCACGTCGTGGACGGTCGGAAGGTCTCGACCCTCTACGGGCACATGATCCCCGGCTCCTCCCCGCTGCAGGTCGGCGACCGCGTCGAGCCCGGCCAGTTCATCGGCAGCGTCGGCTCCTCCGGGGTCTCGACCGGGGCACACCTGCACCTCGAGGTCCTGATGGACGGCACGCTCCCCATCGACCCGGCAGCGTGGATCGCCGCGCACACCGGGCAGCCGCTCTAGATCCCGTCCCGTCCCCTGTCGGGCTGCCACGACCGCGGCGGACAGCGACGGCACAGCCGCCCCGCGGCACCGTCCCAGTCTCCCTGTGCATGATCACAGGATGGACGATCACCACAGACCGACCGCCCACCCGACGTCGCCGCAGGCGTCCCACTCCGCGCAGCCCCGCTGATGGGCGCCGACACCTGGATCGCCTTCGGACTCGTCGTCCTCTTCGTGCTCGTCGGTGGTGTGTTCGCCGCCGCCGAGATCGCCCTCGTCTCGCTCCGCGAATCCCAGTTGCAGCAACTCGAACGCCGCGGGTCCCGGGGGGCACGCGTCGCCGCGCTCGGCCGTGACCCGAACCGCTTCCTGTCCGCGGTCCAGATCGGCGTCACGGTCGCCGGGTTCTTCTCGGCCGCGTACGGTGCCGCATCGATCGCACCGGACGTCGCCCCGCTCCTCACCGGGCTCGGGCTCGAGCAGGGCGCTGCCGAGGCCGTCGCCCTCGTCGCGATGACCCTCGTCATCGCCTACCTCTCGCTCGTGTTCGGTGAACTCGTGCCG
Organism: Curtobacterium sp. MCPF17_046; assembly: GCF_003224295.1. NCBI lineage: Bacteria > Bacillati > Actinomycetota > Actinomycetes > Micrococcales > Microbacteriaceae > Curtobacterium > Curtobacterium sp. MCPF17_046. The sequence goes on along the minus strand of NZ_QKLB01000003.1, from coordinate 50,312 downwards.
AAGCGGCTGGCCCTCCAGCGCGCCGAGGGGTTCTCGATGCTCGTCGCACCGACCCTCGACCGGTTCGCCGTGCTCATGCGCCCCGTGATCTGGGTGCTGTCGACGTCGACGAACGCCGTCGTCCGACTCCTCGGCGGCGACCCCGACGCCCGCAGCGAGTCGATGAGCACCGAGGAGCTCCGGGGCCTCGTGACCGACCACGACGCGATCGACGCGCAGGGCCGCCGGATCGCCCGCAGTGCCCTCGACGCCGGGGACCGCATCCTCCGCGAGTCCATGCGGCCCTGGTTCGACGTCGACGTCCTCGACGCGGGCCTGCCGCTCGCCCGGGCGACGGACCAGGCGATCGACCGCGGCCACACGCGGTACCTCGTCACCGGCGGGTCCCGGGACGACGTCGTCGGGTTCGTGCACCTCCGCGACCTCCTGCGACCGGCCGACCCGAGCGCGGCCGTCGCGACCGTGGTGCGCCCGGTGCTGGCGATGCCCGAGACGAAGTCGCTGACCGGGGCGATCGCGGACATGCGCGCCGACGGCCACCAGATCGCGCTCGTCGTCGACGAGTACGGCGGCAGCGCCGGCATGGTCACGCTCGAGGCGCTGCTCGAGGACCTGGTGGGGACCATCCGCGACGAGTACGACGACCGCACCCCGACCCGCCACGACGAGGTCGACGGAGCACTCGTCCTCGAGGACCTCGCGGCCGACGGCGGCCCCGCCCTGCCCGACGGGGACTACGAGACCGTCGGCGGCCTGGTGCAGGTCGCCCTCGACCGTGTCCCGCACGTCGGCGACGTGGTCGAGGTGGCCGGACACCGGCTCGAGGTCACCGCCATGGCCGGTCACCGCGTCTCCCGCGTGCGGATCAGCGCCGTCCCCGTCGCGGCGGCTGCCGAGGCCGCGGGGTGACCAGCGCCGGACGGGAGGCTCGACACCGGACCGGAGTCGGGCCTGCCGTCCGGCGGTCACCGCGTCGCGCCGCCGTGGCCGGCACCGGCGGTACCCGCACCGGTCCCGGCTCCGCCCCGTAGCCTGGCGTCATGGGTATCGACGTCCGCAACGAGATCCGCGACTTCCTCTCCAGCCGGCGAGCGCGCCTCACCCCCGAGCAGGCCGGTATGCCGTCCTTCGGCGGGGGCACCCGCCGCGTCCCGGGCCTCCGTCGTCACGAGGTCGCGATGCTCGCCGGTGTCAGCGTCGACTACTACACGCGGCTCGAACGCGGCACCCTGAAGGGCGTCTCGGAGGGCGTGCTCGACGGTCTCGCCACCGCGCTCCAGCTCGACGAGGCCGAGCGCGCCCACCTGGCCGACCTCGCCCGCCTCGCGAACGCGGGCGTGAAGAGCACCCACCGCGCCGTGCCCACGTCGGTCCGCCCCGCGGTGCAGCGACTCCTCGACGCGATCACCGGGGCACCCGCCTGGATCCGCAACGAGCGGCTCGACATCGTCGCGACGAACACCCTCGGCCGCGCGCTCTACGCGCCCGTCTTCGCCGGGACCGGACGTCCGGTCAACACCGCCCGGTTCGCGTTCCTCGACCCGGCCGCCCGCGACTTCTTCCCGCGCTGGGAACAGACCGCCCGCGACGCCGTCGCCGTGCTGCGGACGACGGCGGCCTCGAACCCCTGCGAGCCGGGCCTGATGACCCTGGTCGGCGAGCTGTCGGTGAAGAGCGAGGAGTTCCGGACGTGGTGGGCCGAGCACGACGTGCACGTGCACCGCTCCGGCCGGAAGCACCTGCACCACCCGATCGTCGGCGACCTCGAGCTGTCGTTCGAGGCGCTCGACCTCGTCGCGGACCCCGGGCTCACGGTGTTCACCTACGGAGCCGACCCCGGGTCGGAGTCCGAGCGATCCCTCTCCCTGCTCGGCACGTGGGCGGCCACCGAGCTCGCCGAGCAGCGGGCGGCGGCACGGTCGTCCGAGTCGGTCGACTGAGGCTCCGCCTCCGACCGGTCGCGGCGCGGGTACGCCGCCGTAGGCTGACGGCGTGACGAGGACTGCGGACGGATCAGCCGGGGACGCCGACTACGGCACCATCGGCGACGGGTACACCCGGTACCGCCGGCCGGAACCGTCGTTCGAACGGGCGATCCGGGCGGCACTCGGGCAGGCCCGCACCGTGCTGAACGTCGGAGCGGGTGCCGGGTCGTACGAGCCGCGGGACCGCGAGGTCACCGCCGTCGAGCCCTCCGCCACCATGCGGGCGCAGCGTCCGGGCGACCTGCCGGAGGCCGTGGACGCGTCCGCCGAGGACCTGCCCTTCGCCGACGACGCCTTCGACGCGGCGATGGCGACGTTCTCCGTGCACCAGTGGTCCGACCTCGACCGCGGCCTCGCCGAGGTCCGGCGCGTCACCCGGGGCCCGGTCGTCCTGCTCACCTGCGACCCCACGCGCGTCGAGGACCTCTGGCTGGCCGAGTACGCCCCCGAGGTGATGGCGACCGAGGCCCGCCGCTACCCGTCCCTGGACCGCATCACCGCTGCCCTCGGCGGCGACGTCACGACCACGCGCCTGCCGATCCCGTTCACGTGCGTCGACGGGTTCTCGGAGGCGTACTACGGCCGACCGGAGCGGCTCCTCGACCCGGGCGCCCGCAAGGCGAACTCGGCGTGGGCGTTCGTCGACGAGATGACGGCGGCGCGCTCGGTCAACGCGCTCCGCACCGCGATCGAGGACGGTTCGTGGGACGCCCGGCACGGCCGTCTCCGGGTGCAGCCGTCCTACGAGGGGTCGCTGGTGCTCGTCGTCGCGCGACCGTAGGGTGGAGGACGTGAGCACCCGTTCCGAGGAGGTCGTCGGCGCCAGCGCCGGCATCAGGGCCTGACGCCCCCGCCGTGTCGTCCGACACGGCGCCGTCGTCGACCCCTCTGAACGACCGCACCGCTGACGCGCGACACTGCGCCGGTGCCAGAACGACAGGCTCACCATGCTCCCGATCACCCCGGAGGCCGTCCGTGCCTCCTTCGTCAACGCCTCCCGTCGCGAACTCGCCGACATGACCGTCCCCGACCTCGACGCCGTCGTGTGGGACGACCTGACCTTCCTCGGGTGGCGTGACCCGAAGACCGCCCGCCGCGCCTACGTGGTCGTCCCGACGCTCGACGGCGACCTCGTCGGCATCCTGTTCCGGCAGGCCGAGGCCTCGCCGAGGTCCCGGGCCCAGTGCTCGTGGTGCCAGGACGTGAAACTGCCGAACGACGTCGTCTTCTACGCCGCGAAGCGCTCGGGGTCGTCCGGCCGGAAGGGCAACACGGTCGGCACACTGGTCTGCCAGGACTTCCAGTGCTCGCGCAACGTCCGGACGACCCCGCCGCCGGCGTACGAGGGCTACGACGTCGAGGCCGCGCGCCTCCGGCGGATGGAGGACCTGCAGCTGCGCGTCGCGGCCTTCGCAGCCGAGGTCTGACGGCGGACATGAGCAATATCTCCATGTAGTGTTCCACCCTTCGGTGCGCCACTCTGGCGCTGAGGCTGACGTCGGTCTCGTCGAAGAGAGGATCATGATGTCCAGAACGAGTCGGTGTGCTCCGGTGGCTCTCGCCGCTGCCCTCGTCATGGCACGAACAGTGGCAGCCCCGTCGGGCGCGCACGCTTCCGGACGGGAGCAGTCGGACTACGAGGAGCTGGTGTCCTCGCTTCCGTCGGTGACGGCTGAGACAGCTCACCGAGCGGTGGCGGAGGCACGGAGCGGAGGAGCGCTGGTTGGAACGACCGTGCGGCCTGACGGCTCGCGTACGTCCACCATCGCTGTCGGAGCGGAGTCGATCGATCTGGTGGAACCGAGTTCCACAGCACGGCTGGGAGCCGGCAGCGACGGGAACGGCCCGTACGTCGACTTCAACTCGTACGACCAGGGAGCGATCATCGGTGGAGGAGCCGCTGCCGCGAACTACGGACTGTGTCTGCTCGGTCCCGCGGTGTGCGCCGTCGCGACGGTCGCCGTCGTCCTGGCCTCGACCGCGATCACGACACACGGCATCCGCTGCGGAACGCATGTCATGCGCGTCCACCTGAGTGGCCGGCCCGGCCCGAAGTGCCTGTGACCCGTCGCGAGGTCCGCCGCTTCGTCGTCCATCCGCTGGTCGCCGGGAGCATCGCGACCGCGCTGGTCATCGGTGGAGCCGCGGTCGCGGCTCCACTCATCGGCACTGCACAAGCCACTCTCGGGGGAGCGATGATCGGCGTCACCGCGGCGGGCAGCGGTGCGTACCTCGCTGCCGCCCATCGTGCACGGCGGCGACACCCCCGCGACTGACAGCAGAACGCAACGGAGGCGGCCCCGCGCAACGCGATCGCGTCGTGTGGGACCGCCTCCGTTGCGTGTTGCGGGAGGGTCAGCGCCCGATGCTCGACATGTCGGGGTAGCGGTCCCCGGTCGGCAGCGGCAGCGCCGACAGGCGCTCGACCTGGTCGGCCGAGAGCGTGACGTCGGCCGCGCCGACGTTCTCCTCGAGCCGGGTGACGCGCTTCGTGCCCGGGATCGGGACGATGTCGTCGCCCTGCGCGAGCAGCCACGCGAGGGCGACCTGGGCGGGGGTGCCGCCGACCTCGTCCGCGATGCCCTTCACCGCGTCGACGATCCGCATGTTCGCCGCGAAAGCCTCCTCCTGGAAGCGCGGGTTCGCCGAACGGAAGTCGTCCTCGCCGAGGTCGGACGGCTTCGTGATCGCGCCGGTGAGGAACCCGCGGCCGAGCGGCGAGTACGGCACGAGGCCGATCCCGAGCTCGCGGAGGGTGTCGAGCACGTCGCCCTCGGGGTCGCGCGTCCACAGCGAGTACTCGCTCTGCAGCGCGGTGATCGGGTGCACGGCGTGGGCCTTGCGGATCGTCGCGGCAGAGGCCTCGGACAGCCCGATGTGGCGGATCTTGCCCTCCTGCACGAAGCCGGCGAGCTGCCCGATGACGTCCTCGATCGGGACGGCCGGGTCGACGCGGTGCTGGTAGTACAGGTCGATGTGGTCGGTGCCGAGGCGGCGGAGCGACCCCTCGAGGGCGACCCGGACGGACTCGGGGGCGCTGGAGATCGCCCGGGTCTGGGTCGGCGTCTGCTCGTCGGCCTCGTGGTGGTAGAGCCCGAACTTCGTGGCGATGACGACGTCGTCGCGACGGCCCTTGAGGGCTTCGGCGAGGAGTTCCTCGTTCGTGTACGGGCCGTACGCCTCGGCGGTGTCGAAGAGCGTGACGCCGAGGTCGATGGCGCGCTGGATGGTCCGGATCGACTCGGCGTCGTCGGAGCCGGCGCCGGAGTAGAAGGCGCTCATGCCCATGGTGCCGAGGCCGATCGCGCCGACCTGGAGGTCGGAGAGGGAGCGTGTCTGCATGCGTGGTCCTTTCATCAGGTCCGTTGTCTGCAGGTCCCGGTGTACTCGCCCGGGTCGTCGTGGAGGGAGGCCCTGACCGTGCCCGTCTGCCGGGAATGCACCGCGGAGCGGGAAGCGGCGGCGGGGAGCGGGAAACGGCAAGGTCGAGGCGGGCGACGGCACCGTCGTGGTGGGGAACCTCCAACCTCCTCGCGCCGGGGCCCCGGTGGTGGTCGGATCGACCCCGTGAACCTGACCTTCCGGCTCCTGCTGCTGACCCTGCGCATCCGGTTGTCCCGGCGGCGGCTGTCGCTGTGGGACGAGTCGCGGACGCCGTTCCGCGTGACGCTCACCGACCTGGACCCGCTGCGGCACGTCAACAACGGGAAGTACCTGTCGCTGCTCGACCTCGGCCGACTCGACCTCATGCTGCGCTCCGGCTTCTGGCAGGTGGTCGGCGCGCGCGGCTGGTACCCGGTCGTGGCCGCACAGACGATCACCTACAAGCGGTCGCTGACGCTCGGGCAGCGCTTCGAGCTGCGCTCGCGGGTGCTCGGGGTGGACGAGCGGGCGGTGTACATGGAGCAGACGTTCACGCGGCACGGGGACGTCGTGGCCCGGGCGGTCGTGCAGGCCCGGTTCCTCCGCCGGACTGGAGGCACGGTCCGGCCCGACGAGCTGCTCGCCGCCGCCGGTGGCGCACCCCGTGACCTGACCCTGCCGGACTGGGTGTCCGCGTGGGCCGACGCCGTCCGCATCAGTGGCTCGGGAGGCGACCGCGTGCGACCATGACCGGCATGGAGATCGAGCCGTTCGTCGTCGCCGACGCCGCCGCCTGGCGCGCCTGGCTGGACGGGCACGAGGACACGTCCGACGGGGTCTGGCTCGTCCTCGCCAAGAAGGGCACGACCAGCCCGACGAGCCTGACGTACGCGCAAGCCCTGGACGAGGCGCTCTGCTCCGGGTGGATCGACGGGTCGAAGCGTGGGCTCGACGCGGCCACGTTCCTGCAGCGGTTCACCCCGCGGCGGAAGGCGTCCCTGTGGTCGAAGCGGAACGTCAGACTCGTCGCCGCGCTGGTGGAGGCCGGACGGATGCGGCCGCGCGGGCAGGCGGAGGTCGACCGCGCGAAGGACGACGGTCGGTGGGACCGCGCGTACGCGGGGGCTGCGACCGCCGAGGTGCCGGCGGACCTCCGGGCAGCGCTCGACGCTGCACCGACGGCCGCCGCACTGTTCGCGGAGCTCGACGCGACGAACCGGTACGCCGTCGTGCACCGGGTGGTGACCGCCCCGAGCGACACCGCGCGGGCGAATCGCATCGCGAAGCTCGTCGGTGGCCTCACGCGTGGGGAGACGCCGTACCCCCGTCCCGGTGCGCAGCCTCCACGGGTCATCGACCCGGAGGCGTAGACCGGGATGCATGACCACTGGCACTGACACCACGAACCGTCCGGCCGCGTCCTCCGGCACCTTCCGCATCGGCGGGGACCTCGAGGTCAACCGCCTCGGCTACGGCACCATGCAGCTCACCGGCCCCGGCGTCTGGGGACCGCCGAAGGACCACGACGAGGCGATCCGCGTCCTGAAGCGCGCCGTCGAGCTGGGCGTGAACTTCTTCGACACGGCCGACTCGTACGGCCCCTACGTCGCCGAGGAGCTCCTCAAGGAGGCCCTCCACCCCTACGGCGACGACGTCGTCATCGCGACGAAGGCCGGCCTGACCCGCACCGGCCCGAACGAGTGGCCGCCGGTCGGCCGCCCGGAGTACCTGCGCCAGGAGGCCGAGATGAGCCTCCGCCGCCTCGGTCTCGAGCGCATCGACCTGTTCCAGCTGCACCGCATCGACCCGAAGGTCCCGCTCGAGGACCAGATCGGCGAGCTGAAGAAGCTGCAGGACGAGGGCAAGATCCGCCACATCGGGCTGTCCGAGGTCTCCGTCGACGACGTGAAGGCCGCGCAGCAGATCGCCACGATCGTCTCGGTGCAGAACCTCTACAACCTCACCGACCGCTCGGCCGAGGAGCTCCTCGACTGGTCGGAGGAGCAGGGCATCGGGTTCATCCCGTGGTTCCCGCTCGCCACCGGCGGCCTGACCGGCGAGGACTCCCCGCTCACCGAACTCGCGAAGCAGAAGGACGCCACCCCGGCGCAGGTCGCACTGGCCTGGCTGCTCAAGCGCTCGCCCGTCATGCTGCCGATCCCCGGCACGTCGAGCGTCGACCACCTCGAGGACAACCTCCAGGGCGCGACGATCGAGCTCAGCGACGAGGAGTTCCAGGAGCTGTCGAAGCTGCACAGCTGAGCTGTCCCGCTCCGACCGGGAGGCCCGTGGCGGGATCGCCACGGGCCTCCCGTCCGTCTGCAGGATGACTTCCGCCCGACCCGCTTGCCGCCGCATACCGGGTATGTGCATACTCGGTATGCCCGGGGAGAAGCGCTCCGCCGGGTCGGAGGGGGAACGATGAGTGTCCGCATGGGCGTACTCGCACTGCTGGTGGCCGAGCCGGGCTACGGCTACCAGCTCCGGGGGGAGTTCGAGCACCGGACCGGGGGCAGCTGGCCGCTGAACATCGGCCAGGTCTACACGACGCTCGACCGGTTGGAGCGCGACGGCCTCGTGGCCCGCGGGGACGCCGACGACGACGGACACGTCGTCTACACGGCGACCGACGCGGGCCGCGAGGCGGTCGACCGGTGGTTCAGCGAGCCGGTCCCGGCCAAGCGCGGACGGGACGAACTCGCGATCAAGTTCGCGATCGCGGTCACCGTCCCCGGCGTCGACGTGCAACGCCTCGTGCAGGTGCAGCGCACGGCAGCGGTCCGGGCACTGCAGGACCTGACGCGCCTCAAGCGCACCACGGACCCGGCGACCGACCTGGCATGGTCGCTCGTCCTCGAGTCGATGGTGTTCCAGGCCGAGTCCGAGGTCCGCTGGCTCGACCACGTGGAGTCGAGCGTCGCGCGGTACCAGCCGACGTCGCGCGGGACCCTCGGCCAGCCCGACGACGAGGACGCGTACGGCAGCGAGCCCACCGGCCGTCGCTCCGGCGAGGCCGTCCGATGACCTCGACCCCGCTCCTCGAACTCGACGCCGTGGCCGTCCAGTACGGCAGCGGTGCACAGGCCGTGACCGCTCTGGCCGGTGTCGACCTGACGATCCGTCCGGGCGAGATGGTCGCCGTGATGGGGACCTCCGGATCGGGCAAGTCGACCCTGTTGTCCGTGTCCGGGACGCTCATGCCGCCGACGAGCGGTGAGGTCCGCATCGACGGCGAATGGGTGTCCGACCGTCCGGCCCGGGAGCTCGCGGCCCTGCGTCGGCGGGTGCTCGGCTTCGTCTTCCAGGACTTCAACCTCATCCCCTCGCTGACCGCGGTGGAGAACGTGGCGCTCCCACTCGAGCTCGACGGCTGGCGCACCGGGCGTGCCCGGAAGGCCGCACAGCTCGCGCTGGAGAGCGTCGAACTCGGGCACCGCCTCGACGCCTGGCCGGACGACCTCTCCGGCGGCCAGCGACAGCGGGTCGCGATCGCCCGGGGGGTCGTCGGCGACCGGAAGCTCGTCCTCGCCGACGAGCCGACCGGTGCCCTCGACTCGCAGACCGGCGAGGTCGTGTTGCGCATGCTCCGCCGACACGTCGACTCCGGTGCCGGCGCGCTGCTCGTCACGCACGACGCCCGGCACGCGGCCTGGGCGGACCGGATCGTGTTCCTCCGCGACGGCCGAATCGTCGACGAGACCGCCTACGCCGGCGTGGAGCTGGCCCTGTCGGACGCGCAGGACCGGTCGTGAGCGAGCGGCCCCGTCGGGACACGCACCGTCCGACGATCCGCAGCCGCTCCCCGTTCGCCCTCCGGCCCGCGCTCCTGCTGGCCCGGCGTCTGGCGTTCGCCCGGACCGGTCGCGCGGTGCTCGTCGCGTCGCTCATCGGGCTGCCGATCGCCGGACTCGCGGCGGGCAGCGTGCTCATCGCGTCGACGACACAGAGCACCGAGGACGAGTTGACCGTCGAGCTCGGGCGGTCCGCCGCGCTCCTCGAGTCGAACGGCCCGGACCTGGTCGGGATGCGGCAGGACCCGGTCGACCGCTACGCCGCCGTGACGCGGCCCGGCACGCCGCTCCAGCGTTGGCAGGACGACCCGACCAGCACCGACGCCGACACCCCGGCCCCGCCGACCGCGGACCTGCTCACCTCTGTCCCGGACGGAGCCGCGTCCATCCCGGTGCGGGAGGGCTCCGCGGTCGTCGCCGGGCCGGAGGTCCCCGTGACGGTCACCGCGGTCGAGGGCGAGACCTGGGCCGGCGCCCTCCACGGGCACTGGGACCGGATCGACGGCGCCGTCCCGCGCGCCGCAGGCCAGGTGCTCGTGACACCCGCCACGCTCGACCGCCTGCACGTCGCCGTCGGCGAGACACTCGAGCTCGAGGACCCGGTGCAGCGGCAGGTCACGATCGTCGGCACCCTCCGCGACCTCGGCCAGCCGTCGTCCACCCTCGCCGTGTTCGGCCCGTGGGGGTCCCTCGGTCTCGGTGACGACGACGCCACGCAGGTGTTCCTCCCCGACCGCAGCGTGACCTGGCCCGAGATCCAGCGGTACAACGACCACGGCATCGTGGTCGAGTCCCGGGCCGTCGTGCTCGACCCGCCCTTCGCCAGCAGGAGCTCCGGCGGGTACGACCCGATCGTCAGTTACGGGTACGTCGGCCTCGCCGGCGCGTTCGCCCTGTTCGAGGTCGGGTTGCTCGCGGCTGCGGCGTTCCTGGTGAGCTCCCGTGCGGACACCCGCTCGCACGCGGTGCTGGCGAGCGTCGGCGGCGACCGGCGCTTCCTCTTCACGGTCGTGTCGTCCTCCGGCCTCGTGCTCGGCGCCGTCGGGGCGGTGTGCGGCACCGTGCTCGGCATCGGTGGCGGTGTCGCGGCCTTCCACCTGCTCGACTCGGGGGACCGCGCTCGCTACCCCGGGGTGCACCTGCCGTGGCTCGTGCTGCTCGCCGTCGTGGTGCTCGGGGTCCTGGCCGGGTGGGCGGCCTCGCTCGTCGCGGCCAGGAGCGCGAGCCGTGTCGACGTGGACAGCGCCCTCCGTGGCGCCACCCGCCCCGCGCCCGTGTCCCGGCGTCGGTGGGCCGCAGCCGCGGGACCCGTGCTCGCCGGGATCGGCGTGCTGATGACGATGGCCTGCGGCGTGGGCGTGCTGATGCTCAACGACCGTCCGGTGCAGGACGACCACCTCGCGCTCGTGGTCGGTGTCGGCGTGGCGATCGGCCCCTGCCTGGCGCAGCTCGGCATCGTCCTCGCCGCGCGTCGGCTGCTCGCCGGGGTCGCCCGGATCGGGGAGCGGCTCGGTCTGCCCGCCCGGATCGCCGTCCGCGACGCGGTCCGCAACCCGGTCCGGACGGTCCCCGTGCTCGCGAGCGTGATGAGCGTCGTGTTCGTCTCGACCGTCGTGCTGACCTTCGCGGCCGCGGGACAGGCGCAGACCGAAGCGCAGTACGAGTTCTCCACCGCGGAGGGCGTGGGCACCGCGTCCATCACCGGGGACGGGATCGACGCGGCGCTCCGCGACCGGGCACTCCGGGTCGTGCGTCAGGTCCTGCCCGACGCCGACGTCCGACTCCTCGGCGCGGGCGTCGAGACCGGGTCCGACGACGCCCCGGTCACCCTGCCCGTCGACGTGCACCAGCGGGACTGTGCCGACAGCAGCACCGGAGCGTGCTCCGACTGGTTGACCGCACCGGACGCCTCGAGCCCGCACGTCCTGACCGGAGACGTCGACGACCTCGCCGAGCTCCTCGGCCACCGGCCGTCCCGGGCCGCACGCGCCGCACTCGAACGCGGTGACGCCGTCTCCATGCGGCCCGAGTACGTGCGCGACGGCGTGGTCCGGCTCGACACCCGACCCCTCTCGCAGTTCACCGCGTACGGCGAGCAGCCGACCACGCGGGCGACGAGCTCGACGACCCTGCCGGCCGTGGTCGAGCACACCGACCAACCCCTCCACCTCGGACTGTTCCTCACGCCGCAGGGCGCCCAGCGGCACGGGCTCGAGACCGAGCGCTCCTTCCTGGTCGGGTCCTTCCCGGGCGGCATCACCGACGAGCAGACGGACACCCTCGCGGCGACCTGGCAGACCGCGGCGGGTGCCGACGCCGACCTCTGGTACCCGTGGTTCTCGGTGGAGAACGGCCCCGAGGACCCGTTCCGGCCGATCGCGGTCGTCGTCACGCTCCTGGCCGGGATCGTCACGCTCGGTGCCACGACCGTGGCGATCGGGCTCGCGCGGGCCGACGGGCGTCGTGACGACGAGGTGCTCGACGCGGTCGGCGCCTCGCCCGGTGTCCGCCGCCTGGTCTCGACGTGGCAGGCCGCGCTGCTCACGCTGGTCGGCTCGCTGGTCGGGGTCGCGCTCGGGACCCTGCCGCTCCGCGCCCTGACGCTCCGGTTCACACCGACACCGGACGGCGTCGTCCACATGCCGTTCGCCCCGGACCCGGTGTCGCTCGCGGTGCTCGGACTCGGGCTGCCGGTCCTCGTGACCGCGGGGGTCTCGGCGGTCGCCGGTCGGCGACGGCGTGTGGCGGTCCGACGGACCGCCTGACGGACGGGAGGCCCGCTGCCAGCTGGCTGCGAGCCTCCCGTCCGGCGGTCACGTCGCCGGCAGGGGACTCGACGCGCTAGTCGGCGAGCCGGGCGAGCAGGGGCAGGAACAGCCCGGCCAGCCAGGACAGCACCAGCACCGACGCGCCGACCGCGAGGATCCGTCGGCGTCGGCGCTGCCGAGGGGTCTCGTCGACGCCCCACACGCCGGCCCGGACGAGGACACGGTTCGCCTCGCCGACCAGGCGGCGGACCTCCGGGTCCTCCATGTCGAGACGGCCGGCCTCGGCGTGGTCGGCGATCGCGGTGGCCTCGTCCACCGTCAGCGCGGTGTCACCGGTCGGCCGGTCCCTGCGTCGCATGCGGACCACGGTAGCCCGCCGGTGGCGTCGTCGACACCCCGGAACGGACACCGGACTCCGCACTCGCGCGGTGCCGGGTCCGCTGCGCGATGTCGGGCGCCGCGACCGTCTACTCGGGGAGCGGCTCCGCGTACGTGCGGAAGTCGCCGCGCTCGGTGTGGATCGACCAGAGCCGCTCGGCGATCGCGGCGCCCGAGTGGTCCTGTTGCCCGTCGTCGATGCCGAACGGGATGATGAGCTGGCCGACGTGGACCTGCTCGTCCCGCACGGCGTCGTGGAGCAGCTGCGCGTAGGCGCTCTCGCCGGCGAAGGCGACCGACGTGCCGGTGACGCGCGCGCCCGGACGGACCGCGCTGCCGCCGTTGACGAACAGGATCGTGCCGGAGCCGATCGCGCGCATGCCGGGCAGGACCTGGCGGACGGCGTTCACCGAGCCGTAGACGGAGAACTCGATCGGGCCGACGAGGTCCTCGGCGGTCGTCTCGAGCACCGGCCGCATGTACTCCTTGGCGGGCAGCGGGCTGTACTGCAGGACCTCGATCGGTCCGAGCTGCTCGGTGGCCTGCTCGAGCGCACGGCGGAGCGAGTCCCCGTCGCGGACGTTCGCGGCGAACCCGGCGGCCTGGTGCCCCTGCTCCCGGAGCGAGGCGGCGAGCTCGTCGAGGCGGGCCTGGTTGCGGGAGATCAGGGCGACGGCGAAGCCCTCACGGGCGAAACGCTCGGCGACGGCGAGCCCGAGGCCCTTGCCGGCGCCGACGATGGCGATGGTGGTCATGTGGTCCTCCAGGGACTGGTGGTGGTCGTTCCACTGAACCAGGCGCCGTCGTGCGGCAGTCAGGTCCGGTCCGGCAGGCACGCGTCGGCCGACACCAGGGCGTCGATGCGCGCCGGTCGCCGCCGGCCGGACAGGTAGTCGTCGAGCGTCTCCCGCCGAGCCCCGAGCCGCGCTTCCTGCTGGAGCAGGTCGTCCCGGACCTGCTCGACCCGGGCGAGGAGGTCCGCCGGCGGCGGTCCCCCGGCGTCTCCGGCGACGCAGGGCACCACGTCACGGAGGAGTCCCGACGAGAGCCCGGCCGCGAAGAGGTCCTGGATGAGCGCGACCATCTCGACCGCGTCCGGGTCGTAGTCCCGGTACCCATTCGGACGCCGTCTGCTCGTGATGAGCCCCTCGTGCTCGTAGTACCGCAGCGCCCGCGTGCTCACACCCGTCGCCGCGCTCAACTCGCCGATCAGCACGATCCCGCCGCCCTCCGCTTGACCTTGACGCTGACGTCAATGTCTACGGTACCCGCATGACAACAGCAGCACAGATGCGCGACCGCACCGCCCTCGTCACCGGGGGCTCCACCGGGATCGGCGCCGCCGTCGCCGACGCCCTCGCGCGAGCGGGAGCGCACCTCGTCCTCGTCGCCCGGGACGCCACCCGACTCGAGCAGACCGCCGACGGCATCCGCGACCGGCACGGTGTCCCCGTCACGACCATCGCACTCGACTTGGCCGAGGACGGAGCCGTCACCCGCCTGCTCGACCGCCTGGCCGGCGACGGGACCGAGATCGAACTGCTGGTCGGCAGTGCCGGCGTGGCTTCGCGGGGCCTCGTCGTCGACAGCGACCCGGTCGCCCTGCGCCGCCTCGTCGACCTCAACGTCGGAGCACTCACCGAACTCACGACGGCGGTGGTCACGCGGATGGTCGAGCGGGGGCACGGCTCCGTCGTCTCGATCGCGAGCACCGGCGGGTTCGCCCCGGCACCGGTCCTGGCGGCCTACGCGGCCTCGAAGGCGTACGTCCTGTCGTTCACGCAGGCGCTCTGGGCCGAGACACGGCGAAGCGGCGTGCGGGTCGTCGCCGTCAGTCCCGGCCCGACGCGGACCCCGATGAACGCGGCCACCGGCCGGTGGGGACGGCGACCCGAGCAGGTCGCCGCGACCGTCCTCGCGGCGCTCGACGGCTCCGGCCCGTCCGTCGTCGACGGGCGGGCGAACGCACTCGCCGCGACCGTGCTGCGGCTGCTGCCGACCCGCGCCGTCACCGCGCTCGCCCTGCGGGTGCTGGCGCGGTAGCGGGCACCCGGGCGGCTGCCGGTCTCGATGGTGACGGCGCTCCCGGTCGCGGTCCACCCAGCGGTTGTGCACCTGCACGGGGTGCAATCGACGGACACCGCACCGGGAGGCACACCATGGGCAGGACACGTCGTACCGTCTCGGCCGCGAGCGTCGCGCTCGTCGCCCTGATCCTCACCGCCTGCACGGGGGCGGACCGGTCCGACGCGGACCGGCCCGACGCGGACCGCTCACCGCGGGCCTCCGCCCCGGCCGACTTGGCTGCCGGGCAGCTGGCGCCGGACGGCGCGACGACCGACGTCGTCACCGGACTGGAGGCTCCCTGGTCCGTCGTGCGCACCGGTGACGGTCCCGACGCGCTCATCAGCCTGCGGGACTCCGCGGAGGTGCTGGAGTTGACGGCCGACGGCGAGCGCCGCACGGTCGGGACGGTCCCCGGTGTCCGACACGGGGGCGAGGGCGGCCTGCTCGGACTCGCCCTGCACGAGGACGACCTGTTCGTGTACTCGACCGGCGAGGACGGCAACCGCATCGAGCGCTACGACTTGGAGGGACCGGCCGGGTCGACCACGCTCGGGGACGCCACGACCCTCGTCGACGGCCTGCCCGCGAACACCTTCCACGACGGCGGGCGGATCGCGTTCGGCCCGGACGGCATGCTCTACGCCAGCGTCGGGGACGCCGGCACGAGTGAGGACGCGCAGGACCGGGACTCGCTCGCCGGCAAGATCCTCCGCCTCACCCCGGACGGCGACGTGCCCGACGACAACCCGTTCCCCGGCTCCCCCGTCTGGAGCCTCGGGCACCGGAACGTGCAGGGCCTCGGGTGGAGCGCGGACGGCACGATGTTCGCGTCCGAGTTCGGGCAGGACGCCCGCGACGAACTCAACGTCATCGAACCGGGGAGCAACTACGGCTGGCCGGAGGTCGAGGGCACCGGCGGCGAGGACCAGGGGTTCGTCGACCCCGTCCAGCAGTGGGCGACCGACGACGCCAGCCCGAGCGGCCTCGCCGTCGTCGGGGACACCGTGTTCATCGCGAACCTGCAGGGCCGGGTGCTCCGCGGCGTCCCGGTCGACGACCCCGGCACAGCGCACGAGTACTTCGCCGGGGAGTACGGCCGGATCCGCACGGTGCTCGCCGGCCCGGACGACACGCTCTGGTTCGTCACGAACAACACCGACGGACGCGGCGACCCGGACGAGGGCGACGACCGGGTCGTGCAGGTCCCGCTGACCACGGGCTGACCGCCCCGGCCGGTCGAACGGCTGCCGACCGACTGCCGACCGGTCCGGGCGTCAGGGGACGAGCCGCTCCGCCCGGTACCGGTCGAACAGCCGGGTGAAGGAGTCGAGCGTCCGGTGGTGCTCGGTGAACCCGGCGAGCCGGCTCTTCGACATGTCGGTCATCACCTCGATGTCGCGGCCGAGGTCGGCGTCCGTGTGCCACCACGACGCCAGGCGCCCCAGGTCGGGCCCGACGAGGCCGTGCTCGGCGACGACCTCGGCCCAGACCGGTGCGGCGTCGGCCATCTGCTGCTCGAACGGCCGCGGCGCGGTGTCGAACCCCTCGGCCTCGACACCCAGGTGTGCGGCGATCCGCGGCCACATCCACCGCCAGCGGAAGACGTCGCCGTTCGCGGTGTTGAACGCCTCGTCGGCACCGGCCGGGTCGGTCGCGGCCCACACCATCTGCGCGGCGAGCAGGTCGGCGTCGGTGACGTCGGTCAGGCCGTTCCACTGCGTCTCGCTGCCCGGGAACACCATCGGGCGCCCGGTGTGGCGGCTGATCGCGGCGGCGACGGCGATCGTCAGCCCCATGTTCATCGCGTTGCCGACGGCGTACCCGAGGACGGTGTGCGAGCGGTGCACCGACCAGGTGAAGCCTTGGCGTGCCGCGGCGGCGAACAGCTGGTCCTCCTGCGCGTAGTAGAAGTTGTCGACGTCCAGCCGGGGCTCGTCCTCGTGGAACGGGGTGTCCGGCATCGCGCCCTGGCCGTACGCCTCGAACGGGCCGAGGTAGTGCTTCAGGCCGGTCATCAGTGCGACGTGCTGCACCGGCGCACCGGACAGTGCGGCGAGGAGGTCGCGCACCATGCGGCCGTTCACCGCGATGTTTTCGGCCTCGGTGGCCTGGCGGGACCAGGCCGTGAAGAACACGTGCGTCGCCGGGACGTCGGCGAGCGCCGACCCCAGGGACGCCGCCGACCGGAGGTCCGCCGACCGCCAGGTGACGCCGGCGCGCTCGGCTCCGGGTCGGCGCGAGAGCGCGGTGACGGTCCAGCCGTCGCTGACGAGGTGGTCGACGATCGCCGATCCGGCGATGCCGGTGGCGCCGACGACGAGGGCGTGCGGGGTCGCGGTCATGCGGTTCCTTCCGGTGGGGACGGTGGACCGGAGACAACACCTGTCGCCTGGGTGTATTCCGGTGCCCGGTCCATGCAGGTCCTCAGCCCGGGGTCGACGTCCGGTAGCGCAGTTCGATCGCTCCGCCGTCGAACGCCGTCGTGCCGACGAGGTCGAGCGCACCCGTGCCGGATTCGACGGGCAGGAGCGGCGTGCCGGCTCCGAGCGCGATCGGCATCACCGTGACGTGGAGCTCGTCGAGCAGCCCGGCCTGCTGGTACTGAGCGGCGAGCACGCCACCTCCGACGATCCAGAGGTCGCGGCCCCCGGCGGACGCCATCACCAGTCCGTGGTGGCCCCGCACGTCACCGGTGACCACACGGACGTCCCCGTCCGCCGGGACGTCGAGGCTGCGCGACGAGAAGACCCAGGTCACCTTGTCCGGGTACGGCCACGCGTCGTCGTGTCCACGGAGCCACTCGTAGGTCGTGGCCCCCATCGCCAGGGCGCCGACACCGGCGGTGAAGCGGTCGTGGTGTTCCCGGAACGCGTCGAAGCCGAACTGCAGGAGCCAGTCGAGGTCGTCGTCGGGCCCGGCGACGAACCCGTCGAGGGACGCCGCGACGGAGTAGATCGTGCTCATGTCGGGACGGTACCGAGCAGCACCGACAGCGCGGATCCGACCGCGTCGGGTCAGACGACCAGCGGCCCCGCGACCGCCACCTCGTCGTTGTCGACGAGCCACCGCACCGCGTCGAGCACCGTCTCCTCCGCGGTGTACCGGGGCGCGTAGCCGAGCAGCCGCCGCGCCTTGTCGATGCTGAACACGTGGCTCCGGGAGAGGTGCTCCCAGCTCGCCTCGGCGTGCTCGGCCGGGACCGCCTGGCGGAACCGGTCCCAGGAGACGGAATCGAGCCGGGCCTCCCGGCCGAACCAGGACGCGGCGAGCGCGGCGTACCCGCGCACCGTGAGCGCGGTCGGGGCGACGACCGTGAAGTCCTGCCCCGCGGCTGCGTCCCGGTGCTCGACGGCGAGCTCGAAGGCCTGGGCGACGTCGTCGGCGTGCACGTGGTGCATCGACTCGGCTCCGAGCCCGGGGACGGGCAGGGGCTCGCCGGCGGACAGCGTCCGCCAGACGGTGGGGTCGAGGTTGCCGACGGGGCCGATCGGCGCCCAGCCCGGACCACTGATGTGTCCGGGGTGGAGCGACGTCGTCACGACACCCCCGTCGGCGGTTTCCTCCTTGAGCATCCGCGCGATGGCGTCCTTCCCGATGCCGTACTCGCCGACCGGCGGGGTCGCGTTCTCCTCGGTCACCGGCAGCACGGCGCTCGGCCCCGCCCGCCAGATCGACCCGCAGTGGACGAGGTGCACGTCGGTCCCGCGGAGCGCCGCGACCAGGGCCGCAGCGGACTCGACCGTGAAGCAGACGAGGTCGATGACGACGTCCGGCCGCAGCGCCACGACCCGGTCGCCGAACGTGCCGTCGCGGTCCTCCTGCTCGCGGTCGGCGGTGACCTGCTCGACGTGCTGCCACTCCGGTGCGTCGACGTAGGCGGACCGGGTGCCGCGACTGATGGTCACGACGTCGTGTCCGGCACGCACCAGGCGCGGGACGAGGAAGGAGCCGATGTGGCCGGTCGCGCCGATGACGACGATGCGCTTGCTGTCCATGCCGTCACCGTACGCGCGGGCCTCGGCGAGCAGGGGCTACCGTCGTGGGCATGCAGCGACGCACCCTCGGCCGTACCGGCCGCGACGTATCCGTGATCGGCCTCGGCACCTGGCAGTTCGGCGGTGACTGGGGTCCGGTGGCCGCGGAGGACGCCTTCGCCGTGATGGATGCCTCCGCCGAGGCCGGCATCACCCTGTTCGACACCGCCGACGTGTACGGCGACGGCCGCAGCGAGCAGCTCATCGGCCGGTGGATCGCCGCGCATGCCGACGCCGGTGTCACGGTCGCGACGAAGATGGGCCGCCGCCTCGACCAGGTCCCCTCGAACTACGTGGCCCAGAACTTCCGCCAGTGGGTGGACCGGTCGCGGGAGAACCTGGGCCAGGACACCCTCGACCTCGTCCAGCTGCACTGCCCGCCGACCGCGGTCTTCGAGGACGACGCGGTCTACGACGCCCTCGACGCGCTGGTCGCCGACGGGTCGATCGCCGCCTACGGCGTCTCGGTCGAGACCGCCGACCAGGCCCTCACCGCGATCGCCCGACCCGGGGTCGCGAGCGTGCAGATCATCCTCAACGCGTTCCGCCTCAAGCCGCTCGACCGCGTGCTCCCCGCCGCCCGGGAGGCCGGGGTCGCGATCCTGGCCCGCGTCCCGCTGGCCTCGGGGCTGCTGTCCGGCAAGTACACGACGGACACCACCTTCGCCCCGGAGGACCACCGCACGTACAACCGCAACGGCGAAGCGTTCGACCAGGGTGAGACGTTCAGCGGCGTCCCGTTCGAGGACGGCGTCCGCGCGGCACAGGAGTTCGCGGCGGCCCTGCCCGAGGGCGTCAGCGTCCCGCAGGCGGCCCTCGCCTGGGTCGTCGCGCAAGAGGGCGTCACGGCTGCCATCCCGGGTGCCCGCAACGCCGAGCAGGCCCGGTCGAACGCCGAGGCCGGCTCGCTCGAGCTGCCCGCCGACCTCGGGGCGACGGTCCGCGACCTCTACGACCGCTGGTTCCGCGCCACCGTGCACGAACGCTGGTAGCCGCCGACACGACGACGGACGGGAGGCCCGGCTCACCAGGTGAGTCGGGCCTCCCGTCCGTCAGGTTGTGCGACCGGCAGACCGCGGCTCAGGCGCCGCGGACCACCGCACGCGAGCCGGCGATGACGGCCGCGTCCTCGGCGACGGCGACCACCGGGTCCGGCAGGACCGTGCCGACGGCCTTGCGGGCCGCCCAGGCGACGTAGGAACCGACGAGCGCCCCGATCGCGCCGACGATGGCGCCCTCGATCCGCAGGTCCGACTTCCCGGACTTCGTGGTGGTCCCGAACGCCGCGCCGACGAAGGCGCCGGCGCCGATGCGACCGAGCAGTGCGGGGAGGGCGATGCGGTTCGGGGTCTTCGGCATCTTGTCGCCGATGATCTCGCCGGCGGCACCCGCGACGAGTCCGGCGCGGCCGAGCGACGAGTCGAAGGTCTTCCACTTCTGCCAGTCGCCGGACAGGCGCTTGTCGCCCTGGTGCAGGCCGAGGACGGCGAGCGGGGTGGCCGAGCGGCCTCCGCTGAGGACCCCGAGCAGCAGGGCGCGCGTGAGGGTGCTGGTGGTCCGGCTCTTCTTGGACATGCGGGTGGTCTCCTTCGTTTCCCTGCCGGCGTCGTCGCGGTCCGGACGCCGCCGTGGTGCGGACGTCAGCGCGGTGCGGACGTCGGCACGTGCCCGACGCTACTCAGCGCGGCTGGTGGCGGTCAGTGGTGGGCGGGCACGGCGACGGCCACGGCACCGCGAGCGTCGTCCGGGACCGCCGCGGCGGCGTCGTCCATCGCGGCCGTCATCTCGGCGAAGAAGGCACTCATCTCCGCGATCGTCGTCGGGGAGAGCCGGTCGGCGGCGGCGATCATCCGCGCGTGCACCGCCGTGAGGTTCGACCGAACCGTCTCGTCGCCCGAGTCGGTCGCGACGAGCAGGAACCCGCGGCCGTCGTCGGGGTCGGTCTGCCGGTCGACGTGTCCGGCTGCGACGAGTCGCTTCACGAGGGCCGTGGTGGACGCGGTCGTGATGCCGAGGTGTGCGGCCAGTCCGGTCGGCTTCACCGCGGTGCCGCGCTGTCGGGCCTGCAGGAGGAACCGGACGGCGGCCATGTCGGTGGCGCCCATGTGCATGGTGTCGCGCGTGCGCTGGCGCATGGCGACCTCGGCGGACCGGTAGCGGCGCATGGCGTTGAGCAGCTCCACGCCGCTCTTCGCCGCACGGTCGGGGTACCAGTACCCGGACTCGTCGTAGGTCCTCGCGTCGACCATGGCGTCCACCTCGTCCTCGGTTGCGGGCGCAGCCGATCCCCAAGGAGTACCAGGACCGGGCGGGCCGGACTCAGCCGGGTCGCAGCGGTGTCCCCCGGTACGGCCGGGCGGGGACGGCTGACGCATCGAGACACCCCCGTCAGCGAGCGACACCTCCATCGCCTCGAGACGCCGCCGGAAGTGACGGCGTCCCGGCCAGGCCGAGGCGTCTCGCAGGCACACCGGCGTCTCGCAGGCACACCGGCACCCGCAGGGACACCGGCGTTCCGCAGGGACGGGAATGTCCGCGGCGGCCCGCGTGTAGAGATGAACACCCCCGAACGAGAAGGAGTCCGCCGTGATCGACGACGACCGCACCCCTGGCCAGCGCGACGACCTCGCCCGCCACCCGCACCTCCACCTGCAGGACGACGACCACGCGGGCTTCGGCCGCTGGCTCGGCCTCATCAACGCCGGGGACTGACCCCGGGCCGGCACGCCGATGCCGGTACCGCAGTACCGGCGGACCCCTTCCAGGAGGCCCATCACCCGTCCGTCGGACCGGTGACGGGCCTCCTGTGCGTTGCCCCCGGCGGGCAGCGGGAGGTCGGCCGCCACGGGTACGGTCGGAGCGTGCACGGGGTCGGAGTGGTCGACGAAGCCGGGCGGCTCCGGCTGCTCGGTACCGCGGTGGCGGGTGCTGCGTTCGCGCTCGTCCTCACCATGCTCGTCCTGTCGTCGTTCCGCAGCGCGACCCCGCAGGTGCTCGTGTCCGTCGGCCTCCCCGCCGGAGTGGTCGGGGCCGCGGTGGCCGGCTGGCTGCGGCTCCGGTCCTGGCGTGCCGAGGGCGGGTACGAGCGCGTGGTGATGGTCGAGCGGTGGGTGACCGACCGGCACGTACCCGCCGAGGTGCCCGCAGACGTCTGGGTCCCGCGGCTGCAGGCCCAGGCGGACCAACAGGTCGGCGGCTGGGGCAAGATCGTGCTCTGCGTCTTCTGGAGCGCGATGACCTGGTCCATGCGTGACCAGCACGGCACGGTGATCACCCTGCTGCTCCTCGGCCTCTGGGCCGGACTGGCGCTGTGGAGCGCGCTGTGGGTGATCCCGCGGGCCCGGGTCGCGCGGGACATGCTGCGGCAGGGCGTCGTCGCGCGGGACTGACGTGGGTACCGCGGTCCCGTGCAGCGACCCTGCGCGGATCAGCCGAGTGCTGCCGTCGCGCTCCGGAGCTCCTGCAGGACGTCGAGTGCGTGGCGTGCGAGACCGTCGTCGTCGCTCCGTTCACCCTCGGACCACCGTGCGTAGCCCTGCTTGAACGCGAGGACGCCCATCTCGCTGGCCAGGTGCGCGGTCGTCTCGGGCACCCCGCGCTCGAGCAGCGCCGTCGTCATCGCGGCGGCCATGCCGACGCTCTTCAGCGCGTCCCGCTCCTGGAGCTCGGTACTCGCGGCCACGGCGGCCTTGAGTCGGGGGCCGAGCTCCCGGTTCCGCGGCCCCATCTCGCCGGAGGCCCGCTCGAGTCCGGCAGCGACGGCCCCGAGCGGGCTCGCCTCGGTCGGGGCACCGGCGATGCCCTCGGCGAGCAGACGGCTCAGGGTCTCCTGTCCGGCGACGAGCAGCTCGCGCTTGTCCGGGAAGTGCCGGAAGAAGGTGCTCTTGGTGACGCCGGCGCGCTCGGCGATCTCGGTGACGGTCGTCGCGTCGTAGCCCTGCTCCGTGAACAGGTCCACGGCGGCGATGACGAGCCGCTCCCGTGCTCCCGGTTCCCATCGCGCCATGCCCACCATCCTACTGATGGCACTCTTGTCCCGTCAGCGCACTCCGACGGGACAAGAGTGCCGTCAGTGTCCTACGGTGACGGTACCAACGTCCCATCACTCGAGGAGTCCCCATGCACGTCTTCGTCACGGGCGGAACCGGCACGATCGGCACCGCCGTCGTCGCCGAGTTGCTCGCCACCGGTCACACCGTCCTCGGCCTCGCCCGGTCGGACGCGTCCGCCGCCACCCTCGAGGCCGCCGGCGCCGAGGTCCTGCGCGGCTCGCTCACCGACCTCGACGTCCTGCGCGAGGGAGCCACCCGCGCCGACGGCGTCATCAGCCTGGCGTTCAGTCGCGACTACGGTAGCGCCGAGGCACTCGAGCAGGGCCTCAGCGAGGAGCGCGACGCCATGGCCACGCTCGGTGCAGCACTCATCGAGAGCGGCAAGCCGATCGTCACCGTGTCCGGCACGCCCTGGGTGGCCGGACGCGCTGCGACCGAGGACGACCCGCTGCCCGTCGAGGGTCCGGTCGCGAGCCGCGCGGTCGCCGTCACCGACCTGCTCGCACTGTCGTCGCAGGGCGTCCGCGCCTCGGCCGTCCGGATGCCCCGCACGGTGCACGAGCACGGCCAGGGCGGGTTCGCCGGCCTGCTCACCGAGGCCGCGCGTCGGACCGGGATCGCGGGGTACCCGGGCGACGGTCAGCAGCGCTGGCCCGCCGTGCACGCGCGGGACGCCGCCTCGCTGTTCCGCATCGCCCTCGAGTCCGCGCCGGCCGGCACCGCGTGGCACGCCGTCGGTGACGAGGGCGACCGCGTCGTCGACATCGCCACCGTGGTCGGCCGCCGCCTCGGACTCCCCGTGCAGCCCGTGCCGGACGAGACGTTCGGTCCCTTCGGGCCGATCTTCGCCATGGACCAGCCGGCGTCGAGCGCGCACACCAGGCAGGCGCTCGGCTGGGAGCCGACGCATCCGAGCCTCCTCGAGGACCTGGAGGCGCTGCAGCCCTGACGGCGCAGACGACGGACGGGAGGCCCGGTGCCAGCTGGCACCGAGCCTCCCGTTCGACAGGTGGTCGCGTCGCGACGGCCGGTCAGTTGTAGTTCGCCACCCGGTTCGGCGAGGTGTTGCCGGCGGGCGTCGGGACGGCACCGCCGACCCCGTTGATGACGCTCGAGATGGTGCCGACGTCACCGAGGGACACCGTGACGAGACCGTGCGCCTTCACGCCCGGCGTCTGCGGCACCTCGAACGCCCGGTCGGCGTGCACCGAGGGGTTCGTGTTGAAGAAGCAGTAGACGCCGCCGCCCCAGATCTCGTGCGTGGTGACGTTCGACGCGACCTTGTACGCCGCGTACCCCGCTCCGGTCGGGCTCTGCCACGAGGCGTTGTCCGGCACGTCGTACGGCATCTCGTTCTGGAAGAAGATCGTCTTCCCGTTGTTGCCGTTCCACAGCACTTCGTACTTCTGGTAGTGCTCGACGAAGAGCCCGGTGGCGAGGACGTCGTTGCCGTTCACCTCGACGCCGGTGGCGCCGGTGTTGACCGTCCAACCCGTCGGGGCTCCACCGTGGTCGGCACGCCAGGCCCAGATGTGGTCGATCAGGGTGTCGTCGGCGTTGACCCGCAGCGAGGTGCTGGCCTTGCCCTGGATGCTCGACCCGACGCGGAAGAAGACGTCTTGGATGCTCTGCGGGTTCGCCGCGTGGTCGATGTGCGAGTCCGCCGTCCCCAGTCGGATCAGCTGCGTGCTGTTCTGCATGCCGGCGTCGACGACGAGGTTCGAGACGTTCACACCAGCGACGTCGTTCGACACCAGGACGGAGTTGCCCTTGGTCGGCACGAGCGTCGGGAAGCCGATGCCGGTCACGACGGTGTTCGCCCGCTGCACGTTGATCGCCGCGTCGAGCTGGTACGTGCCCGGGGTGAAGAACAGGTTCAGCCCCTGCGCGAGCGCGCTGTTGATCGTCGCCGCCGAGTCACCCGGGTGCGCGACGTAGAAGTTCCGCATCGGGATGTCCGTGCCCGCGGTGTTCGGCCAGGTGACACCGCTCGAGTTCTGCCGGAGCGAGGGGACGAACACGTGGTACTTGTTCGACGAGTCCACGTACAGGTAGGGCTTCTCGCGCGTCGTCGGCGTGGTGGCGAGCGTCGTGTAGCTCTTCGAGAAGTCGTTCGCCGGGGCACCCTGCACTCCCGAGAACGTCATGTTCCAGTTCCCGCCCTGCCACGAACCGAGCGTGGAGTTGCGGGTGTACCACTGCTGCTGCGACCCCGAGGTGACGGTGCCGTCGACCTTGCTGTCCGCGATGTAGCCGCCGGACGAGTAGCCCTGGCCGCCGTCCTGGTTCGAGGGGCCCATCGTCAGGTTGCCCTTGATGTGCACGCGCCGCATCGGAGCGGCCTGGGACACGGCCCAGCGGTCGGTACCGCCCTCCGGGACGACCGCGACGTTCTCGACCGACCGCCAGAAGTTCTGCGTGGCGTTCTTCTCGTCGCCCGCGTTCCACCCGGAGTCCACGTTGACCGCGCCGGTGATGGTGACGTCGTCGGGGTTCTTCCCGAGGCCGGCGACCGTCGTGTAGAAGCCGAGGTTGGCCCAGACACGGTTGTAGCTGCCCGGCTTGAACAGGAAGACGTGCCGCTGCGACCCGAACTGAGCCGTGGTGCTGCGGAGCTGCGAGGTGAAGGCGGCGTCGACGTCGGCCTGGATGGTCGAGGTGGGGGTCGATGGGCTGTAGACCTTGACGTTGCTCCCGAAGTCCGGGGTGTCGCTCGTCGTGACCGCCTGCGCCGAGATCGCCGGGACCAGGGCCCCCACGACGCCGGCGCTCACGGCGAGGGCGACGAGACTTCTCATCCGTCGTTGCATGATGCTCGATTCATGACCGGTGCGGCCCCGTTGCCGCACGGACGCGACGGTAGACCCGATCATGCGCGTTCCGCAGTCGGACGAACGGCGGACAAGCGCGGCGTCCCGGAACGTGTTCGGCCGCCTGATCACCACCCGAAGGCGACCAGACGGCCGGGCTCACCACCCTGGGTGAGCGAGCAGGGCGCGGATACCCGGTCCACGCCCCGCGGTCCATCCTGCCCGATCGCGGAGCGCTCCACCGCCCCCAACTCACGGGGGAGAACGGACGGTTCCCGCGTCAGGGTGCCGGAGCGACCGGGATCTCCCAGTAGCTCGGCTGCTCGTACTGCTCCGACCACCCCCGCCGCATGCGCGCGGCGGCACGGTCGAACGCCTCCACCGGGTCGGTGTCACCCGTCAGCAGGGCCTGCAGCCGGAGACCGTCGTACAGGGCGAGCAGCTGCTGCGCGCCCCGCTCCGGGTCCATCGTCGCCGGCTCACGGCCCTCCCGCACGTCCGCGGCGAGTGCCGTGCGGATCGTCTCCCGGAACTGCCGGTAGGCGGACCGGTAGTAGTCGGCACCGTCGACCGAGGGGTCCGTCGCCGCGGCGAGTGTCGACGCGAGCAGGCGCATCAGTCCCGACTCTTCGACGTGCGCGGCCAGCAGGGCGTGCATGAACGCCACCGTTCCGCGCTCCGTGATCATCGGGAGCAGGGGTGCCGACACCGCACGCGTCCAGCGCTCCACCGTCGCCGCGAGGAGGGCGTGCCGGTTCGGGAACAGCCCCTCGATCTCGGGCACGCTCATGCCGCTGCGCTCGGCGACCGCCTCGATCGAGAAGCCCGTCGTACCGCCGTCGTGCAGGACCGCGATCGCGCCGTTCAGGGCACGCGTCCGCGGGACCTCGTCGTCGGCCGCGTTCTGGTTCGTCAGCGGCGCGAGCGGGTGCTTGCGGAACCACTCGAGCAGGGCGCGGGCCCGCGACGCACCGAACTCGGCGTCGCTCGGTCGCTGCGTCTCGAACAGGTCGCTGAACCCCGGGACCTCCCGCATGAGCGGGTCGAGGGGCTGGAACGCCATGGACCAGTCCGGGAAGGACCGCTGCTGCACCGGGTCGTCGCAGAGCACCCGCACGTTGGTGTGCCGGGGGTCCAGGCGGATCTGCTCGAAGCGCTCGTGGACGACGGCGTCCTCGCCCTCGATGATGCCGATGCAGTTGCTGTCGCGGTGCGCCAGCATGCCGGTGATGCCGAGCCGCGTGTTCTTCTCGCGTCCGACCGCCAGGATCTGGGCGAGTTCGGAGTCCGAGATCGGTCGGGTCTGCGTGCTGGTGTAGACGAGTGTGCGCACGGTCGGCCTCCCTGGTCGTGGCTGGGCCGGATGCCCTGCCACGAGTCAAACGCGCGACGGGCGACCGCACCAGTCCCGTGTTCGGGTCGCGTGGTCGCGGTGCGCCGGTGCCGGCCGGGAGGCCCGGGGCGGGCCCGTGCTGCGCCTCCCGTCCGGCTCGTGGGACGACGGAGGGCGGGTGACCTCGCGATCACCCGCCCTCGTCGATCAGTGCGGCACTACTTGTGGATCCGACCCGACAGCCCGGTCGTGGTCCCGGTCGTGTAGCCGGTCTTCTTGGCGGTGACGGTCACCTTCAGCCGTTCCCCGACGTCCTTCGACGTCGTCTTGTAGGTGGCCTTGGTCGCTCCGGGGATCGACTTCCCGTCACGCGACCACTTGTAGGTGAACGTGACCCCGCTCGCGTTCCAGGAACCGGGCTTCGCGGTGATGGTCCGGCCGACCTTCCACGACCCGCCGACGGTCGCGCGGCTGCCCTCCTTCAGCGCGAGCTTCGGCGTGGTCGCGACGACCGTGACGGTGGCTCGGGCCTCCCGGCCGGAACCGGCACCGACGGCGGACACGGCGAGCGCGCCGAGGTCCGCGTCGGCCGGGACCTGCAGGGTGCCGGCGACCGCGCCGCTCGACCCGGCGACGGCCGTGTCGACGACCGTCTCACCGGAGCGGAAGGTGACGCCTTCGCCCTGGCGGAAGCCCGTGCCCGTGAGCAGGACCGTGGTACCCGGCGTGACCTTCGCAGCGGAGGTGCCGAGCGCCACCGGAGCGGCCGCGGCGGTGCGCTCGGCGCACACGTCACCCTGCTTGCCGACCGGCGCGATCGCCTTCGCCGGCGCCGTGACGCCGTCGTCCTCGCGGACGGTCAGGTTCGTGAACGCGGACGCGCCCATGACGGCGTTGCTGGTGTTCGTGACGCTCACCTTCAAGGCGGAGCTGGGCGTCGCCGAGGCGATGGTGTTGCCGGCCGTCGGCACGGTGACCGCGCGGCAGGTCTCGCCGGGTGCGAAGGTCACGCGCTCCATGCCGACGCCGACGGTGCCGGTCGCCGAGCCGAGGACGCTGACGTACGCGGTGACCGGACGGGACTCGGCACGCGACAGGGAGACGGCGACGTCGGCGGTGCCGGGGCCGGCGCCCTCCTCCACCGCGGTGGGGGCGACGTTCACCGTGGTGCGCGTCTGGGCGACGGCGGTGCCGACGCTCGGGGTGTCGAACGCCAGGTCGGACAGGTAGACCCCGCCGGTGCCGGTGCCGTCGGCCCCGACGCCCGCGGTGAAGCGGACCTCGCGGACGTCGGTGAGGTCCAGGCCGGTCATCGACGCCGTGGGGATCGTCAGCTGCTGCAGGACGATCTTGTTGAGCGTCGTGTTCGTGCCGCCGGGCATCCGGTTGACGGCGAGCGGGTTGACCGCAGAGGCAGCGGTCGACCAGGTCCCGCCGGAGCCGTCGAGGACCGTGATCCGGAAGTCGGTGCCGGTGGACACCGCCTCGTCGGGCGCGGTCTTCAGCGTGAGCTGCGTGCTGTCGGAGACGTTGCGTGCCGTCGCGGGGACCGAGACGCGGAGTTCACCGGTGCTCGGCGCTGCCGGGTCGGTGGTGGAGGCTCCGGTCCACAGGAACCGGGTGGTCGGGAACGCGGGGACGTTCGGTGCGAACGAGCCGGGCGTCCAGTGCGGCACCTGGGCCGAGCCCTTGGTGGTGGCGCAGAACGGGTTCGACTGCGGCAGCGTCCGACCGGTCAGGTTCGAGCAGACCGCGGCCGTGGCGCCCCCGACGGTGCGGACGAGGGAGCTCGACTTCGTGAAGTCGGTGACGAGCTTCGTCTTCGAGGTGGGCTGCGCGGCCATGGTCCGGACGTCGGCGAACGGCGTCGCGGTGGTCGCGGGCTTGACCGACCCGTCGAACATCGACTGGAACTGGGTCTCGCCGCCCATGGTGAGGCGGAAGAAGCCGGTCATGTAGCTGACGCCGACCTGGTACTGCTGGTCCGCGGTGAGGCGGGTCGGGCTGGTCGTGGCGCAGGTCGACGTGGTGTCGCGGACGTTCCAGTCGTCGCCGGTCGCCGCCGGGTACTTGCCCGGGGTCCACACGGTGTTGAAGAAGTTGTGGTTCGCGCCCATCACCCACACCGCGGAGCGGAGGACCTCGTCACCGAATGCGTGCCGGGAGTCGTCGATGAAGTGCTGCCCCTGCTGGTTCGACACGTCGCCGTCGCAGTAGGGCAGGAAGACGGCGGTGGGCACGTCGGGCAGCGTCATGCGGCCGAAGTCGACCGGTGCGAGCGGCAGGACCGACTCGATGCCGAACGGCTTCGGGAGCGCTTCGTTGAGGGTGGCGGCCGAGACCACACCCTCACCGCCGCGGGAGTGGCCCATGATGCCGACGTGCGTCAGGTCGAACCGGCCCTTGAGCGACGCCGCCGTCACGGTGGAGGCGGCGGCCGGCTGGTCGGTGCGGGTCGTCGCGCGGACGAGGGCGTCGTCGAGCGTGCGGGTCGTGGTCGTGCTCGGGGCGGAGCTCGTCGCCGTCGTGACGTCGTCGTACGAGACGGCCGTCCCGGCGTCGGCCTTGCCGAGCATGTCCAGCGTGTCGAGGATCAGCTGACCGCGGGCCTGTGCGCCGTAGTCGAGGGCGAGCTGGTTGTCGTTCGAGTTCACGGCGTTCGCCGCGATGGAGACGACGTTGTAGCCGCGGGTGGCGAGCGCACGCGCGGTGCCCTCGTACCCGAGGTACGAGCGCACGTTGGACTGGGTCGGACCGCAAGGCCAGCGCAGCGGGTTCGCACCGGTGCCCGCGCACGAGGTGTGGCGGCCGTGCAGCAGCACGACGGTCGGACGCTCGCCGGCAGCGCTCGTCAGGTACATCTTCCCGGTGAGCTCACCGCGGATGCCGCCGATCGCCGCGAGGGGGATCGCCTGGTCACCGAAGTCGTACTCGGCCTCGGTCACCTCGTAGGCGCCCGGCGTGGACGGATCCTCGACCGCGTCCGCCGTGGCGAGGGACTTCATCTGCCGCTTCAGGGTGCGGTTCTCGGGGACGGCCGGGGTGACCGGGACCGTCGTCGTCTCGGTCGCCTTGTCCGCGTCGCCGCTCGACCAGGCCTTGGTGACGTCCTTCGCGTCGGCGACGGACCGGTCGGCGGTGAGGACCTGGAGGGTCTTCCCGTCCGCCGACTCGGTGGCGAGGCCGATGGGCTCACCGTCCACGACGAGCGTGGGGGCGTCGTCGACCATCGGCAGGGGTGCGTCCAGGTCGAGGGACACGAGGTACCCGCCGGGGGCGGTCGTGACGTCCCAGTCGGACCCGGAGGCGACGACGGGGTCAGGGGTCGGTGCCGCGAACGCAGGGGCTGCGGTCAGGACGAGGGCGGGAGTCAGCGTGGCGGTGATCGCCAGTGCGGCGAGCCGACTCCGGGAACGGGTTCTGGACAAGGGGCTCCTCGAGTGAAGGGGTTCTCAAGAGGAAGCTTCGAGGAGCGTGAGCGTTCGTCGAGCATCGGAAACGGGCTCGTAACCAACACTTGACGGGCGGGAAACACCGGCGCCCCGCCTCAGCCGCGGAACGCGACGATCGGCACCAGCAAACGGCTGGACCGTCCGGTCGGACCGCTCCAGCCGCACGGGAGCGGCGATCGCGGAGGTCACCGCGTCACGCTCCGGCGAGCAGCGCGTCCGTCTCCTCCGCCGTCGGCGCGGTCGCCGGCCCGGACCGGGTCACCGCGAGCGCCGCCGCCGCGTTGGCCCGGCGAACCGCGTCCGGGAGGCCCGCCCCACGCCCCAGCGCGGCGGCCAGCACGCCGGCGTGCGCGTCCCCCGCCCCGTTCGTGTCGACCGCGACGACGGGGAACCCGGGGACCAGAACCGGCGCGCCACCGGACTCGACGACCCAGCAGCCGTGGGCGCCGTCCCGGACCAGGGCGGTCCCCCGCGCTGTCGCCGCGATCGCGGCGGTCGCCGCGGCGAGGGTGGTCGACGTCGGGGAGAGCAGTCGTGCCTCCCGGCTGTTGGCGCTGACCACGTCCGACCGCGCGGACACAGCGGCCAGGAGGTCTCCGGGCAGGGTGTCGACGAGCGGCGATGGGTCGAACACCATGCGGACGGACGGCGGGACGGTCTCGAGCCAGTCGGCGATGGCCGCACCGTTCACCGGGTGCGCCAGGCCGTAGCCCGACACGAAGACGATGTCCTCGTCCTGCAGGTCCACATGGTCCAGGTCGGCGCGGGTGAGCTGCCCTTCCGCGCCGACGCTCGTGACGAAGGTGCGCTCGGTCGTGGCGTCGACGAGCGCCACGCAGTAGCCGCTGTCGACGTCGGCGAGCCCGGGCTGCACGACGGTGACGCGCGAGTCGGCCAGCGCCCGCCGGACGACGTCCCCGAAGGGGCCGGTGCCGTACTGCCCGGCGAACACGACGTCCATGCCGTCCCGGCGGGCGGCGACCATGGTGTTCAGGCCGCCACCGGCCGTGATCTCGGAGCCCGCGGCGATGACGTCCCCGCCCGGCTGCGGGAGGGCGTCGATGCGCATCACGATGTCGACGATGACGTTGCCGACCGAGACGAGGCGGCCCATCAGACCGTGTGCTCGGTGTGCGGCAGCGGAGCGGACTGGTCGGGCTGCTCGTGCAGCGTGCCGCGGGGGCCGCCGGTCAGCAGGTAGACCGCGGCCGCGACGATGAACGTGACGACCCAGCCGAGGCCGTTCGCGCCGATCCAGGTGTCCGAGAACGCCCCGACGAACACCGGGTCGGCGTCGCCCACCTGGACGTTCGTGAACAGGAAGCCGACGACGATCGCGACGACCCAGGCGATGACTGCGGGCCAGGCGACCCCACCGGCGTACCAGTAGCGGCCACCACGGCGGAGGTCGAGCAGCGCTGCCGGGTCGTACCAGGTGCGGCGGAGCATGTCGGCGATGAAGACACCGAGCCAGGCCGTGATCGGCACGGCGAGCACCGAGATGAAGGTGATGAACGGGGCGTAGAAGCCGTCGGCCACGAGCATGAAGTACATGGCGCCGAGCGTGGTGATGACGACGTCGACCGCGACGGCCCAGACCCGCGGCACCTTCACGCCGAGGGTCAGCGTGGTGAGGCTCGCCGAGTACACCGACAGGTGGTTCGACAGCAGCAACCCGCCGAACGCGGCGATCAGGTACGGCACGGCCATCCAGCTCGGCAGCATGTCGCGGATCGCGGCGACCGGGTCCCCGGCCTGCGCCAGGGTCGGGTCACCGGCGGACACGAGCGAGCCGAGTCCGACCAGGACGACGAGCGGGATGCCCGCACCGGCTGCACTCGCGGCGACGAGCTTGCCGGCGCGGACGCTGGTGCGCGTGTACCGGGCGATGTCGGCGCCCGCGGTGGCCCACCCGATACCGGTCCCGGCCGCGATCGTCCCGATGCCGATCACCATCGCGGCGACCGGGCCGGCGGGCTGCGCGCCGACGACGTCCCAGTCGA
Organism: Curtobacterium sp. MCPF17_046; assembly: GCF_003224295.1. Lineage (NCBI taxonomy): Bacteria > Bacillati > Actinomycetota > Actinomycetes > Micrococcales > Microbacteriaceae > Curtobacterium > Curtobacterium sp. MCPF17_046. The sequence goes on along the minus strand of NZ_QKLB01000003.1, from coordinate 18,276 downwards.
TGCGGGCGACGAGGAACACCGCGACGAAGACGTTCAGCGCACCGAAGACCCACGTCGCCCACTTCTGCACGGCGACGATGAACGCGTGCCCGAGCCCGGAGATGAGCACCGTGGCGGCGACGAAGACCAGGATCGCGACGATCGTGATGACCGGGTGGGCCTTCGAGCCCCCGTCGGTGCCGAAGAGGATCGTGAACAGCGACAGCAGCACGAACGCGGCGGTCGTGGTGTTCACGGTCTCCCAGCCCAGGCGGCTCAGCAGCGAGATGAACGTCGGGCCGACGTTGCCGCGGACGCCGAACACCGCGCGGCTCAGGGTCAGGCCCGGCGCTCCCCCGCGGCGTCCGGCGATCGAGATGACCCCGACCACGGCGAACGAGCCTGCGGCGCCGATCACCGCGACGAGGAGCGCCTGCCAGACGGTCAGTCCCTGGAAGGCGACGAGCGTGGCACCGAGGGGGAGCCCGAGGATCGAGATGTTCGCGGCGAACCAGACCCAGAACAGCGCGCCGGGCGTCCCGGTGCGATCGGCGGCCGGCACCGGCTCGATGCCCCGCTGCTCGACGGTGGTCAGGGTCCCGGCGCGGGTGGTGGCGTCGGTCGGCGTGCTGGTCATCAGGTCCTCTTACGTCATCGGAAGGGTGCGAGGGGGAAGCCGGGCGGCGGCAAGGGGGGAACCGCCGCCCGGCGGTCTGGGTGCCGCTACCGGCCGGGGCCGGTGCGGAGGTCGAGGAGGCGCTCGGTGAGCTCCTCGAGGTGCAGGTCGTTGACGGTCTCCACCTGGTGGACCGCGTCGGCGGACCAGGCGGCCGCACCGTGCACGGCACCGAGGACGGCGCCGGCCATGGCGGCGATCGTGTCGGTGTCGCCCCCGATGCTCGCCGCGGTGCAGACGGTCCGCCAGGGGTCGAGGTCGAGCGCCACGAGCGCGAGCGCGGCGACGACGGACTCCTGCGACGCGACGCTCGTGCCGATCAGCCCGGACACGACGTCGATCCGTTCGGCGTCGGGGACCGTGGCCAGGTGGCCGCGAGCCCACTCCATGCGGTCGGCGATCGAGCCACCGGCGACCCAGTGGCCACGGGTCTCGCCGATCCGGGCGGCGACGACGGCGACGTCGAGCGCCTCGGCACGCGTGGCGCCGTCGATGCCGGCCGAGACCGCTGCCGCGACGGCGCTCGCCCCCGCGATGCCGAGCCCGGTGTCGTGGGTGACCCGGCAGGCGTCCTGCACGGCGTCCACGAGTCCGGCGAGCCCGTCGGACCCGGTACCGAGCGGCGTCGCGATCCCGACCGGGGTGATCCGCATCGCGGCGCCGTTCGTCGTGCCCGTCGAGCCCGCTTCGGACGCGGGGACACCGTCGAGGATGCGCTGCACGGCGGTCTTCGTGCTCGGCCCGAGCAGGTCGAGGGAGCCCTTGGCCGCCATCGTCCGCTCCCAGTCGATGAGCGCGCGGGCGAAGTCGACGGGGTCCAGCCGACCCTGCCCCTGCACGAGCAGTTCGGCGACGAGGACGGCCTGCTCGGTGTCGTCGGTGATGCTCCCGGCCGGCATGCCGTGTGCGATGCGCTGGTTCGGCCCGGCGTCGACGAACCCGCTGATCCGCCCGTGGTCGCAACGGATCTGCTCGAGCGACAGCGACTGCGTCGGCATCCCGAGGGCGTCGCCGATCGCCAGGCCCCGGAAGGCGGCGAGGGCGTGCTCGGCGGCGGTGCTGGTCGTCGTCATCGTGCGCTCCCGAACGTCATGTGGATGCGGAACCGGCTCGGGTCGAGCAGGCTGTCGACAGCCTCCACGAACGTGCCGTCGGCCGTGCGCGAGACGCGTCGGCTGTGGAGGAACGGGTCGCCCCCAGTCCTGTGGAGGAGCACCGCGTCCTCCTCGGTCAGCGGGAGCACGTCGACCCACTGCTCGGCGAGCGCCGGCACCAGGCCCGTCTCCGCGATCGTGGCGGTGAGCGACCCGTTGACGAGACCCTCGTCGACGGCTCGGGCGAGCCTCCCGAACGGCGGAACCAGGCTGCGTTCCAGGGAGATGTCCGGTCCCCCGGCCACGTGCCGGACGCGGTCGACGGCGACGAAGTCGGCGTCGTCGAGCCCGAGCTCCGCGGCGAGCGCCGGCGCGCTCACCGCGGCGATCCGGAGGACGCGGACGGCGACCTCGGTGCCCGTCGCCTCGAGGGACCGGGCCCATCCGCTCCGGGGGTCGAGCGCGGCGCCGTCGAAGGTGACGACCGAGCCGATGCCGCCGCGGATCGCGATGTACTCCTCGTCCGCCAGGTCGGCGAGCGCCGCCCGCACCGTCCCGCGGCTGACGGCGAACCGCTCGGCCAGGTCGTGCTCCCCGGGCAGGCGCTGGCCCGGGGCGTAGCGGCCCGTCGCGATCGCGTCGCGGAGGGCATCGGCGACGAGGCGTCGCTTCGGTGGGACGGGCATGCAGAGGAGACTACATGTACAAGACCTGTCCAGTCACGTCGGGGCCGTTCGGACGCATGCGGTCAGTTCCCCCAGACGTTGGGGACGACCTCGTGCAGCGCAGTCGGCCCCCGGTCGGTGTAGCCGTCGGACACCAGCGAGACCCGGTGTCCGTCGTCGCCTTCCATGGTCACGAGCACCTCCGCGGCCGGCACATCGGTCCCGCCGCACGTCGCCCAGTTGTCCGGGCTGGCCGGGTCGGGGTTCTCCGCGATGAGGCACGCTCCGCCGTTCGACGCCGCAGCCACCCAGTAGGTGGTGCCGTGCCACGCACCGGCACGACGCTGGCTGTTCAGCACCACCTCGTCGAGCGTCGAAGCGGTCGCCTCCGTGTCCGGCAACGCGTCCGTCGCCGTGAAGGGCCGGTGCAGGATGGCCAGGTGCTCCGGCAGCCCCGGCGTCGCGGACGGCGTCGGCCTCGCTGCGGCTGCCGATGGTGGCGTCCCGCCGTCGGGTGCGTCGGTGCACCCCGTCATGCCGATCGTCACCGTCGCCATGACGACGGCTGCGCAGAGTGTGGTCAGTGTCCGCATCGTGTTCCCCCCGGTCCGTGCTCGCACCGTAGCAGTGGTCGGCCCACCCTCGGCGGCCGAGGTCAGGAAAGGGGCAACGGGTCCCAAGCGCCGTGGAACTCGAGGAGGAAGGTCGGATCGTCCCGATCCGGGCGGAAGGCGGTGCTCACGCTGAACCGGAACCCGTCCGTCTTCGGGAGGCTCGCACTCACGCCGACTCGCGGTGAGTCGAGGGGGTCGACGCTCGCGGCATGTTCGATCTGCTCCTGCAACTCGGACACGGTGTCATCCGGCAAGCCGAGTTCTTGCAGGGCTTTGCGGTACGCAGCCACACCCGCCTCGGCTCCCTGAGCTGCCGGGGCATCGACGCGGAGGTCGAAGAACCGCCCCGCCGGCGAGAGCTCCTCGCCGGTCGCTCGACTCGTGATCGCCCGGTCGTCCTCGCTGAGCTCGAACACCACCTCGTTCGCCCGGACGTCGACGACCTCGCCCCCCGGGAGCAAGAAGCGGACGGGGCGACCGCCCGGGGTCGACGAACTGTAGGCGCCGACCATCACGGTGTCATCGGGGTCGATCCCGAACGCCGCGGTGGTGGGCGGGATCGTGAGGTCCCAGACCTCCATGCCGTCGTCGATCACCATCCCGGTCGGATGCGGACCGTGGTGGTCCACGTCGTACGCGGCACGGTCCGTGGCCGCGGCTTCCGGACGGGACGGGTCCACCGCGGCTGCGCATCCAGCGACGAGCAACGACATCACGACCACGCCCGCACCGACGCCGACTCGTCCGCGGCTCGCCCGTCCGGCGCCCATCACGGGATCGGGACGGGGTCCCACGCGCCGTTCAACCGGAGGGTGAAGCGCAGGGGCTCGTCGTTCGGCCGGAACGACGTGCTGGGCCCGAAGTCGAGTCCGTCCGTCTTCGGCACGCTGGCCCCGACGCTGACCCGCTGAGACGCGTCCACCGGGTCGACCGAGTCGGCCGCTGCGATCTTCTGCTGGAGCTCCCCGACGGACGTGTCCGGCAGGTCGAGCTGCTCGAGGACGTCGCGGTACGCGTCGACGCCGGCCTTCGCGCCCTCCACCGGCACGGCGTTGACGCGGAGGTGGAACAGCCGCCCCTCCGGCAGGATCACCTTGCCCGACTGGTCCGTCATCTCCTGCGCGTTGTCGAGGGCGTCGAAGATCACCTGGGTCGCCTGGACCCGGACCTCCTCGCCGCCGGGGAGCAGGAACCGGACCGGACGTCCCCCGCCGGACTCCGAGCCGTACGCACCGACCCGGGTCCGCGCGCCTTCCGCGACGTCGGTGTCGATCCCGAACGCCTCGGCCGAGGGTGGCACCGTCAGGTCCCAGGTCTCGACCCCGTTCTCGACCGTCATCGCCGTCGGTTCGGGGCCGACGTGGCTTGCGCTTTGACGAGCCGTGACGCTGTTGCTCGGCTCGCTGACCGAGCCCATGGGTTCGGCAGCCACACACCCTGCGAGCAGGACGGCGAGCAGGACGGTGATCACCGCCGCCGGGAAGCGCCGCGGGCCACTCTCAGCACCATTGCGAGCGTCGCGTCCTGGTTCCTGATGGTCCTTGCTCATTTGCTCCCCGATGCTCCGTTTTCGGCAGCGGGAGCGGCTCCAGGACGGGACGAGACCTCCGCGGCTGCGCGTCCGGAGAGGAGCAACGACTGCACGACCACGCCCGCACCGATGCCGAACCGTCCGCGGCGTCCCCCTCCCGAGTACATCACGGGATCGGGACGGGGTCCCACGCGCCGTTGAGCCGCAGGGCGAAGAGCAGCGGCTCGTCGTTCGGCCGGAACGACGAACTCACGCCGAAGTCGAGCCCGTTCGTCTTCGGCACGCTGGCGTTGGCACCGACTGGTTGGGACGCGTCCACCGGGTCGACCGAGTCGGCTGCTGCGACCTTGTCCTGGAGCTCCCGAACGGACGTACTCGGAAGGTCGAGCTGCCGGAGGACGTCCCGGTACCCGTCGACACCGGCATCTGCGCCCTCGACCGTCAGGGCATCGACCTGGAGGTGGAACAGCCGACCTTCGGGCAGGGTCACCGCACCCGAGTCGTCCTTCCGCTCCTCTTTGCTGTCGAGTGCGTCGAAGATCACCTGGGTCGCCTGCACCTGGACCTCCTCGCCGCCGGGAAGCAGCAGCCTGACCGGGCGACCGCCGGGACCCGTGGAGGCATAGGCGCCGACGAGGGCGGCGGTGTTCTCCGGGACGTCCGTGTCGATCCCGAACGCCTCGACCGAGGGCGGCACCGTCAGGTCCCAGGTCTCGACCCCGTTCTCGTAGGACATGGCGGTGGGTTCGGGGCCTCGATGGCTCACGTCGTGCTCGCTTCCGTCGGAGGTGGACGACCCGACGGGCGCCGGGTCGGCGGGTCCGGGCGTGCACCCGGTGAGGAGCACGACCACCAGGGCGGCGATCGCGGGCCCGAGGACGCGGGTCGGTGTCATCGCCATCTGAACTCCGTGTCGTGCAGGTCGTCCACCAGGTCGCCCAGGCGGTGGTCGAGTCGTCGGTCCTGGATCCGGTCGGGGACCGACCCGGCGACGAGCTCGCGCGCACGCTCCGGGTCGTCGTGCGCGAGGGTCTGCCAGGCGGGCAGGGTGTCGTGTTCGATGTAGTCCCAGCGGACCGGGAACTCGGAGAGGTTCTGCGACGGGATGTACACCGTCTCGGTCACCCCCTGCACCCCGGGGACCAACGGCATGGCGTCCACCGTGACGGACGTCCCGCCCTCGTACTGGCCGAGCGTCTTCGTCCCCGGGATCGACGCGTCCCCGACGATGCCCAGCACCGTGGTGAAGGCCTCACCGGTGACGGGGTGGTCCCGCATGGTGTTGTACTGGCGCTGGATCGTGTCGTGCTGCTCCCGGTACAGCAGCGCCCCGTTCCCCCGGTCGACCAGGTCCTGCGACCCGGTTCGCATCCCCGTGTCGATGTCGTTCCAGGCGTCTTCCGCGTACTGTGCCGACACTGTTTGCTCCGACGGGGACTGGTCGGCGCCACCCGCGAGCAGTCCGGCCGCGCGCAGCTCCTTGATACCGTCCATGCCGGAGTCGAGGTACGCCTCGTGCATCGTGGACGCGTCGAGGAAGATGCCCTTCTGCATGTCGAGGAAGGTCTTCTCGTAGAAGGCGATCTCGTCGTCGCCCATGTCCGCCAGCACGTCCGTGAGCGGCCGCATCGACGGCGGCAGGAGCGGCGCGACCTCGCCGATGTGGTCGCGCATCGAGTGCAGGTCGAGGAACCCCGCGGCGAAGTCCGGACCGACCATGTTCGCCATCCCGGCCCACATGAAGTCCGGGTTGTCGAGGTAGAGCTGTGCGTAGTACTGGTACGACCCCGTCACTTGTCCGAGCAGCGCCTGCGCACCCCGACCGGTGTCCCAGGTGGCCATGTCGATCCCCACCTTCTCCGCCGCCCGCGACACGTACATGCGCTGCAGCACGGTCGCGAAGTCGACCGGGTCGGCTCCGCGGGCGCGCTCCGCCTGGACGATCGCGGAGTACACGGTGGACGGGGTGCCCCACGCTGGCGGTGTCGTCACCAGGGCGTCGAGCACCTCGGGGTGCGCGGCGAGCCACGCGGCACCGACGTCCGCGTCCATGTGCCGGAGGACCTCGACCGGGTCCTGGCCCTGCGTCGTCAGGTAGGCGGCGACCGCGAGGTCGAGCGCGTGGTTCGTGAGGGTCCCGCTGCCGGCGTGCTCGAACGCGGCGGCCACGTGCTCCATCCACGTGACGTCGGCCTCGTTCTCGTCGACGAAGCGCGACCCGTTGTCGAGGAAGCCGGAGCCACCGACCGGCACCCACGAGGAACTCGACGTGAACCGTGTCCAGGCGTCCGCGACCTCCTCCAGGTGCTGCCGCATGGTGGTGTTGCACGACCGGGACTGCGTCGCGAAGGACCGGAGGGCATCCGGTTTCGCGCTGCTGGTCCCCGATGCGTTGCCGCTGCTCGTACGCGTGCGCTGCGAGGCGGTGAACGCGACGGAGATCGTCGACGGCCGGACCGCGGGCTCGGACGGTCGGGGGTCGAACAGCTCCTCGATGTCGCTGACGACGGGACCGAGCGGCTGCGTCCGTCGACGCTCGTCCCGGTCGGCCTCCCGGCCCTCCCACGCCCGCACCTCGTCGAGCCGTCGGTTCTCCTCCGCAGCCTGCTGCTTCGCCCGCTCGACCTGTTGCGCGAGGTCGTCCATCGCACGAGCGAGCCGGCCCCGCTCCGCGGACTCGGTGACGCTCGCCGTCCGGAACAGTTCGGCGTACCCCCCGCGGAACTCCTGCATCGCGGTCTCGACCGCGCCTCGCCGGGCACCGCTCTGCCCGGTGAACGCTCCGTCCGCGGACTGCGCCGCCCTGATCAGCGCCCCCGCTGCAGCTTCGTCGAATTCGACCCCCATGGGTGGCATGGTAGCCACGTTGCCCGGGCACCGGTACGGCGTCGTGCTCCGGACCCGTTCAGCGCTCGGAACGCGGACCGCCCCTGACGATGAGCGCGACCATGAGCGCCGCCGCCCCCAGCAACAGGAGACCGAGCGGACCCGCTGCCCCACCGAAGCTCGCGGCCACACCGAGCCAGACGACCCCGCCCAACGCCATCAGCCCGGCCAGGACGCCCGCTCCGGCGTCGAGCAACTCGCGGGGTGCCGGCACCACCACCAGCGCGATCACCGTGAGCACGGCCGCTGCCGGCGCACCCCACGTGAGCAGCCCGTACGCGATCCCGTTGTACGAGGCCAGTCCGAGCGGGTAGCTCACGATCAGGAAGGGCAGTGGCAGGACCATCAGCACGTCGACGACCACGACGAGCAGTGCGAACAGCCACCAGCGGCGACGGACGCGCGGTCGCGGTTCCGACATGGTTCCCCCTCGTCACCGCGCACGGTCGGCGCGGCCCCCGCCCTCAGTCTGCCGGACCGGGCCGGTCGCGGCCGGGAGGCCCGTGGCGGTGCCGCGGTGCGCCTCCCGGCCGCCACACGGTCGCGACTACAGGACGACGACCGTCGTGCCGGCCGCCGTCGCCGGCCGGTCCATCGCGGCGAGCGCCGCCGGCGCGTCCTCGAGCGCGATCGTCCGCCCGACCAGCGGTGCCGGGTCGAGACGGCCCGCGGCGATCTCGGCGAGCATCGCCGGGTACTCGTGCGCGGACATCCCGTGGCTGCCGAGCAGTTCGAGCTCGAGGCCGATGACGCGGCCGAGGTCGACCTGGGGGCTGGCCTCCGCGCCGGCGAGGAGCCCGACCTGCACGTGCCGACCGCCGGGGCGGAGGGCGGCGATGCCCTGCCGCACCAGGGCGGCCCGTCCGAGCGCCTCGACCACGACGTGCGCGCCGCCGTCCGTCGCCGCTCGGACCTGCTCGTCGACGTCGTCCGTCCGCGCATCGACCGTGGTGGTGGCGCCGAGGGTGCGGGCGAGCGCGAGCGCCTCGGCGGAGACGTCCACTGCGGTCACCCGTGCACCGCGGGAGACGGCGACGACGATCGCCGAGAGCCCGACTCCCCCGCAGCCGAACACGACGACGTGCTCGCCGTGGGCGGTTCGGGCGCGGTTCACGACCGCGCGGTAGGCGGTGGCGAACCGGCAGCCGAGTCCGGCGGCGGTGGCGTCGTCGATGGCGTCCGGCACGGCGACGAGGTTCGTGTCCGCGTGGTGCACGACGACCCGCTCGGCGAAGGACCCGGGGCGGTCGAACCCGGGCTGGGTCTGGTTCGGGCAGATGCTCTGGCGGCCGGCGACGCACGTGGGGCAGGTGCCGCACGCGTTCACGAACGGGGCGGTGACGCGTGTGCCGGCCTGCCACTGCCGGACCTCGTCCCCGACCTGCTCGACGACGCCGACGAACTCGTGTCCGGGGACGTGCGGCAGCGACACCGTGTCGTCGTGCCCGTGCCAGGCGTGCCAGTCACTGCGGCAGACGCCGGTCGCGACCACGCGGACCACGGCGGCGTGCGGCGGGCACTCCGGGTCGGGGACCTCGGTGACGGCCGGCGTCGCGGAGAAGGCGGTGAAGGTGACGGCGCGCATGGGCACGATCCTCCCATCCCGGCCCGTAGTGTCGACGGCATGGTGACCGCCAGGACGTTCCCGTTCTCCCCGCGCAGCGCCACCGCGCTCCGGGTCGGGGACCTCGTCCCCGTGCAGGGCGAGAGCGGGCGGTGGTCGTGTCTGCAGGTCCTCGAACTGCAGCCGCGCGTCCGCGTGAACCTCGTCGTCGGGATCCTCGACTGGCGGGCGGACGGGCCGCCGTCACCGGAGACCGTCAGCGGCGTCGCGCCGCTCGAGCGTGCTGCGACCCGGATCGAGGTGTTCACCGAGGGCGGCCTCCAGGTCGTCGGATCGGTGCCTCCGAGTGACGCCGGACAGGAGACCTGGTTCGGCCCGGCGTACATCGGCAAGCGGACGCGTGTGTGGGGCTGGATGGCCGCCATCCGGCTGGCTCGCGGGTACGCCGACACCGGGATGCTGCCGTACCGCTCCTCGGGGCCGGCCGGTGAGGGCGACCCGACGGTCAGCGCTCCGGCTGGTCGCTGACCGGACGCGTGTCGGGCGACGGGGTACCCGTCGCAGGGACCACTGCCCGCTCCCGGACCAGCGCGGACACCTCGTCGATCGTCTCGGCCAACGACCGCTCCCCGGTCCCCGCCGCCCACTGCTCGAGGGCGACCTGGAACACGAGCACGCCGAGTTCCGCGACGACGGCCGCCTGCAGCGGGGTCTGTCCACGCTCGACGAAGGCGGCCTGCGCGGCCCGGACCAGGTCGGACCGCTTGCGGGCGTCCCGGTCACGGAGTTCGTCGTTCCCCTCGATGATCCGGCGCCAGGCGGCGGTCTGCTCGTGGTGGCCGTCGAAGCGCGCCGCCGCGATCTGGTGCAGCACGTGCCGGACGACCTGCATCGGCTCGAGGTCCGCCGGTGCGCCGACGATCAGTCGCGCTGCGGTCTCGGGGATCTCGGACCCGGCGAAGACGACCTCGCGCTTGTCGGTGAAGTGCCGGAAGAACGTCCTGGTGGTCAAGCCGGCGCGCGCGGTGATCTGCGGCACCGTCGTGGCGGCGAACCCCTGCTCGGCGAAGAGCTCGAACGCGGCGCGCTCGAGCCGTCCTCGTGCATCCGGAGCCCATCGCATCGTCCGATCGTAGCTGACGACACGACGTGTCATGAGGCGTACGATGACATCACGTGTCATCGCGATGATCGGCACCGGAGAGCGAGGAGCCCGCATGACCGCCGACAACCCCACCACCACGAACGCCGCACTCTTCCTGCTCAGCCCCCGCGGCCCCTTCGAGGTCCGCCCCACCCCGGTGCCGACCCCAGCCGCCGGCCAGGTCGTCGTCCGCGTCCGTGCCGTGGCGGTCAACCCGGTCGACGCGATCACCGGCCCGCTCCGGCGCCTCGTGACCCCGTGGGTGCGCTTCCCGACCGTCCTCGGCAGCGACGTCGCCGGCGAGGTCCTCGCCGTCGGACCGGACGTCACGGCCCTCGCGGTGGGCGACCGGGTGACCGCGTTCGCCGCCGGACAGGAGAAGCCGCGGAACAGCGCGGCCGAGGGCGGGTTCCAGCGGATCGTGACCGTCCTCGAGCGCGTCACCACGCGCCTCCCGGACGACCTGTCATTCGAGCAGGCCGCGGTCCTGCCGCTCGCGCTGGCGACCGCGGCCGCGGGTCTGTACGAAGCCGACCAGCTCGCCCTCCCCCTGCCGGGCGACCGCGCGGACCGGAGCGACCAGGTGGTCCTCGTCTGGGGCGCGTCGACGAGCGTCGGGAGCAACGCCGTCCAGCTCGCCCGTGCCAGCGGCTACACGGTGGTCGCGACCGCCGGTCGGGCGAACCACGACCTCGTCCGTTCCCTCGGCGCCGACACCGTCCTGGACTACCGGGACGACGACGTGGACGCCGAGGTCGTCGCGGCGCTGCGGGACCGTCGGCTCGCGGGCACGATCGCCATCGGCAGTGGGTCGCTCGGGCACGCCCTGCGGATCACCCGTCGTGCATCGGGCGCGAAGCGCATCGCGTCCGCCTACCCCGATCCGGTCACCGCGGTGCGGTCGCGGATCGCCCGCCTCCGCGGCATCCGCGTCTCCGCCATCTGGGGCGGGACCCCGGTGGTCTCCCCCGTCGGTCCGGCCGTCTTCCGCGACTTCCTGCCCGCAGCACTGGCCGACGGACGCTTCCGCGCGGCCCCGGAGGCGATGGTCGTCGGACACGGACTGGAGGCCCTCCCCGGCGCCCTGCAGACGCTGCGGAACGGCGTGTCCGCCCGCAAGGTCGTGGTGTCGATGGGCGACTGAGCCCCCGCGCCTCCAGTCCGTCGATCAGGCGAGCGAACCCACGACGCGGTAGCCGTACCCGTCGGCAGCGAGGGGGCGGTGCAGGCGGGCGTGTGTCGCCGCCCACATCCGTCCCAGGTAGCGGAGTCGTTCCGGGGCCATGCCACGAACGGTCAGGTCCACGTCCTGGGCTCCCGGCTCCTGCAGCACCAGGGTGCGCAGGGTGCCCGTCGGGTCGAGGGTGACGTGCTTGGCGGTGGTGCTGGTCATGGTGGAGCTCCTTCGTCGCGTTCCGTCCGGGACCCGGAGGGTCGGGGGCGCGCTGTGTCCCACGCTCCTCGGTCCGGCGTGCGCGTGGGCACAGGCGCAGGGGACGCACGGTCCCGGTGCGCCTGACGTGCAGCCGCGGTGGAGTCAACGTCAGCCGTGTGCCCGAACTCGTCAGTCCACGACGCAGTGGGTGACCGCGTCCAGTTCGAGTGTCGATGCCTCGTGTCCGGGCGGCGGGACAGGAGACTCCACGTCGACGAACAGGTCTCCGGAGCGCGTCGAGACGACCAGCCGCGAGACGCCACCGGTGTCGTCGTCCGTCTCCACCTCGACGGAGCGGCCGTGTGCCTCGGCGTCCTCGCGGATGGCGTCGAGCGCGTCCTGGACGTCGTCGACCTCGTAGGACTCGAGGTCCACACTCGACCAGTCGGCGCCGTCGTAGCCGACGGACAGGTCGCAGATGTCCCCGCGCAGCCATCGCATGTCGTCGGACGACTCGCTGCCGGGCTCCGGGGCGGAGCCGGACGGCGGCGGCTCCGGCAGCGTGGCGACGGCGTCGGCGTGGACCTGCTCCAACTCGTCGCGCATCGAGTCGGGGTCCTGCCGTTCTGCGGCCGTGGTGCGGTCGAGCGCGGCCCGGTACTCCTGCGCGTCCGGGATCCGGTTCGCGAAGAGCGCCGGCGCCAGCAGTGCCGTCAGGAGCAGGCCCGCGGCACCGCCGACGAGCGCACCCGCGAAGGACTGCGACCGTCGGACGACGCACAGGACGGCGAGCACGACGGCACCCGCCATCGGGACCAGTCCGCCGAGGACGATCGCGAGGACCCACACGTGGAGGTACTCGAACGCGTTGGCGGGATCCCCGAACGACGAGTCGAGGCTGAACCCGACCAGGATGCAGAACGCGACGACCGCGAGCACCGGGCCCAGCACCGCCAGGGCGATCGACCACTGCCGCAGTCGAGTGTCCCGATGGACCACCAGGTCGTCCCGCTGCACGTTCGTCATGATCCCCCCGACCAGTCAGTCACCACCGTAGCCAGGGAGCACGCTCCGCGTCCGGTCGACGCGGATCTCCCCCGGTGATGCGGCGCCCCAGCGCTACCGACCGTCCTTCCCGAGCATCGCGACGAGCGCCGTCGCCAGCCAGGAGTCGACGTCCGCCGGCACCGGCCCGACCTCGGTCGCCGGGACGTCCCCGCGCGCGATCGCCGCGAGACTCCGCGCCTGCAGTGACAGCCCGAGGTCCATCGCCTGGATCGGGTTGCCGCCCGCGGCCGTGAGGTTGATCATCCGCGTCCCGGACAGCGTCACCACCTCGCGCCCGTCGACCAGGCGGTACAGGACGCGCGCGTCCGGGTCGGAACCCGGCCCCGACAGGCCTGCGGTCTCCGCGGTCACCGTGAGCAGGGCCTCCAGGTCGAGCTCGAGCCCCTCGTGACCGACGCCCGCGATGACGACGCCGTCGCGGAGCAGCGCGATCTCGGCGGAGCCGATCACGCCCCGCGCGCCGGTCGCGAGGAAGAGCAGTTCGGTGCCGGGCAGCACCGCCTCCATCGGACCGACGCGGTGCCCGCGCATGATCGCCTCGAGCGCGCGGAACGGGTCCGTGTCGACGACGCTCACGACGGCCCCGAGGCTCCGGAGCGTGTCCGCGACGCCCTTGCCGCACGGGCCGTACCCGACCACGGTGGCACGGGCTCCCGGCACCATGGCGTTCGTGGCGTTCATGAAGCCCTGCACGATGCTCTGCCCGACGCCGTGCTCGTTCTCGACGATGAGCTTCAGCCGGCTGTCGTTGATGACGACCACCGGGAAGTCCGGCGCCTGGGGCAGGGCGCGGATCGCGATGCCGCCGGTGGTCGTCTCCTCCGTCGCGCCGAGGAACGTGCTCGACCGCGGCGCCCCCCTGGTCAGCTTCGCGATGAGCTCGCCGCCGTTGTCCATCACCAGGTCCGGCAGGGCAGCCAGCAGCTCGTCGAGGTTCCGGTCGTGCTGCTCGGCGTCGTCACTGCGGCCGCCGATCACCGTGACGCCGAGCGTCCGGAGGGCCTCCGCCGTCTCGGGCACGGTCGTGCCGACGTTGCCGGTGATCGTCACGCGGGCACCCTGGTCGAGCAGCCACCGGCACAGGACGGCGGTCTTCGGCTCGATGTGGATGCAGATGCCGACGTGCAGGCCGGCGAACACCGGGGCGTCCTGTTCGATGCTGGCCGCGAGGAGCGGCATGGACCGGGTCGCCCAGTCGATCGCCGGGGAGCCGGAGGGGGTGAGGGTGCGTGCGGGCATGACGGTGCTTCCTGTTCCGAGAGGTGGATGGTGCGGGGTCGGGCCGCTGCTCCCCCGCCTGGTGTGGCGGGGTGGGAGCCGTCGGCCTGGAGGCGCGGGGCGCGCCCGTCACGCATCTACGGATGGAGCTCGCGGCGGCTGTCGTCGCTGCCGTACAGGTCGGCCTTCTCGGAGGACACCACCGGCGTCCAGCTCGGGGCGGCGACCGCTGCACGCTGGCGCGGCGGCACCGCGGCGGCGGGGACGCGCGTGGTCATCGGTGCTCCGGGAGGCTCGTGGGGACGGATCGATCCTGTCACGTCCGGTGCGCAGCGCAGCGCGTCCTCGCTGTGGGACCACGAGGCCACCGGTGAACCCCTGCCGGAGGTCGGCGAGCACAGCACCGTCCTCGACGGCGCCGACGAGCCGCGAGCCGTGTTCGTGACGACCGACGTCCGGATCGTGCCGTTCGACCGCATCGAGGAGCCCGTCGTCTCGAGGGGCCGGCCGTCGCCCTCAGGCCGCTCGGCGCTCAGGTGCCGGACGTCGACGCAGGCTGGCCTCCAGGACCGCCGGCGGCGCGTACTGCTGGTCGAGCCGTCCGACGTCCGTGCCCGGCGGAACGATCGCGTCGATCCGGTCGAGGACCTCGTCCGACAGCGCCACGTCGGCACCTGCGAGCAGGTCGTCGAGCTGCTCCATCGACCGCGGGCCGATCAGTGCACTCGTGACGCCGGGATGCGCGATCGCGAACGCCATCGCGAGGTGGGTCATCGGGATGCCCGTGTCCTCGGACAGCGCGACGACCTGCTCGACGGCGTCGATGCGTCGCTCGTCCTGGTTGTGGCGGAACATGCCGACACGGGCGAGGTCGCTCTGCTGGCCCTTGCGGAACCGGCCGGTCAGCATGCCGCCGGCCAGCGGGCTCCAGACGAGGGCGCCCATGCCGTAGCGCTCGACGACGGGCAGGACCTCGCGCTCGATGCCGCGGTTCAGGATCGAGTAGGTCGGCTGCTCCGTCCGGAACCGCTCCAGCCCCCGGCGCTCCGAGGTCCACTGCGCCTCCACCTGGAGCGACGCCGGGAAGTCACTCGTGCCGATGGCACGCACCTTTCCGCTGCGCACCAGGTCGGTCAGCGCCGACAGGGTCTCCTCGAGGTCGACCGTGTCGTCCGGTCGGTGTGCCTGGTACAGGTCGATGTGGTCGGTCTGCAGACGACGGAGCGAGTCCTCCACCGCCCGCATGATCCACCGACGGGAGTTCCCGCGGCGGTTCGGATCGTCACCCATCGGGCCGTTGAACTTCGTGGCGAGCACGACGTCGTCACGCCGGCCCGCGAGCGCCTTGCCGAGCAGGATCTCCGACCCACCCTGCGAGTAGCGGTCGGCGGTGTCGATGAGGTTGATGCCGGCGTCCAGTGCCCGGTGGACGATCCGGATCGAGTCCTGTTCGTC
Source organism: Curtobacterium sp. MCPF17_046 (assembly GCF_003224295.1). NCBI lineage: Bacteria > Bacillati > Actinomycetota > Actinomycetes > Micrococcales > Microbacteriaceae > Curtobacterium > Curtobacterium sp. MCPF17_046. Next base: position 3,007 of record NZ_QKLB01000003.1, on the reverse strand, counting down.
ACCGTTGCCGATGCGGCCGTCAGTGCCGAGCATCATGGCGCCCAGCGCGAAGGGGCTGACCTGGATGCCGGTCTTGCCGAGGGTGCGGTACTGCATGGGTTCCTCCTGTCGATGGCGTCCCGAGTGCAGATGTCGTAGGCTGGCTCGAAGTGGAACGCTCTTCCGAAACTATACGGAACGCCTTTCCGTTTCACAACCCCCATCCGAGGAGGACCCGTGCGTGCCGACGCCCGCCGCAACCTGGACGCGCTGATCGACGCCGCGAAGGCCGTCTTCGCCTCCGACGGCGTCGACGCCCCTGCCAAGGCCATCGCCGACCGGGCAGGTGTCGGCGTCGGCACCCTGTACCGCCACTTCCCCCAGCGATCCGACCTGGTCGTGGCGGTGTTCCAGCAGGCCGTCGAAGCCTGTGCGGACGCCGCCGACGACCTGCGCGCAGCACACGCGCCCGACGAGGCGCTCGCTCGGTGGCTCCAGCGGTTCACGGAGTTCGTCGCCACCAAACGCGGGCTCGCCGCCGCGCTGCAGTCCGGCGACGCCGCCTTCGCAGCCCTCCCCGCCTACTTCGTCGCACGGCTCGGTGGCACCCTGGCGGAGTTGCTCGACGCAGCGTCAGCAGCCGGAACGGTCCGCGCCGACATCGACGCACCCCAGCTGCTCCGGGCGGTCGCCGACCTGTCCCACGGTGCGGCGACGCCCGAGCAGAGCCAGCAGCTCGTCGGGCTCCTGGTCGACGGGCTGCGCTACCGCGCCACCGTGTGACCATCGCTGCCCCTCAAGCGGCTGGTGCTTGCAGCAGAAGCCGTGGGACGGGTCGTTGATTGGCTCGTCGATCTTGGTGCGCTGAGGGCACTCTCCGACGCGCAGCGGCTTGAACTACAGCGCTGCGGGCGGTGACCGTCAGCAGACGCCGCAGCCGATCAGGTGCCCTGGAACGATCCCCTTCAGGACAGGATCGTGAGGAGCCGATTCCCGAAGAGAGCTGCGTAGCGTCCTTGCCTCTGCGGGATGTGCTGCACATGGTCGGCGGTCCGTGGGAGTCGTTGAGTGAAACGGTCGAAGCCGGCGAGGATCAGGACGAGGCCAGTCTCGGACGCATGCCTCACGCCGAAGCCACGTCCTGGCGTTGCGCAGCGCAGCATCCTCGGCAACAGTCGTCCGATGACCGGTGGGCTACCGAACGCCACCTCGGTCGCTCGTGGTCGTTCAGGTAGGGGATCGTCCATCGAGACCGGCCATGGTCGGCCGGAGTTGTCGCTTGGTCATCGTGATCGTGCTGCGCGAGGCGGCAGCAGTTCGATGCACTCGCCGCGAAGCGGGGTGAGGATCGCCTCCGCCAAGTCCTCGAGCTGGTTCATCTGGTCGGCGCCGAGGAGCCCGAAGACACGCCCGCGAACTTCTGCGACGTAGCCAGGCTCGACCTCGTCGATCAGGGTGGCTCCGGACTCGGTCAAGCGCGCCAGGGTCCGCCGCGCGTCGGCCGGGTCGGTGCTGCGCAGCAGGAGCCCGCGACGTTCCAGCCGACCGACGATGCGTGACAGGTGGGAAGGGGTGACGCTCGCCGTCGCAGCGAGCCGGCTCATGTGGATCTCGCGATCCTCGCTCGTCGAGAGACAGCGCAAGACACCGAACTCCGCGTGACTGAGATCGGCGACGCCCTCGAGCCAGGTGTCGAGTTCCGCAGGAAGCCACATCATCACGCCGACCAGCAGGGCCCAGGTGCGGTCTTCCTGAGGGGAGAGGCGGTCGTCTGTCACGTTCCCAGTCTAAGTTACTTGCCGCAGAAAGGAAACAGCAGTAGCGTTCCTTTCCGCGGCAAGCATTCGCTGCCGCGCCTTCCCACAGAGAGAACCAAGTCCATGCGCGCTGCCCGCTTCCACTCCTACGGAGCCCCCGATGTCCTCGTGATCGAGGACGCTCCCGAGCCCCACGCCGGGGAAGGCGCTGTCCGCATCGCGGTCCAGGCCGCGAGCGTCAACCCGATCGATGTCCTCCTGCGCGCCGGCCAGCTCGCCGAGTTCCTGCCCCTGAACCTGCCCGCCGTTCCCGGCCGTGACGCCGTCGGCGTCGTCGACGAGGTCGGTGCCGGCGTGACCGACACCAAGGTCGGCGACGTCGTCTTCGGCCTCGGCGGTGTCAGCGACACCACAGCCGAGTTCGCCGTCCTCACCGCATGGAGCCACGTCCCCGAGCAGTGGAGCACCGCGCAGGCCGCCGCAGCAGGCCTCGCCGGCGCCACCGCCGCCGCCGCAGTCCAGGAACTCGGTGACCTCAATGGTGCGACACTCCTGATCGAGGGCGCATCCGGCGCCGTCGGTACCGCCGTCGCAGCGTTCGCGCTGGCTGCCGGCGCCACCGTCATCGGAACCGGCCGCGAGAGCAGCCGCGCAGCCCTCCAGGCCATCGGTGTCATCCCGACCACGTACGGCGATGGCCTCGCCAGCCGCGTCGCCGCGCTCGCACCGCACGGCGTCGACGCCGCAGTGCACTCCGCCCCTTCGAAGTCACTGGGCGACCTCGTCGCAATCGTCGGCAACGCTTCTCGCGTCGTGACCGTCGTCGACCACCAGGGCGCCACGCAGTACGGCACCCTGCAGGCGAATGCCCGCAACGAGTCCGGCCTGCTCCGACAGGGCGCGGACCTCGGAACCGCTGGCGGCTGGACGCCGCGCGTCGACCGCGAGTTCGGCCTGGCGGACATCGCTGACGCACACACCGCCGCCGAGAGCGGCAGCGGCAAGGTCGTCGTCACCCTGCCCTGACGAAACGTCGGACGGCCACGCGACCCGACGCATGCACGCCAGAGAAGTCGTCTCCACTCGATGAGTGGCCGCGCGGCCGTCCGGGCACCACCGCCTCATCGAACCACGCAAATTCGCGCGCTCCACGCGCCAGCAAGAACGAAAGAGAGACATCGTGTCCACTGGAACGGCGAACATCGGGGTCATCGGCCTCGCGGTGATGGGTTCGAACCTGGCGCGGAACCTCGCGTCGCGTGAGGGGAACA
>NZ_QKLB01000029.1:0-4111 GCF_003224295.1 Curtobacterium sp. MCPF17_046 | reverse complement strand
CCTCGATCCCGTGCGCGACGGACCAGCGGGCGAGGTCCTCGGCGTCCGTCCGTGTGAACACCTCCCCGGTGTCGTTGCGGCCGATCATCGGGGTGATGCCGATCGCCGACAGCCGCTCCTGGGCCGTCCACCCGGCGTACCTGGGCACCGAGGCGAGCTGCGCGGCGGTCGACGTCGCAGCGTCCTGCGCCGCCGTCGCCATGCGCTGCGGACCGGTGCCGTAGTCCATCGCCATGACGTTCACCGCCGCGATCCGGACGCCCGCAGCCGACAGCTCGGCGACCGCGGCGAGGCCCTCGCGGGTGAGTCCGGTCGGCATCACGGGGAGGGTCAGCGACACCTCGAGACTGCGGCCCTTCGCCGCCTGGGCCCGGACGACACCGGCGACCGCCACGGCGCGACGCTCGTTCGCAGCCGTGTCGGACAGCGCAGCGCCCTCGATGTCCAGGTCGATGCGGTCGACGCCGAACCGGTCGACCACCTGCTGGTAGGCCGCCTGCAGCTCCGCCGGGTCCGTGCACCGCAGCGCGAGCTCCTCGTTGACCGCGCCGCCGAACGACACGACCACCCGACCGCCGGTCTGCTGGAACGCGGCGATGTTCCCCGCGAAGTCCTGCGGGCCGCCGATCCGGTAGGCGTCGAAGCCGGCCCATGCGGGTGTGCAGGGGCTGCCGCCGTCGTCCGAGACGATGAAGGCGAGCGTGAACGCGCGGACGCCGGTCGCGGCCGCGGAGCTCCGGAGATCGGCGGTCGGCCAGAGGCCCATGTCGACGTACGGTGCGACCAGCGTGTCACCGACGTGCGGCGCGGGGAGCGGCACGGGAGCCGGCGCCACCGGGGTCGGGACCGGGACCTGCGTCGGGGACGGTGCCGGTGCGGTCGGGCTCGGTGTCGGTGTCGGTGTCGGTGTCAGGGTCGGTGTCGGGGTCGGCGCGGACCCGGGCCCTGAAGTCGGGTCGGACTCGCTCTCGACCGTGCAGGCGACGTCCCGGCCCGCGGGGAGTCCCACGATGCTGCAGCCCGTCGGCACCCGGCCCCCGCCGGGGGTCGAGATCGAGGTCAACCCGAAGGACGTCGCGGCGCTCGGGTCGAGGCCCCTGGCCCAGGCCGGAGCGGTCGCGGTGAAGCCGTCGCTCGTGGTCGTCGCGGTGGCGTCCCAGATCTCGGCGACGCGCGCGGCGTACACGAACCGCACCTGCCAGGGGTCGAGGCGGACGGACGACCGGTTCGTGACGGTCACCGAGGACTGGGAGCCGGACGGCCACGCGTTGACGGTGCGCCAGCCGATGACGACGGAGCCGTCCGTGCCCCCGGCGGGCGGTCCCGCGGTCGGCGCCGGAGTCGTCGAGGGCGTCGGGACCGGTGCCGCCGTCGGCACCGGGGTCGGGCCTCCCGTGCCGGGTGTCGCGGGACCGCCGTTCACCGAGCAGGGCACCGACGCCCCGACGACGGTGCACGCCGTGGGGACGCGCTTCGCACCGGACACCTTGCGCGAGTCGACCCGGAACGTCGCCCGACCACCCGCGGCGAGGTCGACGCGTCGGGTGGGACCGGCGACGGTGAACGACCGGCTCGTGCTCGCGACCTTGCGGGCGTCGCGGATCACCACGGCCTTCGACTCGTACGACAGCAGGACACGCCACCCGCGCAGCTTCGTGGAGCCGCCGTTCGCGACCGTGACCGCGGAGCGGAAGCCGGTACGCCAGCTCGACGTGTTCTCCCACGTGACGTCCACCCGGGCGGCGGTGCCGGCGGCAGCCGACGTCACACCGGGCACGGCGACGACCGCCGTGCTCACCACCGCGAGGAGGAGCGCTGCGGGCAGCACCTTCCGGAACCCTGAGCGCAGACGCATCGCGGTCGCCTTCCGTCGGAGCGTGTCGGTCCCCCTGCGGGCCGACGTCCTCACCCGGGGGTATCGGCGGCTCGTCGCGGCTCGTCAGTGTCGGGGACGGTCCTCCACCGGAACCGGGGTGTCAGAGCGACTCGAGCACGTCGAGCGCCCGCTGCACCCCGTGCTCCCGCCGCATGATCCGGCCCACGTCGGTCGCACGCTCCCGGCGGGACGAGGCGTCGCGCATCGCCGGCACGAGGGTGCTCGCGGACAGGCGGCGCAGTGGGATCGGAGCGGCGGCCATCCCCTGTCGATGCAGCTGGGCAGCCCAGAACGGCTGGTCGGCGGTGACGGGGACGACGACGGCGGGGACGCCAGCTCGGGCGACGGCGTGCGAGGTGCCCGCTCCGCCGTGGTGCACGGCGAGCGACGCGCCCGGCAGCACGGCGTCGAACGGTGCCGACCGCACCGCCAGCACGTCCGGGCCGTGGCACTCGGGAGGCAGCGCCAGTCCACCCCACCCGGTGACGAGCAGCACCCGCAGCCCGTGGGCGCGGGCCGCCGAGACGACCGCGCCTCCCCGAGCAGCCGCATCCCCCCTCGCCATCGAGCCGAACGAGGCGACGACGTAGGGGCCGCCCGCCAGGAAGTCGCTGACGACGCGGTCCGGGCTCGCGGTCCCGACCTCGTCGTACCAGGCCCCCGTCTGGTGCACCCGTTCCGGCCAGTCGTCGGGCCGCGGCAGCAACTCCGGGCTCACGGCCATGAGGGTCGCGCGTGACGGCGACCGTCGGGCGGGACGACGACCGTCCGGCAGCTCGGCAGCGGCGCGCGCCACGTCGGCGTCGAAGAACCGTGCGACGGTGCGCGGTACGGCGTAGGTGGACCGGTTGTGAGCGCCGAGGTCGCGCGTGGCCGTCGGTCCACCGGCGGCGGGGAAGCGCTCACTCGGGGTCGCCACCGGCGCGAACTCCACCAGCACGCGGGGCACGGCGAGCGAGTCCGCCACCATCGGCGCGCTGAGGACGAGCGGGTGGTGCACCACCACGTCGGGGCCGAACGCGACCGTCTCCCGCACCGCGGCCGCGAACATCCGACGCATCGCGGGCCGCACCTCCGCACGCAGGTGGTGCGCGAGAGCCCAGGGCGTCCGACCAGCCGGGCGGAGCACCCGCTGCACGTCCAGGCCGAGGGCCACGGTCTCCACCCCCTCGGGCGCGGGCGCGTCGTCGGGCAGGGCGAGCCGGACCTCGTGACCGCGGGACGTGGCGAGTCGCGCCAGGGCTGCGAACGGCTCCACGTCGCCCCGGGTGCCGGCGGTCAGCAGCATCATGCGCATCCACCCAGTCTGGCCGGGACGCCGCTGACCGAGGTCGAGGCGGGCCGGGTACGCTCGGTCCCGTGACTGACGGCAGTGAGCGGGTGTCGCACACAGCACCGTCGGAGATCGGCGTGGCCGTGCGCCGACTGGTCCACATCTCGCGCCCGGTGCTCTGGATCAACACCATCGGCTCCGGGCTCGTCGCCGTGTGGCTCACCGGTGCGCTGTTCGACGTGCGGGCACTACCGGTCATCCTGTGGCTCACCCTGCCGTTCAACCTGCTCATCTACGGCGTCAACGACATCTACGACCAGGACACGGACGCGGCCAACCCCCGCAAGGGCTCCATCGAGGGTGCCAGGATCCGACAGTCCGAGGTGCGGCTCATCGCCTGGGCGGTCGCGGTCGTCAACGTCCCGTTCCTCGTCGGCTTCCTCCTGACGCTGCCGCTCCTCGCGAACGCGGCGATCCTGCTCTACGTCGGCGTGTTCGTCTTCTACTCGGCGCCGCCGCTGCGCTTCAAGGCGCGGCCGTTCCTCGACTCGCTGAGCAACGCCGCCTACGCACTGCCACTGGTCATCGTGCCCGCGGCCCTCGCGGTGACGCCGGTCTGGCCCGCGGCCATCGGTCTGATGGCCTGGAGCGTGGCGAAGCACGCCTTCGATGCGGTCCAGGACATCGTCGAGGACCGTGACGCGGGCATCGCCACCACCGCAGTGCGGCTCGGTGCGCGCGGGACGGCTCTCTGGAGCGGGGCCTGGTGGATCGTCTCGACGGCGCTGTTCGCCGTGGTGAGCATGCCGGTGGCCGCCGTCAACCTCCTGATCGCCGGCATCCTCGTGGTGCGCCTGTTCCGGGACCCGACACCGGAGACCGGGCACCGCCTCTACCGTCTGTCGGTCGCCTTCCCGTACATCGCCGGGTCGTTCGCCGGCGTACTGCTCATGGTCTGGATC
>NZ_QKLB01000028.1:0-10156 GCF_003224295.1 Curtobacterium sp. MCPF17_046 | reverse complement strand
GCTTCCGGATCGGCGCTCCCGACGAGGTCCTCCGCGCCGAGGTGCTCAGCGACCTGTACGGCACGCCCGTCGACGTCGTCCGCACGATGGGCCGGATCGTCATCGTCGGCGCGAGCGACGCGCACGACACCGCGGGCGTCGGCCACCACCACTGTGAACCAGCCCCGCACGGGGTCGGCCCGGACGAAGGGCGGTTCTGATGGACGTCTGGTCGACCGTCTTCTCGTTCCAGGACTACGGCGAGCTGCTCGTGCTCGTGCGGAACTCGATCCTCGCGGGCGCCGTGCTCGGTGTCGTCGGCGGGCTCATCGGGCCGTTCGTCGTCGCCCGGAACATGCCCTTCGCCGTGCACGGCATCAGCGAGCTGTCCTTCGCCGGTGCCAGTGCGTCCCTCCTGCTCGGCGTCAACGTCGTCAGCGGCTCCGTGGTGGGGTCGCTCGTCGCCGCGCTGCTCATCGGGCTGCTCGGCAGCCGTGCCCGCGACCGCAACTCGATCATCGCGGTGCTCATGCCGTTCGGCCTCGGCCTCGGGATCCTCTGCCTGGCGCTGTACAAGGGCCGGGCGGCGAACAAGTTCGGCCTGCTCACCGGCCAGATCGTGTCCGTCGACAACCCGCAGCTCGGGTTCCTCGTGCTCATCTCGGCCGTCGTCGTCATCACCCTCGTCGTGATCTGGCGCCCGCTGATGTTCTCGTCCGTCGACCCGGACGTCGCAGCCGCCGCCGGGATCCCGGTCCGCACGCTCGGGCTCGTGTTCATGCTCGTGCTCGGCCTGGCCACGGCGGTGTCCGTGCAGATCGTCGGGGCGCTCCTCGTGCTCTCGCTCCTCGTCACGCCGGCGGCCGCGGCCCTGCGGGTGACCGTCAACCCGGTGCTGGTCCCGCTGCTCTCCGTCGTGTTCGCGGTGACGTCGGTGGTCGGCGGCATCCTGCTGGCACTGGGCGGCGGCCTGCCGATCAGCCCGTACGTGACGACCATCTCGTTCCTCATCTGGGTCGTCTGTCGGGTCATCGGCGCCCGGCGGGAACGCCGGGGACGCGACCGGGTGACGGACCGCGAGCAACAGACCGGTGGCGGGACGAGCCTCCCGGCCACCACGAAGGAAGGGGTCACAGCATGAACGCCGTGCAGAAGCCACGACGCAACACCTGGCAGCGCGAAGCGGTCCGCGGCGCCCTCTCCGAGACCGAGGGGTTCGTCAGCGCGCAGGCGCTGCACGCGCACCTGCGCGACGGCGGGTCGACGATCGGCCTCGCGACCGTGTACCGGGCGCTCTCCGACCTGGCGAACGACGGGGACGCGGACTCGCTGCAGCAGGACGGCGAATCGCTGTACCGGGCCTGCACGACCGACAAGCACCACCACCACCTCATCTGCCGGGTGTGCGGCCGGACGGTCGAGATCCAGGCCGACCCGGTGGAGGAGTGGGCCCGTGCGACGGCCGCGGCGAACGGCTTCTCGAACGCCAGCCACGTGGTCGACGTCTTCGGCGAGTGCGACGTCTGCACCGCCCGTGCCGCTGTCCGTGGTGGCGCGTAGTCTCCCGGACATGCACGTCGTCCTCGTCCCCGGGTTCTGGCTCGACGCGAGCGCGTGGGACAACGTCGTCCCGGTCCTCCGGGCCGCCGGCCACAGCGTCGACGCGGTGACCCGGAACGGGGCGACGCTCGACGACCAGGTGGCCGACCTCGTCCGACGTCTCGACGCCGCACCGGAACCCGTCGTGCTCGTGGGCCACTCGGGCGCGGGCCCGATCGCCGCCATGGCCGCCGACCGACGCCCCGGCCGGGTGCGGCACCTGGTGTACGTCGACACCTTCCCCGGCCCCGAGGGCGGGTGCGTCAACGACGAGCTGCCGGTCGTCGACGGACAGGTCCCGCTGCCGCCCTGGGACGTCTGGGAACCCGCGACCGTCCGCGACATGACGCCGGAGGTCCGCGCGGACCTCGAGCGTCGGGCGGTCGCCGAACCCGCGCGGGTGGCCTCCGACCTGTTCCACTACACCGACCCGGCCCGGCACCGGATCCCGGCGACGGTCATCACGTGCGAGATCGCGGCGGACGAGCTGGCCGGCATGGTCGCCGACCACCAGGCCTGGGCCGCGGAACTCGTCGCGACCGAGGAACTCGAGATCGTCGGGCTGCACGCCGGGCACTGGCCGATGCTCACGGTGCCGCGGGAGCTCGGTGCGCTGGTGGTGCAGGCGCTGGCGCCGCGCCCGACCGACGGCGTCTAGCCGGGCGGCCACCGGACGGCCGGACCGCGCGGACCAGGACGCACCCGCGGAGACGCCCGCGTAGCGTCCGGCGCGTGGACCTGCAGACGTGGACGAGTTGGGCGGGCGCGGCGGACTACGACGTCGCCCGCTTCGTGCTCCAGCGCGGGGTGGCGGCGATCGCGTGCCTGGCGTTCCTGTCCGCCGTCGCGCAGTTCCCGGCGCTCCTCGGTGAGCGGGGTCTGCTCCCGGTCCCGCGGTTCATGGAGCGGCGGTACGCGCAGACCCTGCCCGTCGTCTGGCGGTGGTGGCGGTACACCGACCGGCGTCTACGGATCCTGGCCGGGGGCGGGGCCGTCCTGTCGGCCGGCATCGTCGTCGGGCTGCCGCAACGGGGGCCGGCGTGGGTGCCGGTCCTGTGCTTCCTGCTGCTCTGGCTCGCCTACCTGTCGATCTCCGACGTCGGGCAGACCTTCTACGGGTTCGGGTGGGAGTCACTCCTGCTCGAGTCGTTGTTCGTCGTCGCGTTCCTCGGTTCGGACGAGGTCGCGCCGCCGATCGTCGTCCTCGTCGCGATCCGGTGGCTGGTGTTCCGGCTCGAGTTCGGCGCCGGGATGATCAAGATGCGCGGCGACCGGTCGTGGCGCGACCTGACGGCGCTGTACTACCACCACGAGACACAGCCGATGCCGAACCCGATGTCCCGGACGGCCCACCTGCTGCCCCGTCCCGTGCACCGACTGGAGACCCTGGGCAGTCACGTCGTCCAGCTCGGCGTCCCGTTCCTGCTCTTCGCCCCGCAGCCGGTCGCCTCGATCGCGGCGGCGCTCGTGCTGCTCACCCAGGTGTGGCTCGTCGTCACGGGCAACTTCGCCTGGCTCAACTGGATCACCCTGGTGCTGACGTTCGCCGCGATCGACGACCGTTCCGTGGCGACGGTGTTGCCGTTCCTCCAGGGCATCGCGGAGACCGGACCGACCGCGACCCCGGCGTGGTTCGTGGGGCTGACGGTCGTGGTCGGCCTGCTGCTGCTCGTGCTGTCCTGGCCCTCGGCGAAGAACCTGGTGTCGCGGCGGCAGCTCATGAACGCCTCCTTCAACCGGTGGCACCTCGCCAACGCCTACGGTGCATTCGGCAGCGTGACGCAGGAGCGGGACGAGGTCATCGTCGAGGGGACCCTGGCGGAGGACCCGGACGAGGACGACTGGTCCCCCTACGAGTTCAAGGGGAAGCCCGGTGACCCGGGGCGGCGTCCGGCCCAGTTCGCGCCGTACCACCTGCGGCTCGACTGGCTCATGTGGTTCCTGGCGCTCGGAGCGGACGACGGGTGGTTCCGGGTGTTCGTCCTGCGACTGCTCGAGGCCGACCGGCCGACGCTCCGGCTGCTCCGACACGACCCGTTCGACGGGCAGCGGCCGAGGTGGGTGCGGGCGCGGGTCTTCCGGTACCGCTTCGCGACCAGGGCGGAGCGGCGGGCGACCGGTCTCCACTGGATCCGACAGGAACGCGGACTGCTCCTGCCGCCGTCCGGTCTGCGGCGCTGAGGTACCCGCCGCCGGTGCGACCCGGCGGGCACGGACGGGAGGCGCGGCTTGCGACGCGCCCGGCGGTCGCGTAACGTGGGCGGCTGGTTCTCCGCGCCTGCGCGGAGCACCAGTTGTTCTGCCCTCCGACCGTCGCGAACGCCGCGGTCGCGTGGTACCGGATCCGAGCCTCCAGGCCTGACTGAACCCCCGGGTTCAGCGGTCGACGGTGGCCGACCGCCGGTCTGGGCGGTGCGCACACCCCCCTCGCTCAGCCACCTCCGGTGGTGCAGCGCGTGCGCGCCAGGCAAGTGACCTTGGGTGCAGCCGATCGGCTGCACGGTGAACATCAGGAGGAAACCATGGCTGCAGTGTGCCAGGTGACCGGCGCCGTTCCCGGCTTCGGACACGCCATCTCGCACTCGCACCGCCGGACGAAGCGTCGCTTCGACCCGAACGTGCAGAAGAAGACCTACTACGTGCCGTCGCTGCGTCGTAACGTGACGCTCAACGTCAGCGCCAAGGGCATCAAGGTGATCGACGCTCGTGGCATCGAGTCCGTCGTGGCGGGCATCCTCGCCCGTGGGGAGAAGATCTGATGGCGAAGCGCGGTCAGGACATCCGTCCGATCATCAAGCTCCGTTCCACCGCGGGTACCGGGTTCACGTACGTGACGAAGAAGAACCGCCGGAACAACCCCGACCGTCTCGTGCTGAAGAAGTACGACCCGGTCATCCGCAAGCACGTCGACTTCCGTGAGGAGCGCTGAGTCATGGCGAAGAAGAGCAAGATCGCGAAGAACAACCAGCGCGCCGTCATCATCGAGCGCTACGCCGAGCGTCGCCTCGAGCTGAAGAAGGCCCTCGTGGACCCGAACGGCACCGACGAGTCCCGCGAGGCCGCCCGCGTCGGCCTGCAGAAGCTGCCGCGCGACGCGTCGCCGGTCCGCTACCGCAACCGCGACGCCATCGACGGCCGCCCCCGTGGCCACCTCGGTGAGTTCGGCATCAGCCGTGTCCGCTTCCGCGACATGGCCCACCGTGGCGAACTGCCGGGCATCACGAAGAGCTCCTGGTAAGCACCAGCACCACCGACGCCCCCACGACCTCCCGAGGTCGTGGGGGCGTCGTCGTCCGCCTGGCGTCCACCGAGCGCGCCGGAGGGCGCGTCGGTCGTCACATCGGCCCCACCAGCCTCTCCCGTTGCTCGGCAGGCCCGGAAAACCGGGCGAGTCGACGGGAAACCCCGGGACCGGCTGGTAGGTTCATCACCGGTTCCACGGGCCCTCGGCCCGCCGGGCCTGCAGCACGGGACAACCGTCCCGGGCATCCGGGCGTCCGCGTCCGACCCATACGCAAGAAGTCCGAGGAGGACATCCAATGGCTGACAAGTCACTGAACCGCACCGAGCTCGTCGCTGCCGTCGCCGCCGAGTCCGGCCAGAGCCAGGCCACCGTCAACGGCGTCGTCGACGCGCTCTTCGCCGTCGTCGGCAAGTCCGTCGCGGACGACACCAAGGTCACGATCCCGGGCTGGATCGCCTTCGAGAAGACCCACCGCGCCGCGCGCACCGGTCGCAACCCGCAGACGGGTGAGGCCATCGAGATCGCCGCGAGCGACTCGGTCAAGGTCAGCGCCGGCAGCAAGCTCAAGGCGTCGGTCAAGTAAGACCCCGCAAGCTCCACGGAAGGGACGGCGTCCGCGCCGTCCCTTCCGTCGTTCCCACAGCAGGCCGGCGTGGTCGTCGGCGTGCCCGGGGCAGCGCCTAGGCTTGACGGGTGAACCGCATCGCGCGCATCGCCGGCCCCGGCGTCCTGTTGCTCGTGGCGTTCGTGTCCCTGCTCGTGGCGCTCGTCGTCGGTGGTGGAGCCGATGCCGCGCTCATCGCCGACCCCGGCGCCGTCGTCCGCTTCGGACTGCCGCTCGCGCGCATGCTGGTCGACCTCTCGGCGGCCGCGACCATCGGCGGACTCGCGCTCGCCACGATCGGCCTGTCCCGCACCGCGCCTGAGTGGGACCGCGCGATCGACGTCGCCGCCGGGGCAGCCGGTGTCTGGACCGTCACCGCGGCCGTCACCACGTTCTTCACCTACCTCAGCGTCGCGGGCGGGGCCGTCAGCCTCGACGCCGGCTTCGGGCAGTCGATGGGCGTGTTCCTCACGGGCACCGACCTCGGGCTCGCCTGGCTGACCACCGTGCTCGTCGCGGCGGTCGTCACGGTGCTGTGCTTCGCGGTGCGGTCCCGGGGGATGGTCGCGCTCACCACGGCCGTCTCGCTGATCGGCCTCGTCCCGCTCACGCAGCAGGGCCACGCAGCCGGTACCGCGAGCCACGACGCAGCGGTCACCGCGCTCGGCCTGCACCTCGTCGGGGCAGCGCTCTGGGTCGGCGGACTCGTCATGCTCGTGCTCGTCCGCGACGTCCTGCCCGGCGCGCGCCTGGCCGCCGTGGTCGGTCGGTACTCCAGCGTCGCCCTCGGGTGCTTCGTGCTCGTCGCCGTCTCGGGTGTCGTCTCCGCCCAGATCCGGATCGGGGCGTTCGACGAACTCGGCAGCCCGTACGGCGTCCTGGTGCTCGTCAAGGTGGGCGCCATCGTCGCGATGGGGGTCATCGGGGCGGTGCACCGTCGCCGGGCGATCGCGTCGCTCACGACCAGCCCGACGCGCGTCCGGCCGTTCTGGACGCTCGTGGTCGTCGAGCTCGCCGTGATGGGGGTCGCGTCCGGGTTCGCCGCCGCCCTGGGCCGGACCGCGACCCCGGCCGGGCAGCTCGCACTGAGCAAGACCAGCGACCCGACCCCGGCCGAGATCCTGACCGACGACCCGCTCCCGGCCGCACCCGGCACGTGGGGGTGGCTGACGAACTGGAACGTCGACCTCTTCTGGCTCATGGCAGCGGTGCTGCTCGTCGCCGCGTACGCCGCCGGGGTCGTCCGCCTGCGCCGGCAGGGCCGCGCCTGGCCCGTCCGCCGGTCCGTCGCCGCCGGCATCGCGATCGTGGCACTCGTCGTCGCGACCTCCGGTGCGCTCCACACCTACGACCGCTTCCTGGTCTCCGCGAACGTCGGCGCCCACGTGCTGCTCGGCCTCGTCGTGCCCGCGCTCGTCTGGGCGGCAGCGCCCGTTGAGCTCATCCGTGCGGCCGTGCTGCCGCGGGAGGACGACAGCGCCGGCGTCCGCGAGTGGACCACCGTCCTCGTCGACAACGCCGTCGTCCGCTACCTCGTCCAGCCGTTCCCGGCGTTCGTGCTGCTCGCCGGCATCTGGTGGGGCCTCTACGCCACCGACGTGCTCCGCTGGTCCGTCAGCGACGCGACGGGCCGCACCGTCGTGGACCTCGTGTTCCTGGTCGTCGGCCTCCTCGCGCTGCCCACGCTCCTCACGCCGGTCGCCATCGGTGCCCGCCGTCCGTCGACCGCGGCGTTCCTGGTGCGCGGCGCCGGAGCCGTCGTGGTCGCCGCGGGCACGGTGTCGCTCGGGATCGCCATGCAGGGGCCGCTCGGGCTGCTGCAGGCGTCCTGGTTCGGGGCGATGGGCCGGACCTGGGGACCGGACCCGCTCGTCGACCAGGCGCGGGGCGGTGCCGTGCTCATCGTCGCCGGGGTGCTCGTGGTGGTGGCCGTGGTGGTGGTCGGACTCGTGCGCCTCCGCCGCACGCAGCAGGCCGGCGGGGACGCCCTGGCGGGACCGGACACGGGCCTCCCGACCGTGGCACCGGTCCCGAGCGGGTCGAGCGCTCCGTGAGCGTCGAGCTCTCCGCGGAGCAGCGCGCCGTCTTCGAGTACATCGAGTCGACCCGCGACCACGTCTTCATCACCGGCCGCGCCGGCACCGGCAAGTCGACGCTGCTCAACCACCTGTCGTGGAACACCGAGAAGCAGGTCGTGATCTGCGCGCCCACCGGGGTCGCTGCGCTGAACGTCGGCGGACAGACCATCCACTCGCTGTTCCGCCTGCCGATCGGCCTGATCGCCGACGCCGAGCTGCGGCAGGGGCCCGACACCCGCAAGCTCCTCAACACCATCGACACCCTGGTCATCGACGAGGTCTCGATGGTGAACGCGGACCTGCTCGACGCCATGGACCGGTCGTTGCGCAAGGCCCGCGGACGCCAGTCCGAGGCGTTCGGCGGCGTGCAGGTCGTCATGTTCGGCGACCCGTACCAGCTGCCGCCGGTGCCCGGCGACGGCGACGAGCGCGCCTACTTCACCGACCACTACCGGTCGATGTGGTTCTTCGACGCGAAGGTGTGGCTCGAGGCCGAACTGCACATCATCGAGCTCGCGACGGTGCACCGCCAGCGCGACGACGCCTTCGCCGCCATGCTCACGGCCGTCCGCCACGGCCGCGTCACCGCCGACGTCGCGGGGCAGCTCAACGCCGCCGGCGCCCGTCCGGCCCCGGACGACGCCATCACCCTCGCCACGCGGAACGACACCGTGGCGCGGATCAACAAGGCCGCTCTCGAACGGCTGCCCGGCAAGCTGAAGACCGCCAGGGCCGACGTCAACGGCGACTTCGGCGGGCGGAACTTCCCCGCGGACGAAGCGCTCGAACTCAAGCCGGGCGCGCACGTCATGTTCCTCCGGAACGACCCGGACCAGCGCTGGGTGAACGGCACGCTCGGCATCGTGCGGAGCATCCGGGACACGGTCTGGGTCAGCGTCGACGGCGAGGACTTCGAGGTGCAGCCCTCGGTGTGGGAGAAGTTCAAGTACTCCTACGACCCGGACAAGAAGGAACTGAAGAAGGACACCGTGGGGGAGTTCCAGCAGTTCCCCCTCCGGCTCGCCTGGGCGGTCACGATCCACAAGTCGCAGGGCAGCACCTACGACCGTGCGGTGGTGGACCTCGGCAACCGGGTGTTCAGCGCGGGCCAGACCTACGTGGCGCTGTCGCGGTTGACGTCACTCGACGGGCTGTACCTGACGCGCCCCCTCCGCCCGGCGGACATCATCGTCGACCTGGACGTGCGGCGGTTCATGTCCGAGTCACCCCGCGTCGTCGCGACCCAGCTCGAGGCGCCGAAGCCCGCCGGGACGCCGGAGTCCGACGCCTCCTGAACGACGACGCCCGCCTGCCGGATCGGCAGACGGGCGTCGTCGTGGAGGTGCGGGTCAGGCGCGGGCCGCACGCAGCGCGCGGAGGTTCTCCTTGTCGGCACCCAGCGCGGTGAGGACCAGGACGACGCCGACGATCGCGTGGAAGACGTTGTCCGTCGTGTTCAGCGCGAGGACGTTCGCCGAGGTGGCCGAGAACACGAAGCCGTAGACGGCGAGCACGAGCAGCACGACACCGATGACCAGGTTCACCGCACGGGACCCGACCGTGTTGCCGAGGCCCACGATGAAGAACGCGGCGGCCAGGAGCGCCCAGATCGCGCACAGCGCGGGGTTCAGCATGAAGGAGTTCCAGAGGAACCCACCCTCGCGGCTGAAGAACTGTCCACCGTTGTCCTGGGCGAAGAAGAAGCCCAGGAAGCCCCAGATCGCGAACAACGTGCCGGCGGTCATCGCCAGTGCGCGGTTCGGCGAGGCGGTGATGCCCGGTTCCTTGATGGCCACTTCGGTCTCCTCTTCCTGCGCGACGATCGCGCTGTCCGGCTGCCCGCCACCGCGACCTGTGTCACGCTGTCCGGAGGCGTGCTGTCCGGACACCTGTCGCAGGAGGGCCGTGGCCCCGCTCCGGAGGCCGGTGCTCCCAGCTCCCGACGGGCGCTGCAACGGTATCGTGTCGGACCCCGACCGACCGAATCGCTTCCCGCCCAGCAGGCGGACGGCGAGACCGACGACGATGACTCCGAGGAGGACGATGCCCGTGATCCGGACCCCCGAGCGCACCGCGCCGGAGTCCCGCGACGACGGACGTGGACCGAGCGTGTCCCGGAGGTTCCGGTGGGCGCTGCTCGCGGCTCTGGGGTTCGTGATCGTGCCTTCCGTCTACGCGGTCGCGGTGTTGACGCCGACGGGGCAGCGGATCGAGGACGCCGCACTCGGCGGTGTCCGCGAGTCCGACCTGTTCGGGTCGGACACCGCCCTCAACGTCATCTCGGTCCCGGTGATCCTGCTGTTGGTCGTCGTGATCGCCGCCGTCGCGTTCGCACGCAGGCGGCTCGCCGTGGGGCTCGGAGCGGGCTTCGTGGTGCTCGCGTCCGCGGCCACCTCGACGTTGCTCAAGCGTATCGCCGAGCGCCCGGAGATCGCCCAGTCACCCACGCCCAACTCGTTCCCGTCCGGGCACGCGACCATCGCCCTCGCCGCGCTCTTCGCCGTGCTCATGGTCACGCCGCGACGTCTCCGGCCGGTGGTCCTGGTCGTCGGAGCGGTGTACGCCGTCTTCGTGGCGAACCAGACGGTGGTGTACGGCTGGCACCGGGTGAGCGACATCATCGGTGCGTGTGCGGTCGCCCTGTTCTGGCTC
>NZ_QKLB01000027.1:0-15955 GCF_003224295.1 Curtobacterium sp. MCPF17_046 | reverse complement strand
CTGCAGGACTGCGCGACGCGCTCGGCATCACCCCCGGCGGTTCCCGGAACGACGAGCAGCACTGCCGGTCCCGAGCCGTCGAGCTGTTCGAATCGGGCGACCGGGAGCACTGGGTGCAGTACCCGTTCGGCGGCACGGCCACGGACGAGGAAGTCCTGGGCGGCGCTGCCGGCCCTGACCCGTCGACGGTGTGATGCCCAGCCGGACCGGTGCTCGTCCGTGGTGCAACGTCAAGCGTCGTCAGCGGCGCCCACGAACAGCGTCCGCCCGTCCGCGTTCACCGGGAGCATGTCGCCGCACCGCGCCGCTGCGTCCCGGAGCCGCCGGATGAACGCCGGGTCCTCCGGCTCCAGGAGGTCGTCCGGCGCCTCGCGCAGCAACAGTTCGCTGGACGGACCCACCAGCATCCTGGTCCGTTCGAGCGTCCCGTCGTCCCCGACGCAGGGCACCGCGATCGTGTCCGTCCTGGTGTTCGCGCCGAGGACGGCTGCGTAGTCGGCGACGGCATCCGCGATGAGGTCCCCGGTGAGGACGTCTGCGCCGTCGTAGTGGATGTACTTCACGATGTGCCCTCCCTGGTCCCCACGGTAGGCACCGGGGTTCCGGGAGCGGCACAGGATGAGTCGCCAGGCGCGGGGAGTGGACACCAGCGACCCATGGGACGTCGCCGACGGCGCCACGTCAGCGCTTCAGAGCAGCTCGGCCGCCGGGTAGCGGGCCCACGGGCCGGTACCCGACTCGGGGCAATGCTCCTCCATCACCCGCTCGACCACTTCGTGGTCAGCAGGCGCACGCCGGTTTGCCGCCTGCCGCCCGCCGCCTGCCGCCCACGGGCGCCGCGACCAGCAGGGCAGGAACGACGGAACGCCGCCCCCGGAGGGACGGCGTCTCGTGCCGAGTGGCGTCGGGCGGACCCGACCGTACGGCTCAGGCGGCCAGTGCCAGCTCAGGCGCACGCACAGCGCGCGCCTGCAGGATGGTGCGGCTGGCCTCGCCGCGCCAGGAGCGGCCCGGGACGACCCAGCCCGCTTCGCCGTCGACGGCGACGCGGACGCCGGGCGTCAGGAACAACCCGAGGTCGTCGGCGGGCATGCGCACGAGGTACTCACGCTGCGAGCGGTCCTCACGCACGGGGAACTCGGCGATGCCGTCGGGGGAGACGGTGGGCGCCGCGATGGCGGTCCCGGTGATGATGGTGTGTTCGTTCGTGGTCATGGTGCTGTCTTTCTTCAGTCGTTCGGCGTCGCGCGGGGCCGGACGGACTCCGTGGTCTCGTCGGCCGCAGGAGCGCGGACGCGCACGTCGACATTCGACGTGCATGCTCGCCGGTCGGGGAGCGGTGGTCTCGCTGGAATGCGATCCAGGGGGATCGGTTCGAGACGGTCGGTGTGCGCGAGTCAGATGGGTTCGCTGCAATGCACCAAATGAGGACACTACTCCGTAGACGTCCGTCTGTCCAGTCGCGCGGTCGGTTCCCGGGCCCCGCCGGCCAGGAGGCCCGCCCAGCGCTCGCCGTCGTGTCCGGTCTCCGTGCCGCATGACCGCATGCCAGTGGCAGCGACAGCCCGCTCCGAAGGCGTAACACGTGGGAAACCGACGGGGCCCGAGCGCGAAACACCCCGTCGTTACGGTTCGAGCACTGAGCAAGCGCTCAGCCCGAACCCCGACGAAGGACCCGCACGGATGCAGCACCGCACTCGGCTCCGCTCCCGCACGACCACCCGCCTGACCACCACACTCCGCACGGCCGTCATCACCGCGGGAGGTGTCGGCCTCGCCGTCCTCGCGGCGACACCGGCCGCCGCGGCCCCGGTCGCGACCACGGCCACGATCACCGCACCGGCCACGGTGACGGTCGGCGACACCGTCGACGTCGCCCTGACCCTGCCGGCCACGTCCGACGTCTTCGCGTACGAGATCGACATCGCGGCGGACGCCGACGCCGTCGAGGTCGTCGACGGCAGCGCGACCGGTCCGGACGGCGGGTTCGACTCGGTCGAGCAGGACGGCGACACCGTCACGCTCCTGCACACCCGCCTCGGCACCTCGCCCGCGCTGTCGGGTGACCTCGCGGCGTCGGTCGAGCTGACCGCGACGAGCCCCGCCACGGTCGACCTCGCCGTCACGAGCGTCACCCTGGTCGCCACCGACGGCAGCACCACCACCCTGACCGACCCGGCCTCGACGACCGTGACGATCGCAGCGGTCCCGACGGCGAGCCCGACGCCGACGCCCGGCCCTCCCAGCACACCGACGGCGGCTCCGACCACCGCACCGGGCGGCACCGGCGGCGCCGGCGGACCCGGCACCGGCACGGGGACCGGCGGGTCCGTGGACCCGGTGACCGACACCTCACCCGCACCCGCCGGCGGCGCTCTCGCCTGGACCGGTGCCGACCTCGCACCCTGGATCGCCGCCAGCGTCGCGCTGCTGCTCGCCGGCGCGGGCCTCGTCGTCGCCCGTCGCCGTGCCTCCCGTGCCGCCCGGACGGAGGACGCCCGATGACCGCCACCGACCGCTCCCGGACGACCGACGCCACCTCGACCCGAACCCCCGGAGGAACCCCCGTGACCCGCCGTCGTCGCACCACCGTCGCCGGAGCGGCGCTCCTGGCCCTCGTCGGCACCGCCGTCGTCGCGACCCCGTCACTCGTCGCGAGTGCTGCGCCGGCCGCCGTCGACGCGAGCCCCGCCGCCATGCTCGCGCCGTACTACACGGCGCTCGACCTCACCGGTGACGACCAGGTCACGCAGACCGACCTCACCGTCCTGTCCGACCACCTCGGCACGAGCGCCACCGACCCGGACTGGTCGACGGTCTCGGTCGCAGACGTGGACAGTGACGGCACGATCACGCTGACCGACATCGCCGGCCTGTCCCAGCGGATCATCTACGACGACGGTCCCTTCCGACTCGTCGAGGCCTCGACACTCGACATGCAGGCCGCGATGAACGCCGGGGTCACGACCTCGGCCGAGATCACCCAGGACTACCTCGACCGCATCGCCGCGTACGACCGGACCACCACGGACACCGGGACGGGCGGGCGGCCGCTCAACTCGATCGTCACGACGAACGCCGCGGCACTCACGGCAGCGAAGGCCGCCGACGCCGAGCGGGCCGCGCACGGGATGACGAGCATGCTCCTCGGCGTCCCGATCGCGCTGAAGGACAACTACGACACGAAGGACATGCCGACCACCGGCGGCTGCGGCTGCTGGGACGACAACCAGACCACGACCGACGCGGCCATGGTCGCCGGCCTCCGCGACGCCGGGGCGGTCGTCCTCGCCAAGGCGAGCCTCGACGAGTTCGCCTTCGGGTTCGTGTCCGAGTTCTCCTCGAACCAGCCGGCGGGATCGTCGCTCCTCGTCGCCAGCCCCTACGTGACCAGCCAGACCGCCGGCGGGTCCAGCGGCGGCACGGGCGCGGCGATCGCGGCGAACCTGGCGGGCATCGGCTTCGGCACCGACACCGGCGGCTCGATCCGCGTCCCGTCCTCCTACAACCAGCTCGTCGGCATCCGCCCGACGGTCGGTCTCGCGAGCCGCGACGGCATCATCCCGCTCGCGCTGTCCCAGGACACCGGCGGCCCGCTCGCCCGTTCGGTCACCGACGCCGCCGTGGCGCTCGACGCCGTCACCGGCATCGACGCGGCCGACCCGGTCACGCAGGGCCAGGCGGGCAAGGTCCCGACCTCGTACACGCAGTTCCTCGACCCGACGGCGCTGCAGGGGAAGCGGATCGGCTACGTCACGTCGATGGTCGGCACGAACCGCACCACCGCGCGGCTCTTCGCCGAGGCCCGGGCCACCCTGGAGGCCCAGGGTGCGACCGTCGTGCCGATCACCGCGACGCCCGAGTTCAACCGGGTCCTCAGCGAGGGCAGCGGCAGCACGAACGAGTTCAAGCACGACCTGGACCAGTACGTCGCGAAGCACCTCGACCCGGACGTCACCGCGCGCTCCCTGCAGGGCATCCTGGACTCGGGGGAGTACGTACCGAGCCGGAAGGGCACGTACCAGCAGCGCAACGCGATCACCGAGGCGCAGTACCAGGCCTGGGCGGGACCGGAGGGCTCGCACACCACGCAGATCGCGACCGGCAAGCAGGTCGTCACCGCAATGATGGACGCGCAGGACCTCGACGCGCTCGTCTACCCGTCGGGCACCCCGTACGGCACGCAGGGCACGAACATGCGCCTCAGCCCGAACACCGGCATGCCGGCCGTGACCGTCCCGATGGGACAGGCCACCGCGGCGGACGCCACGATCACCGGGGCGGGCGTGAACCTCGAGTTCCTCGGCCGCTCCTACGACGAGGGCACCGTCATCGGCCTCGGCTACGGGTTCGAGCAGGCGACGCACGCCCGCACGACGCCGGCGCTGTACCCGGCGCTCGGGTGAGCACGCCGGTCGCCGACGCGACCGACTGACGGACGGGAGGTCCGACCAGCTGGGGTCGGGCCTCCCGTCCGTCTCGTCGCGGCTCCGCAGCCGCGTCCGTCAGTTGAGCGTCGGGGTGTCCTCCGGTACGACGCCGCCGAGGTAGAGGTCCGCGGCGAGGTCGCGGAGCGCCCGCAGGGCGACGCGCTGCGTGAGCGGGCCGTAGGAGATGCGGGCGACGCCGAGCGCTTCGTACTCGGACGCGGGCAGTGCGCCCGGCAGGCCGATGACGCTGAGCTTGCCGCGGCCCAAGCCCTCGACGAGCTGTTCGACGACCTCGCGCTGGTGAGCGCCCGGCACGAACACGAGCGGCGCGCCCGCGTCGAGGAACGCCTTGCCGCGCGCGATGGCGTCCGCGATGCTCTCCGCGATCGGGCGGTCACCGCCGCGGGCGATGGCGTCGGTGCGGGCGTTCAGCTGGAAGTCGACACCCTCCTGCTCGGCGGCCTTGATGATCGCGGCGACACGGGCAACCGACTCGTCGAACGGGCGGAGACGGTCCTCCACGTTCGCGCCGACGATGCCCAGGCCGATCGCGCGGCGGATCGTCTCGGCCGGGTCCTCGTACCCGTCGTCGAGGTCCGCGGTGACGGGCAGGTCCACCGCGTCCACGACGGTCTTCGCGCCGGCGAGGGCGAGGTCGAGCGGCATGCCGCCGTCCTGGTACCCGTACGACGCGGCGATCGAGTGTCCGGCGGTGGCGATCGCGCGCGTCTCGGGCAGGGCCGCGACCGTCTTCGCGCTGATCGCGTCCCAGACGTTCACGACGCGGAGGATCTGTGGGGCTTCGTGCAGGGACTTGAGGGTCGTCGCCTTCTCGGCGGTGCTGCTGGTCATGTCGCCGACAGTAGGCGTGCAGCGGCAGTAGGCGTGCAGCGGCAGTCGTGTCCGTACCACGCATTGGGGGTCAGACGCCGTCAAGACCGGGCGTCAGCAAGCCCTACTATTCGGCGAGGATCACTCGCACCGTAGCCGTCGAAGGTGCGCGCGATCAGTTTCGTCGAGAGGGGCAAGAGTGGCACGCAGGCGTGGGTTCTTCGCAGAGATCCAGCATCAGCAGCGGCTGTCGGATGCGCGGGCTGCGCGCGCTCGGCGCGAGCGAGCTGCCGCGAACGCTGCAGTCGAGCGGGCTCGTATGCAGACGGAACGAGCCCGTGCGCAGGCTGCACGAGCAGTCGCTGCTGGAGCCCGAGCGACTGAGGCGGAGCGGAAGCGCGCGGAGCGCGAGGCGCAAACCGCGTACGCCGAAGCTCGCAAAGCTGAAGCAGAAGACCAGAACGAGGCCCTCCGGCTGGTCAACGAGAGCATCGCGGGACTGCTCTCCGCGACGTTGGATGTCGACGACTACGTCGATCTCGAAGCACTCAAGCGCACCGTCGCGCACCCCGCGTTCCCTCACCCAGACCTGGAGAGGCCGGTGCCTCGTCCCCTACCGTTGGTCCTGCCGCCCGCTCCGGTCTGGCGCGAGCCGGAGGCGCCGAAGGGGCTGTTCGGCAAGCGGAAGAAGCACGACGAACTCAAGCAGGAGTGGTGGGTCGGGTTCCAGCGGGCCACTGCGGAGTGGGAAGCCCTCCGAGATGCGCTTCCGCAACGCCAAGCGGAAGCTGATCGGCAGTACGCCCAACTCGAAGATCGCCGGAAGGACCAGCTCGCGGCCGAACGGCGTCGCTACGACGCGGCGTGTCGAGTCCGTGAGAAGGAGGTCGACGAGCACAACGCAGAGATTGAGACCTTGATCGCGGGGCTCGGGTACGGAGTCCCGGAGGCGGTGCAGGACTATCTCGACATCGTCCTGGCCAACTCGGTCTACCCGGAAGACTTCGAAGTCAGACACGAAGCGAGTTTTGATTCGGACGCCGCCGAGGCAAGGATCCGCGCCGTCGTTCCTGCACCGGACGCGCTGCCGACGGCGAAGGCGTTCCGGTGGGTGAAGGCGAGCGACGAGATCGCCGAGACCTCCTTGACCAAAAAGGACCAGACAGACCGGTATTCGGACGCACTCGCACAGGTCGCGCTCCGGACACTGCACGAGGTCTTCGAAGCAGATCGTCGGGGAGTCATCCGGTCGATCGCTCTCGAGGTCGGTCCTGCCACGAAAGACCCCGCTACTGGCCGAGACAAGTTCTTCCCGCTCGTCGCAGTGGGAGCCTCGCGGGACCGCTTCATGGAGTTCGAGTTGTCCGCAGTCGTGCCCTCGGCCACACTGCAGCTCCTCGGCGCGGCGGTCTCCAAGAGTCCACTGACGCTCGCGGTGGTCGACGCTGGCGGGGTCCGCCGCTCGTGAGTGGCAGGAGGTTCAACCCGCCGCCGACCTGGCCTCCAGCGCCGTCTGGTTGGACGCCCCCGGCGACTTGGTCGCCACCAGCAGATTGGCCTCAGCTCCCACCGGGATGGGTGCTCTGGCTCGAGGACGACCCGAAGATGGTCGCGGACGTTGTTCCGAGCCCTGCGGCGGTGCCGATTTCCGACGCCGAGCAAAGTCTGCCCAGATTCGCGGTTCCGGAGCTTGTCGGCGACAGTCGCGGGAATCAGGTCGAAGAGTTCGAGCGAGACGGAGTCAAGCACGTCTCGGTTCCAGTCGGGCGTGGGCCGGAGGCGCTGCGGCTCGTTCTGCCACGAGCGCTCTGGACGGGGGTGGCCCAGACGAACGCCGAGCGGCTTGACTCCTCGCTGGCTGCTGGTGCCGGTGTCCCTACCCAGCTCGACGCGTCGCTGGGTGTCGATACCGGTGTCCCCACCTCGCACGCTCCCGATGTCGACCCGCGGGATGCGCGGATCCTCGAACTCGAGCAGACGATCGCCCGTCTGCAAGCCCAGACGCCTGGAGGCGGCGATGACGTCGTGCCGCTCGATGACCAACAGGTTTTGCAGTCGGTCGGCATCTACCGCTACCACCACCCGTTGGAGGACGCAGCAGCCTACAAAGAACGTCTGCGTGACATCGAGGCAGAGGTCGCGGAGCTCGTTCGAGCTGGACGAGCCATCGAGCGGTCGAACATGTTCACCTTCGACAACTCTCTCGCCAAGGGTCGGAAGATGTCTGACGATCTCTCGAAGTTGATGCTGCGGGCCTACAACGCGGAAGCAGACAGCGCTGTACGAGCGCTGCGGGCGGGGAACGTCGAAACGGCGAAGCGGCGCTTGCAGAAGTCTCGGGAGGCCATCGCGCGGCTCGGCGCGATGATGGAGATGCGCATCTCTGATCATTTCCACGAGCTCCGCGAGCGCGAGGTCGAACTCACGTCCGATTGGTTGATGAAGAAGCAGGAGGAACGCGAACGCGAGCGGGAGGAGCGAGCGCGGCTTCGAGAGGAACGGCGTGTCCAGCAGGAACTCGATGCTGAGCGTGAACGACTGGACAAGGAACGCAGTCTGATCGAGCAGACGATAGCTCGCATGCGAGTGAACGGGCAGTCTGACCTGGAGCTCGAGGCCAGACTCGCTGCGATCGATGTAGCCATCGAACAGAATGACTTCCGCGCCGCGAACATCCGTGCCGGCTACGTCTACGTCATCTCAAATCGTGGTGCGTTCGGCACTGACGTGGTGAAGATCGGCCTCACGCGTCGCCTCGAGCCGCTCGATCGAGTCAATGAACTCGGTGGCGCGTCTGTGCCCTTCCGTTTCGACGTTCACACGATCTACTTCTCGGAGGACGCCGTTTCGCTGGAGACGGAACTCCACCGCCACTTCGCCGCACGAGCACTGAACCAGGCAAACCCGCGGAAGGAGTTCTTTTTCGCGACACCGAGTGAAGTCCGCGCGGTGCTCATGCAGAAAGTCGGCGCCCTCCTCGAGTTCCGCGAGGACGCCGAGGCGACCGAGTACCTGCAGTCGGTCGGGGCATGGCCCGCTCGCCCAGTTGGGGTGGTGTGAGCCTGCGCTGAGAAGGCGCAGACGACGCAGGATGACGTGGGGACTCGTGCGGGGCCTCCCGGCGGGGCATGCTGGACGGCATGGCGAGCGACGAACAGGACCCGGTCGGCACGCTCCGCGGGGTCCGTACGAGCATCAAGTGGACGCGGTACGCGCCCGATGTGCTGCCCCTGTTCGTCGCCGAGATGGACCACGAGGTCGCGCCGGAGATCCGGCAGGCGCTCGTCGAGCGGGTGCAGCAGTCGGACCTCGGGTACCTGGACGGGCCGGGACCGCTCGCGCCCGCGTTCGCCGCGTTCGCCCGCGACCGCTGGGGCTGGGACGTCGATCCGGCACGCGTGTACCTGGCGACGGACGTCAGTGTCGGCATCGTCGAGACGCTCCGGCTCGCGCTGCCCGACGGCGGTCGCGTCGCCATCACGCCGCCGGTGTACCCGCCGTTCTTCGAGCTCGTCGAGGAGGCCCGATGTCAGGTCGAGGAGGTGCCGCTGCTCGAACGGTGGGGCGTGTACCGGCTCGACCTCGACGGCCTCGAGCGGGCGTTCGCCGACGGCGTCCGGGTGTTCCTGCTCTGCAACCCGCACAACCCGATCGGGCTCGTCCACGACCGCACGGACCTCGTCGCGCTCGCGGAGCTGGCCGCCCGGTACGACGTGCTCGTCATCAGCGACGAGATCCACGCTCCGCTGACGCACCCGGGCGTGCAGTTCACGCCGTTCGCGAGCATCGCCGAGCCGCTCGGGGCGCGGAGCGTCTGCGTGACGAGTGCGAGCAAGGGGTGGAACCTCGCCGGCGTGAAGTGCTCGGTCATCGTCGCCGGGGACACCCGCACCACCGAGCTCCTCGACACCCTGTGGGAGGAGGTCGCCTGTCGGACGAGCATCCTCGGGCTGCACGCGAACGTCGCGGCCTTCAGCCTGGCCGTCGGGTGGCTCGACGACGTCGTCGACCGCATCGTCGCGAACGACCGGCTGCTGGCGAAGCTCCTCGCCGAGCACCTGCCCGGCGTCGTCTACGCGCGACCGCGGGCCGGGTACCTGGCCTGGCTCGACTTCCGGGGGCTCGGCCTCGGTGACGACCCGGCGGTGCAGCTCCGGGAGCACGCGTTCGTGGCGCTCAACTCCGGCCTGCCGTTCGGGGCGCAGGGCAGGGGATTCGCCCGGATCAACCTGGCGTGCTCGCCGGAGACCCTGCGCGAGGCGGTGTTCCGCATCGCTGCCGCGTACCCGTCGAGCGCGCAGGAGGGTGTCGTCTGGCACGTCGCCTGACGGGGACTGCGGTCGCCCGCCTCTGCTCCCCAGATCGGCGACGAGGGTGGGCCGTCCACAGATGACGGTGCCCGACCTCGGCGCGGTGCTGCGTTCGGGGATCGTTCTGCTGTGCTTCTCCACCAGGAACCGGCCGCCGGGTCACCACGAGCGTCCAATGCCGCTAGACGAACTTGTCCAGCTCGAGTTGGACACGTACCGTGAAGCGTGCGGACCTCATCCGCGCCCTCCACCAGCGAGCGCAGCGACGGGGCGTCGAGTTCGTGCTCCTCCGGCACGGCGGGCGCCACGACGTGTTCCTGTTCGGCAGCGCACGCATCGAGGTCCCGCGACACCGGGAGATCCGGGAGATGCTGGCGCGCGCGATCATCCGTGCGTGCGACGACGGGGAGGACGACCGATGACCACGAAGCACACAGTCCGGGCTCAGCGCGACGGACGTTCCTGGCTCGTGTGGATCGACGACGAGTTGCGGACGCAGGCGCGACGGCAGCGCGACGTCGAGTTGATGGCCCGCGACTGGTTGGCGAACATGCACGACCGCGACGCGGACAGCTTCACGCTCGACGTCGAGTTCGTGCTGCCGGACTCGGTCCGTGCGCACCTGGACCGTGCGGTGGAGCTGCGGGCCGAGGCCGACCGAGCACGACGAGCCGCCACGAACGAGACGGCAGCAGCGGCCCGGGAACTGCACGAGGCCGGGCTCACCCTGCGCGAGATCGGGCCGCTGCTCGACGTCTCGTACCAGCGAGCGCAGCAGCTGGTGGCCGCCGCGGAGTGACCCGCGCTCAGGCGACGGGCGCGAAGTGGTTGCGACCGATGACGGTCACGTGCAGGTCGACCTCACGGGAGGGGACCTGGTCGGTCAGGGAGATCCACTCGCGGGCCACGAACGCGACGGACGGCCACCGGCGGACCTCGGTCACGGGGAACCCGTCGATGAACACCTGCCACATGCCCTGCTCACGGACGGCCTGGACCTCGTGCGTCGCCATGCCCGAAGCGTAGCAACGGCACCAGCGGACCGGCCAGGACGGCGGAGCCCCCCGGCCGGCCAGCGGGTGGGAGCGGCCCGCGGCTCGGAGCGCCCCGCGGCTCGGAGCGCCCCGCGGCTCGGAGCGCCCCGCGGTTCGGAGGGGCCCCCGGCTCGGAGTGGTCAGGGCGTGACCATGCCGCCGTTCACGTTGAGGGTCTCGCCCGCGACGAAGCTCGACTCGTGCGAGGCCAGGAACACGTAGGCGGGAGCGAGCTCGGCGGGCTGCCCGGGGCGACCCATCGGCGACTCGCTCGACCCGAAGTCCGGCAGCGTCTCGGGGTCGACCCCGGCGGACACCTGGAGCACCGACCAGGTCGGCCCGGGCGCGACCACGTTCACGCGGATGCCGCGCGGGATGAGCTGCTGCGCGAGCCCCTTCGAGAAGTTGTTGACGGCCGCCTTCGACGCCGCGTAGTCGAGCCGGTCGGGAGCGGGCTGGTAGGCCTCCATCGACGCGGTGGTGATGATCGTCGAGCCGGGCTCCAGGTGGGGGAGCGCCGCCTGCACGAGCCGGAAGAGCGAGAGCACGTTGACGGTGAAGGTGTCGACGAGCTGGTCGTCCGGGATGTCGGTGACCTCGGCGCGCCAGTGCTGCTTGCCGGCGCAGCTGACGATCGCGTCGAGCCCGCCGAGTTCGGCGACGGCCCGCTCGACGAGCGCTGCGGGGTAGTTCGGAGCGGTGAGGTCGCCCGGGATCGTGACGGCCTTGCGGCCGGCGGCCTCGACCAGGGCGACGATCCGCTGCGCGTCCTCCTCTTCGTCGGGCAGGTAGGCGAGGGCGACGTCGGCGCCTTCGCGCGCGTAGGCGATCGCGACGGCCGCGCCGATCCCGGAGTCGGCGCCGGTGATCAGCGCGCGACGCCCGGTGAGGCGCCCGGTGCCACGGTAGGAGTCCTCACCGTGGTCCGGCTTCGGGTCCATCCGCGACTCCAGGCCGGGCTCCGGCTGCTGCTGCGGTTCCGGGCTGGTGTTCGGGTACCGGGTCGTCGGGTCGCTGTACTCGTACTGGTCGCGGGGCATGTCGAGGACCGTACGCGGACCGGCCGGGAGGCCCGTCAACAGGTGCGCGCTCCGGCCTGCGTCGCCGGCGTCAGAGGTCGAGCGCCATCGCCACGTCCGCTCGGACGTACGGGCTCGGCGGGTGCTCGTCGGTCCGGAGGTGACGGAACCCGGTCGTCTCGTACAGGTGCACGGCACTGGTGAGTCCGCTGTTCGTCTCGAGGAGCACCCGGCGCGCGCCGAGCTCCCGGGCGCGGTCGACCGCGGCGCGGATGAGCCGGCGACCGGTGCCGTGCCCCTGGTGGTCCGGGTCGACGGCCATCTTCACGAGTTCGAACGCGTCGTCGCCGTGCGGGGCGAGTCCGACGCAGCCGACCACGTCGGTGCCGAGTCGGGCGACGAGGACGACGCCGCCGGGCTCGACGATGTGCTGGACGGGGTCGCCGAGCAGTCGACGGTCCTCGTCCTCGAGTGTGAAGAACGTCGTGATCCACCGCTCGTTCAGGGAGCGGAACGCGGCGGCGTCGGCGGCGGAGGACATGTCGTCGATGACGACCTCGGTGGTGGCGGGCATGCCTCCATCCTGGGTCGCCGAATCAGACACGTCCAATACTCGTTCGGTCGGATCGATAGCATCTCGGTATGGATCGTGCTCCCGAGGTCGACCTCCGACAGCTCCGGGCGTTCCTGGCGCTGGCCGACGAACTGCACTTCGGTCGGGCGGCCGTCGACCTGGGGATCGCGCAGCCCGCGCTGTCCCAGCTCATCCGCCGCGTCGAGGTCGCCCTCGGCGTGGAGCTGTTCGCGCGCACCTCGCGGAGCGTCGCCCTCACGCCCGCCGGTCGGGTGCTGCAGGGGCGGGCGCGGTCCCTCCTGGCGCAGGCCCGACGGGACCTGGACGAGACCGTGCGGGTCGGACGGGGAGAGGCGGGGCGGCTCGACGTCGGGTTCGTCGTCTCGGCGCTGCCACTCGGTCCGATCGAGCGCGTGCAGCGGTTCCGGGAGCGCTTCCCCCTCGTGCGCGTCGAACTCACCGAGGGGTTCTCCTCGCGGCTCGTCACCGCGGTCCAGCGCGGGGAACTCGACCTGGCCGTCGTGCGCGACCCGGACCCGGTCGACGGCGTGCGGTTCACCCGGTTCCGGAGCGAGCCGTTCGTGGCGGCGGTGCCGCGCGACCACCGGTTCTCCGGGCGGACGAGCATCCGGGGGCCGGAGCTGCTCGACGACCCGTTCGTGTTCTTCCCCGCCGAGGCCGGCAGGCTCGCCACCGAGCGGAACACCGCGCCCGTGGCCTCGGGTGGTCGGCGTCCGGTGATCGTGCAGGAGGCCACGACCTGGGCGACCGTGCTGCACCTGGTCGGCGTCGGCCTCGGGGTGACGGTGCTGCCGGAGAGCGCGGCGCTGGCGGCCCCGGACACGGTGGTGCTCCTGCCGCTCGAGGGCAGCGCGCACCGCAGTGAACTCGTCTGGGCGTCCCGGTCGGGTGACGACCGCGAGGTCCTCCGCAACTTCGCCGCCGCGGACTGACCGGGCGCGGAGTCAGCCGAGCGGCAGGACCGGTGTGCGCCGGTCGCCGAGGTCGTCCTCACGCCACGGACGGGTGCCGGTCAGTGCGAGCCCGAGCTGCACGAGCACGAACGCCGCGTGGGGTTCGACGTCGGGGTCCCACGGCCCCTCGACGCCGAGGCCGAACGCGCCGAGCTCGTCGTCGGCCTCGTCACGGAGCGTGAGACGCCACCGGCCGTCCCCGAGCTCCTCGGCGACGGCCCACCGTGCGGTGCGGAAGCGGTCCGGCGTCACGCCGTCTTCATGATGTCGGCCGTGAAGTTGTGCAGCCGCGCGAGCAACGACTCGGACCGCATCGCGATCGTCGCCGGCGGGTTGAGGTGCGGCGGTGCCGTGCGGATGAGCATCGAGCAGCCGAGGTCCTCGCAGATGTACGAGCCGATCGTGTTGCCATTCCGGCCGGCCTCACCCGCGCGGGCAGCGGAGAACAGGCGCACCTGCGTCGCCGGCTGGGGGGAGTGGCAGAACGAGCACATCGCCGCGATGCCCGGACGGAGCGAACCACCCGCGGCCCGGACGACGATGCCGACGGGCTTGCCGTCCATCCAGGACACCATGTACCCCCGGCGGGCGGCCTGGGGGTCACGCCAGCCCAGGTACTCGCGTTCGTTCCACAACGTCTCGTGCAGCCCCGGGATCGGGAGCTGCGCGAGTTCGTCGGGCGTCGCGTTGACGAAGGACGATCGGATGTCGGATTCGGTGAGCGGCTGCACGGTTCCCCTCGCGGTGGCGGACCGGACCAGGCTAGCCCCGTGCGCCGACAGGCGGACGCAGCGCGGGCCTCCCGTCCGGTTCAGGACAGCCGGGAGGCCCGGACCGCGCCGAGCGCACCGGTCCCGTCCGCCACCAGCACCGCCCGACGGAGCGCGTCGCGGCCGACGCGACGCGCGGCGGCGTCGTCGGCGGCGAACTCGACGAGGACACGGGTGGACCGGGCCATCGCCCGTGCTCCCGGGACCCACGGCACGGCCCGTTCCACGGACTCGGCGAAGCCGACGACGGACGCGTGGTGCTGCCGGAGGTGGGCACGCTCGTGGGCGACCACGGCCTCCAGTTCGTCCGTGCGCAGCCGGTCGGCGAGCCCGGTGCTGACGAGGACACCGCCCGACCGGCCGGGCACGGCACACGCCAGGGCGGTGTCGGCCTGCAGGACCGCGACGAGGGTGCCGTCCACCTCGCGGTGCGGTGCTACGCCGGCGCGGAAGGCCTCGCGCACGGCCGCGTGCGCGGGACCCGGTCGGACGCGGACCGCGACGGCGAACGCGATCACGGCGAGGACGGCGACGCCCACGTTGAGCCCGTGGCTCGGCGAGTCGCCGATGCCGAACGGGTCGCCCAGCGGCCGGTCCGCGAGCACGACCAAGGCGATGCCGACGACGAACCCGGCCGTCCCGACCACCACCGCGGCCTGCCATGCGGCGATCGCCGTCCGCGGGCGGTCGATCGTCCACCCCGCCCGGGTGAGCACGCGCGGGACGAACGCGACCACGGCGAGGGCGAGCACGACCAGGCAGACGCCGGTGACGACCACGGGACGGACCGGTCAGGGACGGGTGCGCGAGTCGATCGCGCGGCGGAGGACCTCGAGGTCCCCGGACGCGAGCGAGCCGGTGAACTGCAGGAGCGCGGCCTCACGGTCGGAGGCCGCGGCGAGCGCGGTCGACATGAGCGACGCGGTGTGGTCCTCGCGGGAGTGCGCGGCACGGAAGGTCAGCGGAGCATCCGCGTGTTCCTCGCGCAGCACCGCACCCTTGCGGCCGAGCCGGTCGAGCACGGTGAGGACCGTCGTCAGGGCGGGCCGGGGCTCCCCGAACGCGTCGAGGACCTGGCGGGCGGTGAGCCCGTCGCTCGCCGAGGCGTCGGCGGACCAGAGCGTGTCGAGCACCGCCTGCTCGAGCTGCCCACGGGGGCGCGATCGCTGTCCTGCCACGTCCGCCACTCTACGTGATGTCGAACGGCCGACCGGTGCTCCCGTCGCCGAGGACCGGGTCGGTGGTCGGCGAGACCGCGGGACGCGCAGTCCGACACATGCCCGTAACGCGGGCTCGGTATGCTCACCGGACAACAGAACACGACGGCCGACCACCCGCCGCGGGAGAGCCCGACCGGATCGCAGCGCATCATCGATGCTCCTCCGGTCCCGGGCACCGAAGGAGCAAGCTCCCCGCCAATCTCTCAGGTCCAACACCGCAGCGGACAGGCCACTCTGAAAAGCAGACGCGATCGACGTGGGCGCATCCCGCGGCGCACCGTCTCGCCCACGGTGAAAGCCGCAGGACCTCACGGGCCGCGGTGAAGCTCTCAGGCCCATGACAGAGGGGGAGTTCCGCACCCGACGACGGTCGTCGGGCCCTGCCGATGTCAGGAGGACTCCGTCTTGTCCGAACCACTGCGTTCGTCGCCGCTCGAGGCAGCGCACGAAGCCGCCGGTGCGACCTTCACCGACTTCGCCGGCCACCGCATGCCGGTCCGGTACTCGTCGGACCTCGCCGAGCACCACGCCGTGCGCCGAGCCGCAGGGGTGTTCGACCTGTCGCACATGGCCGAGATCGGCGTGCAGGGACCCGACGCCGTCCCCTACCTCGACGCCGCACTCGCCGGGTCGTTCGGCGCGATGCCGGTCGGCCGGGCGAAGTACTCGCTGCTCCTCACCCCGGACGGCGGCATCCTCGACGACCTCGTCGTGTACCGCACCGGAGAGGACGTCTTCCTCGTCGTCGCGAACGCCGGCAACCGGGACGTCGCCGTCGCGGCCATGCAGGACC
>NZ_QKLB01000026.1:0-20680 GCF_003224295.1 Curtobacterium sp. MCPF17_046 | reverse complement strand
AGATGTGTATAAGAGACAGGGCATCGGGACCGGCGTGGGAGCCGTCGGTGTCCCCGCCTGGGGGATCGCGCTCGACCGGCGCAACCCGAGCGTCAGCAGCACGACCGCGCCGACCACGGCGACCGCGCCGGAGAACCAGAAGTCCGCCGACAGCCCGAACGACGTCACGGCCGCGCCGCCCAGGACCGACCCGGCGGCGATCGCGAGCTGGATCGTCGTGACGAACAACGCCAGCCCGCTCTCCGCCCCCGCCGGTGAGGCCGTCGACATCCAGGTCTGCGTGCCGAGCGGCAGGGCGCCCCAGACGAAGCCCCACACCACGAGCAGCGCGAACACGCCGACGACCGAGTGCGCCGCGAACGGCAGCAGGACGACGGCCGCGGCGAGGACGGTCTTCGCGACACCGATGGTGCCGATGACGTTCCGGCTCAGCGTGACGCCTGCGACGAAGTTCCCCGCGATGCCGGCGATGCCGAACACGAGCAGCGCCAGGGTGACCGTGTCCGGCCCGACCCGGACGAGCTCCTCCAGGTAGGGCGCCACGTACGTGTAGGCGGCGAACTGTGCGACGAAGAGGAACGCGGCCGCGATGAGGCCGACGCGGGCACGCTGCACCCGGAGCAGACCCGCGAGCGTCGCGAACCGCACCCGCTGCGAGGACGGGATGCTCGGCAGCATCGCGATCTGGAGCACCAGCGCGACCAGGCCGAGCGCGCCACCGATCACGAAGGCGAGACGCCAACTCGCGAGCGACGAGACGAAGGCACCGAGCGGCAGGCTCACCACCGTGGCGACGGAGACGCCCGCGGTGATGAAGGACGTCGCGCGGATCACGGCGGACGGTTCCACGAGCCTCCCGGCGATGCCCGCACCGATGGCCCAGAAGCCGCCGATCCCGACACCGAGCAGCATCCGGGCGACGAGCAGCACACCGAAGGTGGGCGCGACCGCGGCGAGGGCGTCCGCCACGACCAGCAGGACGGTCAGGGCGAGCAGCACCGTCCGGCGGTCGAGGCGCGAGGTGGCGACCGTCACGACCGGAGCGGCCACGGCGCCGGTGAGACCCGTGAACACCACCATCAGGCCGGCGGTCCCGATGTCGACGTGCAGGTCGCGCGCGATGGACGGCAGCAGGCCGATCGGCAGGAACTCCGAGAGCACGAGGACGAACGAGCCGAGGGCGACCGACAGGACGCTCAGCCAGCCGCGGCGGGTGGAGGTGGTGGTCATGGACGCCACAAGCGCGGGCGGTCGCCGGTCATTCCTCCGTGACGGCGGGCGGCCGGGTGCGCCGACCGGAGCGGGCGCTCAGCCGCCGAACGCCGAGATCTCTTCCGGCAGCGGTTCGTGCATCGCCCGCCGGAGCGCCGCGGCCCCCGCGACGACGCTCGCGCGCTCGTCCTCCGGCACGGCGTCGAGGAGCCCGACGATCTCCACTCGTCGCCGGTCCATCACGTCGGCGACCAGTGCTCGTCCTCGCTCGGTCGCGCCGACGAGGACCTCGCGGCGGCTCTCCGTGCTCGGCAACCGCTCGACCCACCCGTCCTCGACCAGCCTGTCGACGATCCGGGTCAGGGTCGACGGACCGACCGCGAGTCGCTCGGCGAGGTCACCCGATCGTGTGGGTCCGAGGGTCGTCACGAGGACGACGAGCCGGAACTGCGGGACCGTGACGTGCTCGAGCGCGGGGGCGAGTGACCGGGCGACGACCCCGAGCAGTCCGCGCGAGGCCGCGAGCAGTTCGTCGATGCCCGCTGATGGTGCGTGTGGCATGCGCCCATCCTGCCGGACGGACGCCGCCTGGTCGTGCAGACGGGAGGCCCGGTGCCAGCTGGCACCGGGCCTCCCGTCCGACCGTGGTCGCGTCTCAGACGCGCACGGCGCGCTCGTCCGGAACGCAGTGCGTCATCATCAGGCCGTCGACGTCCCGGGGCCCGTTGTGGCCGAGGTTCGCCAGGCGCGCGAGTTCGGCCTCGTCGAGGGTCTGGGACTGCAGCGGCGGCAGGTCCTTCACCTCGTCGAGCGTGATGCCGAGGCCCTCGCCGACGCGGCGACCGAGGTCGTCCTCGACCATGTAGAAGTGCCAGAGCATGCGCTCCTGCACGGGCCGGGCCGCCTGCGAGATGAGGTCGACGAAGTTGGCGACCAGGTCGTCACGCTCCCAGTCCTCGAGGAGCAGGTAGCGCTGACCGGCCTGCGTGTAGTCGTTCGTCCGCGGGATGCGCTTGCGGGTGAGACGACCGACGATCTCGGGCCCCTGGTCGTCGTGCGTCGGGTACTCGGCCTCGCGCAGCCCGCCGGTGATCGACGGCTCGTAGTTGACGTGCGGGTTCTCGCCACCGTGGTCCTGGTGGTACGCCATCTGCCCGTCGCGCTGGTTCGTGGCGACGTTCCCGTTCTTCGGGGCGTTCACCGGCAGCTGCAGGTAGTTCGGGCCGACGCGGTACCGCTGCGTGTCCGAGTACGAGAACGTGCGGCCGACGAGCATCTTGTCGTCGGAGAAGTCGAGGCCGTCCACCAGCACGCCCGTGCCGAACGAGAGCTGCTCGTTCTCGGCGAAGTGGTTCGTGACGTTCCGGTTCAGGACCATCTTGCCGACGACCTTCGGCGGGAACTCGTTCTCGGGCCAGACCTTCGTGTCGTCGAGCGGGTCGAAGTCGAGCTCGGGGTGGTCGTGGTCGTCCATGAGCTGCACGCGGAGTTCCCACTCCGGGTACTCACCGCGCTCGATCGCCTCGTACAGGTCCTTCGACGCGTGGCCGAGGTCGCTGCCCTGCACGACGGCTGCGTCGGCCTCGGTCATCGAGCTGACGCCGACCGACGGGATCCAGTGGTACTTGACGAGCTTCGTGTCGCCGTCGCCGTTCACCCACTTGTAGGTGTTCACGCCGAAGCCCTGCTGCGTCCGGTAGTTCGCGGGGATGCCGCGCGGGCTGAACAGGTTGACGAGCATGTGCATCGACTCGGGCGTCTGGGACATGAAGTCGAAGATGCGCGCGGGCTCCTGGCGGAACGTGACGGGGTCCGGCTTGAGGGAGTGGATGACGTCCGGGAACTTGATGGCGTCGCGGATGAAGAACACCCCGAGGTTGTTGCCGACGAGGTCCCAGTTGCCGTCCTCGGTGTAGAACTTCACGGCGAAGCCGCGGGGGTCGCGAGCGGCTTCGGACGAGTCGCGTCCACCGATCACGGTCGAGAACCGGATGGCGACGTCGGTGCGCTTGCCGGCCTCCTGGAAGAGCTTCGCGCGGGTGTACTGCGCGATCGGCTCGTCACCCCAGGTGCCGGTGGCCTCGAAGTACCCGAAGGCGACCGCACCGCGGGCGTGCACGACCCGCTCCGGGATCCGCTCGCGGTCGAAGTGGCTGATCTTCTCGAGGAACTGGTAGTTCTCGAGCGTCGCCGGGCCACGGGCTCCGACCGTGCGCTGGTTCTGGTTGTCGTAGACGGGGTGGCCCTGCCGGTTGGTGAGCACCCGGCGGTCGTCACCCTCGGCGGGTGGCTGGCTGGAGACGTCGGTCATGGCGTCGTCCTCTCTGCGTTCTGGTCACGGACTCGGGTTCACGCCCGAGTGTGGCCTGCGGGCCGGACGGCTGTTCCCAGCGCTCAGGGGGTCGTCAGGTCGGTGGCGATCGATGGTGCCTCGCCCCTGCGATGTCGGACACGAGGCTCGTGGCGCTGCGGCCACGAGCCTCCTGCCCGCTCGGACAGCCATCCCGTCAAGCGGCGTCGAACCGAGCCGTCGCGGTCTTGCCGGCAGCACCGGACACGTCGACCGTCAGCACGAGGTCAGGGCTGGTCGACCGCACCGTGATGCGCGGGTCGACGGACCGCAGCGCACCGGCAGGGCCGTCGACGGTGATGGTGACCACTCCCGTCAACCGCTGTGTCGGCTCGCTCACCGACACCACGACACCGTCGCTGTCCCGGCGCACGACCACGCACCCCGTGCGGTCGATGCGTGAGCCACCGATCGCGGGGGTCCCGCTGGCCCAGGCGGTGAGTGCGGTCACGCCGGTACTGATCTGCCGAGCGGCCTGGAGGCTCGCGGTGTTCGCGAGCACCACCACGTCGTCCGACGCGGCAGCCGCCGACACCTGCGCCTGCGTCGCACCCGGCAGCTGAAGCCAGGAGTAGGTCGCGTCCGTCGGGTCGACTCCGTGGTCGAGCCAGAGTGTCACGAAGCGGCGAGTACGGGTGGTGTCGTCCTCGTAGGTGCCGCGGTGGTCCATGTCGGTCCAGCGACCGGAGCGGTCCTCGCGGAGTGCGCGGACCGCGGTGCCCGCCGGGAAGACGTAGCCGCCGGTGCCGGGGACGTGCACCCACCGCGGGGTGAGCGTCGTCGCCGTGCTGCTCGGCGTGGTGAGTGCTGCGCGTCCGTCGACCACCGGGACCGTCTGGCCGTCCGGACCGGTGTTCCGCTGTTCGACGACGGTCTCGACGCGGACGCCGTCCGAGCTGGTGATGCCCGCGCCGAGGTGCAGCACGACGTCTCCGAAGCCGAACCACGACTTGCGGGCCCGCAGCGTCTGCTTGGCGAACGACAGCCCCATGCCGACGACGGAGACGTCGTCCTGCACGACGCCGCCGGTCCACGTGTTCGTCGACCCCCGACCGGCGCCGAGGGCGAGCGGCTTGACCTGCACGGTGGTGCCGGGGATCCGGTACTTGTCGGCGGTCGGCCAGTACTGGTTCGCCCAGTGGCCGGGCTTCCCCGGCAGGTACAGGTAGGTGGCGCCCTCGCCGGTGTACCAGCCCTGCAGGTTCTCGTCGTTGGCGGTCTCGTACGGCTTGATGGTCGTGCTGTCCATCGCGATGCCGAGGGCGAAGCCCGGGCGGCGATGGACTGCGCGGGCCATCGACGTCGCCACGACCGACCGGGTCGACTCGGCCGCGGTCGGCACCGCCGCGTCGGCGACGAGCGCGCGGCCCCGGACGATCGACGGGATCCGGACCTGCTCGATCGGGACATCGTCGTAGGCGAAGTACGGCTGGGTGGTGTCCGCGGCGATCCACCCCTTGCACACCGACCGCAGGGCGGCCGCGTCCGACGTCGGCAGCACGTCGGCGAACTGCACCAGCGTCGCCACCGTGAGGTGCCCGAGGCGGTGGTCGGTCTGGTAGAACCGCGACAGCGCCCGTCCCCGGGTCATGTCCATGAACGCCCCGGCGTAGATCCACGGTCGGAAGTTGTCCTCGACCCAGTCCACGACCCGGTCGAGCCGCGCCGCGGTGAACGCCCACTGCGTCCCCCGGACCGCGAGCATGCTGTAGGTCAGGTACTGCAGCAGCGAGAAGCCGTAACTGCCGTTGTACGGGTGGTACTCGTGCTGGACGAAGCCGCCGTCGGGGTAGAAGCCGTCGCCGCTGGTCGCGTAGTCGAACACGGGGGCGTACGCGTTCTTCGCGTCGGCGATCACCGCGCCGTCCTCGCTCAGCGCCCCGCGGACGATGGCGATCGAGCACGCCCAGTTGCGGTTCGCACCGGTCGACGTCATCTCTGCCGTCACCCTGGGATCCGGCGCGTACTTCCGGATCGCCGTCATCGCGGTGTCGATCTGCGCGGCCGACAGCTGGTCGTGCAGCAGCAGGCAGACGTCGTTGAGGGCGAGCGGGATGCCGATCTGGAAGTCCCACCAGTTGTCGTACCGGCGCACACCGCCGCCGTACTTGTTCGCGAGGAACCAGTCGAACGCCGACACGAGGTCTGCCGCGAGCGTCGCGTCGCCGGTGAGGGCGCTGCCGGGGGTCTTCAGCGCGAGCGCGAGGGTCCGGAGACGGCCGATCGCGGTCGTCTGCAGCGCCGACGTCGAACTGCTGTCGAGGTCGGCCCAGAGGTACGTGCGGCCGGCGCCGGTGTCGAGGGCGTCCCAGACCGGTGCCGCCGCCGCGGCGAGATCGGCCACGTACCGCGCGACGACCGGGTCGCCGAGGTCGACGTCACCGATGAGGGTGGCGAGCCACTGCGACCGGACGGTCGCGAAGGGGGAGACCGCGGCGGTGCCGACGGCCCGGGCGGCGGTGCCCGGCACGAGCGACCCGGTGCCGGCGAGGGCGGCGACGGCCGCTGCCCCGACGAGGACGGTGCGTCGCGAGGGGCCGGAGGGCTGTGCTGACTCGGTCATGACGGTGCCTCTCAGAGGTAACGGACGGCGGACAGGACGATGCCGGCGATGGCGACCACCCAGACGTAGGGGAGGACGCGCACCATCACCTGCTGCGGGGTCACGCCCGAGTACTGCGCGGCCCACACGGTCTGGGTGCTCGTCGGGTCGGCCACGCCGAACACCTGGTTGTACGACGTCATCAAGCCGAGGACGGCCATCGGCGAGTAGAAGCCGATCGCGGTCATCGCGCCGGCGATCCCGGCACCGAGCCCGAAGATGTTCAGCGGGCCGCGGTACAGGCACAGCGGGACGAGCACCGAGAACACGACCACGTAGAGCACGACGTTCGTCGGGGCGACGGCCTCGACGATCGGCCGCAGCGCGGAGACCGCACCGGGAAGCCCGACCGCCGCGAGCAGCATGCCGATCGCGATGAAGAGGGCGATCGGCGGCGCGGCCACCTGGAACGCGTCGTACAGCGAGCGGAGCATGCGGGTGGCGATGAGCCGCGGCGGGGTCGTGGTGAGGACGGCGAACAGCACACCGGCCAGGAGCGACGGGATGATCGGGACCTGCAGGACGAGGGCGAGCACGATCGGCACGAGCGGCGTGAGCAGGGCGAACCAGGGTGCGTCGCCGAGGCGCTGCCGCCGGCTGCGCGTGTCGGCGGCGGGAGCGCCGGCGCTCGCGTCCGCGTCGGACATGGACGCGAGGGTCCACTGGTGCACGCTCCCGCGCCGCCGTGTCTCGACCAGCACGTAGACGACCGCCGCGGCGGCGGCGAACGGGAACAGCAGCACCATGAAGGAGCGCACGTCGGCGACCGGCAGGTCGAGCGCGGTCGAGAAGAACTGCCACACCGGCAGCTCGAACGGTACGCCGGCCCCGATGCCCATCAGGATGGTGCCGGCGGCCGTGACCTTCGGCACGCCGACGGCGATCATCGCGGGGATGCCGATGACACCGGCGAGCAGGGCGGCGGGCGCCGACCCGGTCACCGCACCGCACAGCGCCGAGATCACGAGGACCCCGAGCGCGACGACGACGGGACGGTCGCCGCCGAACTCGACGGTCTTCCGCACCAGCGTGCTGGCGATCGCGGTGTCGCGCATGAGCGACCCGAGCCACGACCCGAGCAGGATCGCGATCATGGTGGACGCGAGCCGGATGGCGCCGTCCTGCAGCACGGTGCTGAGGACGCTGTTCTCGGCGCCGACGAACGGTGCGCCGGACACGAGGGCGATCGCGACGGCGAGCAGCACGAGCGCGAACGCGGTGGGGACCTTGCCGGTCAGGATCAGCGCGACGCCGATGGCCATGACGACGATGATGGCGATGCCCATGGTCAGTTCTCCCTGGTGGTCGGAGCGCGACGCGCGCCGGTGCGCGTCGCGAGGGCGGCCTGCGCGGCCGCGGTGAGGAGGAGCGGGGAGCGGCCCAGACCGACGCTGCGGGCCGCGAAGGCGTGCGCCGCGACCTCGTCGGCACCGGCGACGGTGCCGAAGCGGCGCAACCGGCCGATGCGGAGGACCTGCAGCCCGAGCGCGGCACGGAGGTCCCGCGACCGGTCCGCGGTCACGAGGTGGTGCGCGCGCTCGTGTTCCACGGCAGCCGCGCGGACGCTGCCGGACGGGAACCACCGGCGCCAGTCGAGGTCGTCCACGAGGCGCTCGCAGAAGTCGACGGTGTCGGTGAACAGCTCGACGCGGTGGTCACGGGAGCCGTACCGGGCGAGCAGCCCGCCCTGGGCCAGGCCGCCGCCGCGTTCGACGACGCGGATCGCCCCCGAGGACCCGTCCGCCGACCCGCCGGAGGACGGTGCGCTGGTCCGATCGGCCAGCGCGACGCCGAACGCTGCGGCTCGAAGGCTGAACTCCGCGAGCTGCTCCTCCGACCTGGTCTCGTTCGTCGGCGTCCCCCGGAGCAGCATGACCCCGAGAGCGTCGTCCGAACGGTCCGCGAGCGCGCCGATCCGCCGACGGTCGGCCGGGAGGACCGCTGCGAGGGTGCTCACGACCGCACCTCGAGGACGGCGACGAGTGCTTCGGACCGGTCCTGCCCCTCGACCTCGGTGCGGGCCAGGGAGATCAGCTGGGACTCGTCGAGCACCCCGGACAGGTCGGCGATGCGTGGGCCGATGAGCAGCTGCAGTGCGGGTGCCCGCGACCCGCCGTCCCCGTACGCGGTGTGCTCGGCGATGAGCTCCGGGAGCGATCCGGCGCCGGCGCCGACGGTGCTCTGCTGCACCCGGGCGTCCGCCGAGGCGAACCGGACCACCCCGTCCCGGTCGAGGACCCGCACCGGGTGGGTCGGCTTCCGGAGGAACCGGCGGCGCTCCGGCCCACCGAACACGACGTGGTTGTCGGTGGCGGCGAGGACACGGACCGCGGCGGCGTCGACCTGGAGGCCCTCCGCGGCGATCGCGCGCAGCTCGCCGTCCGTGCGGCGCTGGGTCCGGTCCTGCGTCCGCAGTTCGGTCGCCCCGGTCGCGACCGCACGCACCGTGTTCGACTGCGGGTCGACCGTGACGTCCACCGACACCTCGGCGGGCGCGGCCCCCTGCGCGATGACGGCCTGCTCGGCCTCCCGGCGCACCGCGAGGATCTGGTCGTCGGTCGCGCCGGGGATCACCCGCTCGACCTGCTCGCGAATGAGCGCCAGGGCGACGCCGATCGGGCTGATGACCTCGCTGTGGTCGGCGATGCGCCACGCGGCGCCGTGCCGGGCACCGGCGTGCGGGGTGACCGACGCCGCCCCGCCGCCGCCACCGACCAGGAGCACGTCGTCCTTCGCGATGCCGTAGTCGTCGACCATCTTCTCGACGACCTCGAGCACCGGGGCGACGCCGGCGTCGAGGACGGCACGCGCGGCTCCCGGGACGTCCGTGCCGAGCGCGGCGGCGAGCGGTGCCAGTGCGGCGCGGGCCGACTCCGCCGGCGCGTGCGCGTAGTCGTCCTCGGGCACGAGCCC
Organism: Curtobacterium sp. MCPF17_046; assembly: GCF_003224295.1. NCBI lineage: Bacteria > Bacillati > Actinomycetota > Actinomycetes > Micrococcales > Microbacteriaceae > Curtobacterium > Curtobacterium sp. MCPF17_046. The sequence continues at coordinate 11,603 of NZ_QKLB01000026.1, read as the reverse complement.
GAGCGCGTTCGCCGCGCAGGTCATCGTGATCGCGAGCCGTCCGGTGTCCGTGTCGAGCACAGCGTAGTCGGCCGGGTCGCCGTCGAGCGGCGCGATCGTGGCGAGCCGGGCACCCCGCAGCTGCTCGACCGGCGCGAAGCAGGCGTAGGGGAGCCCGGCGATGTGGGCGCTGCGCGGACCGACGTGCGTGACGTGGGCCGACCCGGACGTCCGGATGCGCACCATCGACCCGCCGCCGACGCCGACGGTGCGGACGTCGAGCGCGGACAGGTACGTGGAGCTGCCGCCGAACTCGGTGTACTGCACGGCGACCTTGCCGCGGCGGATCACCGAGATGTCGGTCGAGGTGCCGCCGGTCTCCAGGAAGAGCCCGTCGCTCAGCTTCTCCTGCATGAGCGCCCCGGCGACGCCGGCCGCGGGACCCGACAGCACGGTGAGCAGCGGGCGTCGGCGCATTTCGTCGAGGGACATCACACCGCCGTCGCACCGCATCACCATGAGCGGCGCGGTGATCCCCGCGGCGTCGATGCTCGCCTGGACCAGGTCGGCCGTGGCGAACATCCGCGGCAGGATCACCGCGTTGAGGACGGCCGTGCGGGTGCGCTTGCTCAGCCCGTACAGCGACGTGATCTCGTGCGTCGCGGTGACGAGGAAGCCGCGCTGGCGGGCGGCGGCGGCGACGCGCTCCTCGCCGATCGCGTCATCGACCGAGAACGGCTCGGTGACCACGACGGACTCGATGCCCGCGGCCTCAAACCGGTCCAGGACGCCCGCGAGCGCTGCGTCGTCGTCCGCCTGTCGGAGGTGCTCGTACGACACCGGGAGGCGCTTGCCGTCGGCGATCTCGATCCGGCCGAGTCGGCGCAGCCGCTTCGCGAAGAAGCCGGCGGGGCCCCGCCCGATGCCGATCATCCCGACCGGCGCGACGTCGCCCTCGAGCAGCGCGTTCGTCGCCTGGGTGGTGCCGTGCGCCAGGAACACGACGTCGCCCGGCGACCGGCCGATCGTCGCGAGCAGTTCGTGGAGCGCGGTGACGATGCCGTGCGCGACACCGTCGGGGTGGTCGTGGCTCGTCGGTGTCTTGGCCTGGCCGATGAGCCGGAGCGTGGCGGCGTCGATGGCGACGGCGTCGGTGAACGTGCCACCGACGTCGATGCCGATGCGCAGTGCGTTGGGTTCCACGTCGTCGTGACCTTCCTGCGGGGTGGGATCGGGGGAGTACTTCGGGAGGGAGGAGTGGGTGCCGGGGAGCAGGGGCGTCGCGCGCCCCCGCTCCGGTCGGCTCAGTAGCCCTGGACCTCGGGCCAGCGCCGCTCGACACCGGCGCGGTCGAGCTCGGCGGCGAACACGGCGAACCGCTCGTCGTCCGCCTGGACGTCCTGCGGGTCGAGGTCGTGCTCGATGCAGTGCACCGCCAGGGCACCGGCGACCTCGCCGACGTTCCACTCGACGGGGTGCAGCCGGTAGCAGCCGTTCGTGATGTGCGTGGTGCCGAGGTCCTTGCCGGCCGGCAGCACGTTCCGGACGCGCTGCGGCACGAGGGCACCGAGCGGGATCTCGAACGGCACGCTCGGGACGTCGACGTAGTTGTCACCGCCGGTCGACGGGTGCAGGTCGAGCCGGTAGCTGCCGACGCCCACCGAGTCCCGGTAGCGGGTGCGGCCGGTGACGCCGACGATCTCGGCCGCGACGTCCTGCTCGCGGATCGTGGTGACAGCCCGGATGCGCCGGGACTCGCGGACGTACGGTGCCTTCGCGAGCCCGTCGGCACCGCCGGTGACGTCGCCGCGGAGCCTGAGCCCCGGGAACCCGGTGCCGCCGTCGGCGCGGGGCGCCTCGGTCTGCAGCCAGTACAGGACGGAGAGCGAGAGCTGGCGCGCCTCGTGCACGGCCTGCTCCGCGGTCGCGGCGTCGGCGGCGAGGTCCTCGCCCGCGCCGATGAGCGGCTTGAGCCAGTAGTCGTTGAGCGGCCAGTTCACCAGGCAGATGTCGGAGTCGAAGGTGCCCTCGGTGAACAGCTTGCGGGCGAGGATCCGGCGGAAGCCCCACAGCTCCTTGTCGCCGGCGTCCGCGCTCTGGTCGGCGCTCACCGCGAGCGGGTCGGTGTCCGGGTTCGGTGCGAACGTCCGCGGGTGCGCCTCGAGCGTGCGCGGGTCGGGCGCCAGGAACCCGAGGAGCGGCGCCGGCCAGAAGTCCGGCTGGTAGGAGCGCCAGAAGTCGTACATCGCCGGACGCTCGATGGTGTGGTCCTCGCCCTCGTGGTGCGAGACGGCGAAGCAGAACGTGATGCCCTGCTGGTTGCCGGGCTCGGCCGTCTCGGGCGCGTGGGGTTCGTCGTGCTCGCTGCGGGCCTCCGCGCCGACCACGTGCTCCACGCCCGCCAGCGGCAGGACCTCGCCTGTCTCGGTCGCGTCGAGGACGAACGCGCCCTCGAGCCGCGTGCGGCGGCCGTCCGCGCCCACGACCGTCACGTCCGTGCACCGGTCGCCGTCGCTGCCGGCCGCAACCGGCCGCTGCTCGAGCAGGACCGTCAGCCGACCTGCGCTCCGGTACGGCTGCAGGAGCTCGTCGATGACCGCGACCGCGACGCGGGGCTCGTGGCACAGCTTGCTGACCCGGCCGGCACCCGGGTTGAGGTCGGGCAGTGCTGCGGCCTCCTGCCGGAGTGGGTAGACGCGGCGGTAGTGGTCGCGGATGCCGTCCCGCAGCGCGCGGTAGCTCGCGGTGACGCCGAACTGCTCGACCCACGGGTGCTCGTCCGGCGGCACCGCCTGGCTGGTGAGCTGGCCGCCCAACCAGTCGGTCTCCTCGGTGAGCACCGCGGTGCGACCGGAGCGGCAGACGGCGATCGCTGCGGCGACGCCACCGAGGCCGCCGCCGACGATCACGACGTCGGCGCGGAGCGTCGCGACGGTCTCGGACGGGCGGTCGGGGGTGGTGTTGGACATGGTGCTCCTGGGTGGTCGAGGGTGTGGTCGGGAGGCGTCAGACCGCGGGCGCGACGAGAGTGGCGCCGCGCACGAGGCTGCAGTCGAGGAGTTCCTGGACCGGCGGTCCGGCGGACGTGCTCGGTGCAGGGGCCGCGCGGCGCGCCTCCAGGACGTCGGTGAGCGCCCGGACCGCGCGTGCGCCGAGTTCGGTGCGGGGAGCGCGCAGGCGTGTGAAGTCGGCGGGGCCGTCGGCGGCTCGGTTGTGCTCGCCGAGCACGACCACCGACAGGTCCTCGGGGACGGCGACGCGGTCCGCGGCGAGCCGGGCGTGCAGCTCGTGCGCGTCGGCCGGGTCCTCGACGAACACGACGCTCGGCCGGGAGGACCGGATCGACGCCCAGGCGTCTGTCACGGTCCGGTTCGGGGTCACCTCGGCCTCGGCGACGGTGGCGCTACCCGCGGCGGCGGCTGCGACGATGCCTGCCCGGCGGTCACGGCTGGACTCGGCGGTCTGCGGTAGCCGGAGGAGGCCGAAGCGCCGGTGCCCGAGCTCGAGTGCGCGGACGGCGAGGGCGTGCGTCGCGCTGACGTAGTCGACGCCGACGTAGGGCACGCGGCCGTCTGCGGCCTCGCGTCGCCCGATCGCGACGAACGGGTACGTGGAGTCGAGCAGCCGTTCGAGTTCGTCCGGGTCCATCTCCCGACCGAGCAGGATGCAACCGTCCGCGAGCCGGAGGCGGTTCGACTCGTGGAAGAGACGGCGGCGACCGTCGACGACGGGGGTGCTCGTGAAGAGCAGCAGATCGGCTCCGACGCCCTCGGCGGCGCTCTCGATTCCCGTGAGCAACGGCGTGTAGAAGTCGGACGAGCGGTTGGGGAACGCCGGCTCGTAGGTGAAGACCCCGATCAGTCCGGTGGCTGCGCCGACGAGGCTGCGGGCGACCGGGTTCGCGACGTAGGTGGTCTCACGGATGACCTCGAGCACGCGGTCCCGGGTGGCGGCGGGGATCCGGCGGGCCTCGTCGGCCTTGCCGTTGAGCACGAGCGAAACGGTGGACTGGCTGACGCCGGCCATGTCGGCGATCATCCGCTGGGTGACGCGCGTGGTCGTGCTCATGCGGTCTGCGCTCCGATCGGTCTCGTCGTCGAGGTGGTGCGTACGACCGTAGGACAGAAAAAGAGCTCATACGTATGAGCAGTGGAAAAAGGATCGATCGCGGTCAGTCCGCGACGGCTCGAAGGGTCGTCAGGTCCGTCCGCGGTTGCGCCGCCGCACGGCCTTCGGTGCCCGTCCGGCCATGAACGACCGCGCCGGGTCGACGACGAACCCCTGCCGCAGCGCCTCGCGCCCGACGAGCATCCGGAAGCCCATCTGGTCACGGTTGCTCAGCGTCGTCTCCGACAGGACGGTCCGCCCGGCGAGCTCGATCGACATGAGCACGACGATGCGCTCCTGGGTGTGGCCGCTCGAGCTGCGGATCACCCGGCGGTCGTGGACGTCGCACTCGACCGTCTGGGGGTCCGCGTCGGAGTCCTGCCACGGGTGCACCGAGAACCGGACCCGTCCGCCGGGCAGCTCCTCGATGTCGAAGGCGTGCAGTGCCGAACTCCTTGCCCCGGTGTCGAGCTTGACCTTGATCCACGGGACGCCGATGTCGGGCAGGGCCGCCCACTCGCGCCACCCCGCGACGATCGGCACGCGGGACGCCGCCCGGGCGCTGTCGGAGCGCTTCGCGGAGTCGGCCATGCCCCTATCTTGGCAGTGATGAAACTCGCCATCCTGTCGCGCGCTCCGCACGCGTACTCGACGCAGCGCCTCCGCACCGCCGCCGCCGAGCGCGGTCACACCGTCAAGGTGTTGAACACCCTCCGCTTCGCGATCGACCTGACCGGCGAGCAGCCCGACCTGCAGTACCGCGGCAAGCTGCTGTCCGACTACGACGCCGTCCTGCCGCGCATCGGCAACTCGATCACGTACTACGGCACCGCGGTGGTGCGGCAGTTCGAGCAGATGGACGTGTACACGCCGAACACGGCGAACGGCATCACGAACTCGCGTGACAAGCTCCGGGCGAACCAGATCCTGTCCCGCCACGACATCGGGATGCCGGCGACGACGTTCGTCAACAGCCGGGCGGACGTCCGCGGCGCGATCGAGCGGGTCGGGGGTGCACCGGTCGTCATCAAGCTGCTCGAGGGCACGCAGGGCATCGGCGTCATCCTCGCCCCGGAGGCCAAGGTCGCGGAGTCGATCGTCGAGACCCTGCACTCGACGAAGCAGAACGTCCTCATCCAGCGCTTCATCGCCGAGAGCCGCGGGAAGGACATCCGTGCCCTCGTCGTCGGTGACCGCGTCGTCGCCGCCATGCGTCGGAGCGCCTCCGGGGACGAGTTCCGGTCGAACGTGCACCGCGGCGGCACCGTCGAACAGGTCACGCTGACGCCCGAGTACGAGGAGGCCGCGGTCCGCTCCGCCCAGATCATGGGCTTGCGGATCGCGGGCGTGGACATGCTCGAGGGCAACGACGGCCCGCTCGTCATGGAGGTCAACTCCTCCCCGGGCCTCGAGGGCATCGAGCGTGCCACCGGGCTCGACGTCGCCGGTGCGGTCATCGACTACATCGCGAACCAGGTGGCGTTCCCGGAGATCGACGTCCGCCAGCGCCTCAGCGTCTCGACCGGGTACGGCGTCGCCGAACTGCTCGTGCACACGAACGCGGACCTCGTCGGCAAGACGATCAAGGACTCGGGCCTCTGGGACCGCGACATCACGGTGCTCACGCTGCACCGTGGCACCGCGGTGATCCCGAACCCGCGGAGCGGTGTCGTCCTCGAACCCGGTGACCGGCTGCTGTGCTTCGGCAAGCTCGAGGAGATGCGGTCGATGGTCCCGGACCGTCGTCGCCGTCGCACGAAGCTGCGGAAGCTCCCGAAGGACGCCCTGTCCGACAGCTGACCGCCCCACCCGCCGGGAGGCCCGGATCACCACCGCAGGACGGCCTCCGCCGCCGCCTGCCGCTCCGGATCGTTCACCCGTGGGCCCTCGTCCGGATGACGCGGGCACCCCGCAGGGGCGGTCCCGGTGCGAGCGGCGCCGCGTAGCGTCCGGACGGAAGAGAGCATTCGTCTCGTGACCCGCGATCCGTGATCTGTCCGGGAGGACGGCCGACCGGATGGTGGGCACCGTGAACAGGGAGCACGCCATGACGAAGTACGAATCGAACCGTGACGTCGAGCCGATCCACGTCACCACCTACCGATCCGCCCGCAAGGCCGCCCGGCGTGGTTGGGCGGTCCCGGCTGACGTGCCGGTGCCGTCGATCGACGACGTCTGGCGCAACGGTCGGACCCCGGCGGACCGAGCCCGACAGCGCTGACGGCACCGGGACGGCAGCCGGGTGCAGCGTCGGGCACACCGCGTCCGGACGTCAGCCGGGGTCGGCGCCCGTCGCCCGGACCGCCGCGAGCACGACGTCGAGCGCCCGGTCCAGTTCCGGCAGCGTCACGGTGCCGTACCCGAGCACGACCCCGTTCCCGGACCGTCCCCGCACCGTCTCGTAGTCGGCGAGGTCGGCCACCAGGACGCCATCGGCGGCAGCGCGGGCGAGCACGGCAGCGCCGGTCCCCGGACCCGGCCACGTCAGCACCGCGTGCAGACCGCCGGTGAGGGCCCGTGCCTCCAGGCCGGGGACCCCGCTCGTGGCGAGCCGGACCGCGATCCGTTCGCGCCGGTGCGTGTAGTCCCGCCGGATCCGACCGAGGTGCCGACGGAATGCGCCGGTGCGCAGCAGGTGCGCGAGCGCGACCTGCACCGGCTCGGCGACCACCGCGCCCCGGGCCGTGCGGGCGGCGAGGACCGCCGCGCCCACCGCTCCGGACGGGACGACGACGTACGCGCAGCGGAGCCGTGGGTCGAGGGTCTTCGAGAACCCACCCAGGTGCACGACCACGCCGTCGGTGTCGAGCGCGGCGAGGGCCGGGACCGGACTGCCCCGGTGCCGGAACTCCGAGTCGTAGTCGTCCTCGAGCACGACCGTCCCCGTCGCCGCCGCGTGCGCGAGCAGCGCTCGCCGCTGTCCGACCGGCATGACCGAACCGAGCGGGTACTGGTGGGTGGGGGAGACGAGGACCGCGTCGACGGGAGTCCGGGCGAGCACGGTCAGGTCGATGCCGTCCGCTCCGACGGGCACGGGGACGACCTCCGCGCCGGCGCTCGTCAGGGCGCGGTGGCCGGAACGGTAGCCGGGGTCCTCGACGGCGATGCGCGGAGCGCGGCCGAGGCGTGCCCGGAGTGCCTCGACGACGAGGGACAGCGCCTCGGACGTCCCGGCGGCGACGACGATCCGCGCGACCGACGGGGTGAAGCCGCGCGCCAGCCCGAGTTGCGCGACGAGCTGCTCGCGGAGCGCGGTGAGGCCCGCGGGGTCGGACAGCGCGTTGCGGAGCGGTGCGTCCGCCGCCGCACGCCAGGCCGCCCGCCAGTCCCGGTCACTGATCGCGGTGACGGCGGGGATGCCCGGGCGGCAGTCGACGACGGCCCGGTCGCCGGGGTCGCCGGAGTTGCCGGGGTCGCCGGGGTCGGAAGGGTCGCCGGGGCGGGAAGGGTCGGCGAGGCCGACGGGGTCGCCTGTGTCCCCGGGGACCACGGCGTGCAGGTGCACCGGCGCTCGTCCGGTCGACGGTCCGGGGACTCCGGATCCCGCGAGGACCCGCGCTGCCGCACCCGGCCGGGTCCGGATGTAGCCCTCGCCGTCGAGTTGGTCGTAGGCCGCGACGACCGTGCCCCGGGCGACCCCGAGTTCGGCGGCCAGCGCCCGCGTCGACGGCAGCGGGTCCCCGGCCCGGAGGGTCCCGTCGTGCACCAGGGACCGCACCCGTGCGACGACCACCGACACCTTGCTCGACTGGTCCATCCCGAACACCCCGATCTGGTCTACTCGCTGGTCCAGTCCTGACCCTAGCGTCGGGGCATGCCCGCTCCCGACGCCATGCCCTCGCTCACCGTCCGCCGTCTCCGCGACCGGCAGCAGACCGACCCCGCCGTGCTCTCCGCGGTCCTCGCCGAGGGGTTCGTCGCCCACGTCGGCCTGGTCCGCGACGGCTTCCCGATCGTGCTGCCCTACCTGTACGGCGTCGGCGACCTCGGCGCCGGCCCGGTCCTGCTCCTGCACGGCTCCACGGGCGGCGGACTGTTCCTCGACGCCGGGGAGGAGGGCGTCCCCGTCTCGGCGACCATCACGCACCTGGACGGCATCGTCTTCGCCCGCTCGACCTTCGACAGCTCGGCGAACTACCGCAGCGCGATGGTCGTCGGCCGCGCGACCGTGGTCCCGACCGAGCTGCGGGCCGAGGCGCTCCGACAGGTCGCCGACCACCTCATGCCCGGCCGCCGCGCCGAGGTGCGCGAGATGACCGCGAAGGAGGTCCGGCAGACACAGGTCCTGCAGCTCCCGCTCGACGCCGCGAGCGTCAAGGTCCGGGCGGCCGGCGTCGGCGAGGCGCCGGACGACGGCGAGGACCACCGCGTCTGGGCGGGCGTCCTGCCGGTCGCCCTCCGGGCTGGAGCGCCGGTCCCGGGAGCGCTCGCCGCCGCCGCGGCCACCGCGCCCGACCCGTCCGTGGTCGCGCTCGCCGCGCGGCTCGCGGGAGCCGGCGCCGGCCGGGAGGCCCGACTCGCTTCCACCCCGTCGCCCGCCTCCGCCCCGTCGCCCGCCTCCGGCGGCGGTCGGGCCTGACCTCGGGAGCGGCCGGGACCGGTACCGCGTGTCTGTGACGGACCGCAGGAACTCCCCGAGGTTCTCCAGCCGGGATCAGGTTCGTGACCAATACGTTATCTCCCCGGGTCGTCGCACGAGGGGCGGTCCAGACCCGGAAGGAACCATGGGACGCCACGCACTGCCCGCACGGGACGACGACCGCCGGTCCGGACCTGCCGCCGCACCCAGCGTCCCCGCTCCGAGCGCCCGCGCCGCCGGTGCCACCGCTCCTGTTGCGCCGGCGTCCAACGCCCCCGTCTCCCGCGCCACCGCTCCCGCAGCGAGGGTCGCAGGGCCGAGGGCCTCCGCCCCGATGAGTCGGGCACGCGGCCGCCGTGCCGCGGCCGGCCCCGTCCTTGCCCGCAGCACCTTCGTGGCGCACGAGCGACCGGCCCGCGTCGTGGCCCTCGGGCCGTCCAGCACCGCCCGCGCCGCCGTCGCCCCGCTGGCTGAGGCCGCGTCGGCCGACACCGCGTCGGCCGGCACCGCGACGGCCGGTACTGCGTCGGCCGGTACCGCGCGCTCGCGGTCGGCAGCGCTCCGCGCCGAACGCGCGGCGGACCCGCGCCACGTCCGTCGTGCCGCGACCGCCAAGCGTGCCGCCCTGCTCATCGCGCCGGCCCTGGCGATCACCTCGACCCTGTCCCTGTCGATCCCGGCCGACACCGCGACGGCGGCACCGGCACCGACCGCCACCACGACGACGTCCCAGGAGCTGCAGACCTACACCGTCGCCCACGACGTCGAGGTCCCGATCATCTCCTCCGACGGCGTCACGACGACGTCGGTCGTGTCGTACCCGACCCTGGTCCTCCGCTTCGGCGTCACCGAAGCGCAAGCGCAGGCCGCCCTGTCCGCGGCGCTCTCGCCGGGTGGAGACCGCGCGACGGTGCTGCAGACGGCGCTGCAGTACCTCGGCGACCCGTACCTCGAGGGCGGGGCCAGCCACGCGGGCATCGACTGCTCGGGCCTGACGATGGTGGCGTACCAGGCGGTCGGCATCCAGCTCGCGCACTACGTCCCCACGCAGGACGCCGTCGCGACGACCGTCCCGGAGTCCGAGGCAGCACCGGGGGACATGGTGGTCTTCGACAACGAGGACCACGTCGGCCTGTACCTCGGGCAGGGACTCGTGCTCCAGGCACCGCACCCGGGCGAGGTCGTCGACATCGTCCCCATGTACTCGATGCCGCACCACTTCGCCCGACTGCTGCCCGCAGGGTCCTGACCACCGGGGTCGGTACAACGGTGCCACAGGAGATCGGTGGGCGGACTCGCGAAGGGTTGCGGGCCTCCCGTAAGCTGGAGTGATGGCCACCGACACCCGCACACCGTTCGAGGAGCAGAGCGCAGCACGCTCCGTCCGCCCGCAGGTGCGCCCGCGCACCGAGGGCTGGAAGCAGGCGACGGGGTCCGACGGGCGACCCCTGCTGCAGTTCGCGTCTCCGAAGCGGGGCAAGCCGCCCGTGCACCTGGCCGACATGACGGTCGAGGAGCGCGAGGCGAAGGTGAAGGAGCTCGGCCTGCCCGGGTTCCGCGCCAAGCAGCTCGCGACCCACTACTTCACGCACTACACGTCCGACCCGGCGAAGATGACCGACCTGCCGGCTGCCCAGCGCGAGGAACTCGTCGCCGGGATGCTCCCGCCCCTGCTCACCGAGACCCGTCGTCTCGAGACGGACAAGGGCGACACGATCAAGTTCCTCTGGAAGCTGCACGACGGGGCCCTGGTGGAGTCGGTGCTCATGCGGTACCCGGGCCGGATCACGCTCTGTGTCTCGTCGCAGGCCGGCTGCGGGATGAACTGCCCGTTCTGCGCGACCGGCCAGGCGGGCCTGACGCGGAACATGTCGACGGCCGAGATCATCGAGCAGATCGTCCGGGCGAACGAGGCCATCGCGGCCGGTGAACTCGGTGGCGACCCCCGCAAGGGCGGGAAGGACCGCGTCGACGCCGAGCGCGTGACGAACATCGTGTTCATGGGCATGGGGGAGCCGCTCGCGAACTACAAGCGGGTGATGGACGCCGTGCGCATCATGGTCGCGCCGCAGCCGAACGGCCTCGGCATGAGCGCGCGCGGCATCACGATCTCGACCGTGGGGTTGGTGCCGGCGATCCTGAAGCTCGCGGAGGAGGACATCCCCGTGACCTTCGCGCTCTCGCTGCACGCGCCCGACGACGAACTCCGCGACGAGCTCATCCCGGTGAACTCGAAGTGGAAGGCCGACGAGGCGATCGACGCCGCCCACAACTACTACGTGAAGACCGGCCGTCGTGTCTCGATCGAGTACGCCCTCATCAAGGACATGAACGACCACGCCTGGCGTGCCGACCTGTTGGCGGAGAAGCTCAACAAGCGCGGCAAGGGCTGGGTGCACGTCAACCCGATCCCGCTCAACCCGACGCCCGGGTCCGTGTGGACCTCGTCCGAGGTGCACGTGCAGGACGAGTTCGTCCGCCGACTCAACGCCGCCGGGATCCCGACCACCCTCCGCGACACCCGCGGCAAGGAGATCGACGGCGCGTGCGGCCAGCTGGCCGCAGCCGACTGACGGCCGGCAGACGGCCACGGCAGCTGGACGACGGCTCTGACAGGAGGCGCGGTGCGGATACGCACTGCGCCTTCCGTCGTTCCCAGGGACGGTCGGTGGTCGCGATCACGCACGGCGCCCGTGGCCCGGCACAGCAGGGGAGCAGGCACGACACGCCCGGGCGTCGAGCTGGCTTGGCGCTCCCGTTCACCCGTGCGTAAAGTAATCACTCGTTGCCGCTGAGGCGGAGAACGGAACGGCCGAGACACTGACCGGGTCAACGACCTGGGAGATGCAGTCTGGCTCCGATCTTCCCCGGGCAACGAGCCAGCCTCTCTGGCGAAGCATCCTGGTGGTGTGGAGTGGGGAGTGCGTCTGGTCCTTGA
>NZ_QKLB01000025.1:0-27299 GCF_003224295.1 Curtobacterium sp. MCPF17_046 | reverse complement strand
AAGGGGTGGAGAACCAGCGATGTGCGGCTGGTGAGCGCTTGCGGGCCGTTCCCGGCTTGTGACAGTGATTCGGCACCCTGCGCCGATCGGATTGGAGGGTTTTCTGGATTTCCCGGATCGGCTCTCTCGTAGCGTGTGGGGCATGCCCACGTCGCACTCGTCCACCGACCGCATCCGCGCGATCGACGCCTGGTGGCGCGCCGCGAACTACCTCACCGTCGGGCAGATCTACCTGCTCGACGACCCACTGCTGGAGCGGCCGCTGGAGCCCTCGGACATCAAGCCGCGGCTGCTCGGGCACTGGGGGACGTCGCCGGCGCTGAACCTCGTGTACGCGCACCTCAACGCGGTCATCAGCGAGACCGACCGCGACGTGCTCTACATCTGCGGTCCCGGCCACGGCGGTCCCGCGATGAACGCGAACGCGTGGCTCGACGGCACGTGGAACGAGCTCTACCCCGACATCACGCCCGACACGGCCGGGCTCCAGCGGTTCTTCCGCCAGTTCTCGTTCCCCGGCGGCATCCCCTCGCACGCGGCGCCGGAGACCCCGGGGTCGATCAACGAGGGCGGTGAGCTCGGCTACTCCCTCGCGCACGCGTACGGCGCCGCGTTCGACAACCCCGACCTGGTCGTCGCCTGCGTCGTGGGCGACGGCGAGGCCGAGACGGGTCCGCTGTCGGCGTCCTGGCAGGCGCACACGTTCCTCGACCCGGTGTCGGACGGCGCGGTCCTGCCGATCCTGAACCTGAACGGGTACAAGATCGCGAACCCGACCGTCCTCGCGCGGATCCCCGACGAGGACCTGCAGGCGTACTTCCGCGGACTCGGCTACGAGCCGATCGTGGTCGACTCCGGCCGGGTGGACCACGACCCGTTCGCCGTGCACGCCCTGTTCGACGGGGCGCTCCGCCGGGCACTCGCGACGATCGACGACATCCAGGCCGCCGCCCGCGCGCAGGCCGCCCGAGCCGCCGCCGGCGAGATGGCCGGGGCGGCGGACCTCCGCCCGCGCTGGCCGATGATCGTGCTCCGGACCCCGAAGGGCTGGACCGGACCGAAGGTCGTCGACGGCGAGCAGGTCGAGGGCACCTTCCGCGCGCACCAGGTCCCGCTGCCGAACGTCCGCGACGACGAGGGTCACCGCCGGCAGCTCGAGGAGTGGCTGCGCTCCTACCGGCCGGAGGAGCTGTTCGACCAGGACGCCCGGCCGATCGGCATCCTCGAGACGATCCGTCCCGCCGGCGAGACCCGGATGAGCGCCACCCCGCACGCCAACGGCGGCCGGATCCGGACGGCCCTCGACCGCCCGGGCCTCGAGGAGTTCGCCGTGCCCGTCGGCGAGGACGCGTCCGCCACGGGCACCCTCGGGCCGTGGCTCGCCGCCCTCACGCAGCGGAACCCGAACTCGTTCCGGCTGTTCGGCCCGGACGAGACGATCTCGAACAAGCTCGACGCGGTCTTCGACGTCACGAGCCGGGTCTGGCGTGCCCGACGGGAGGCCGGTGACGAGCACATGGCAGCCCGCGGTCGCGTCATCGAGGTGCTGTCCGAACACCTGCTCGAGGGGATGCTCGAGGGGTACGTGCTGAGCGGACGCCACGGGGTGTTCAACACGTACGAGGCGTTCGCGCACATCGTCGACTCGATGGTCGGTCAGTACGCCAAGTGGCTCGAGTCCTCGACGGACATCGACTGGCGCGCACCGGTGTCGAACCTGACGATCCTGCTGTCGTCGCACGTGTGGCGGCAGGACCACAACGGGTTCTCGCACCAGGACCCCGGCTTCCTCGACGTCGTGGCGTCCAAGCAGCAGGACCTGGTCCGGATCAAGTTGCCCGCCGACGCGAACACGCTGCTCGCCGTCGCCGCGCACGCGTTCGAGACGACGGACCGCATCGAGGTCATCGTCGCCGGCAAGCACCCCGAGCCGGTGTTCCTGTCCCTCGAGGACGCCGTCGCCCATGCGGAGGCCGGCTTCGGTGTCTGGGACTGGGCCGGCACGGAGCAGACCGTGGGCCACGCCGACGTCGTGCTCGTCAGCGCCGGCGACGTCCCGACCGTCGAGACGATCGCCGCCGCCGACATCATCCGGAAGCACGCGCCCGACGTCGGCGTCCGCGTGGTCAACGTCGTCGACCTGCTGTCGATCGGCGACCCGCGCAAGCACGACCACCCGGCGTCGGACGAGCGCTACGACGAGGTCTTCCTGCCCGGCACGCCCGCGGTCTTCGCCTTCCACGGCTACCCCTCGCTCGTGCACAACCTGACCTACCGCCGGCACGGGCACGACGACCTGCACGTGCACGGGTTCCTCGAGCAGGGCACCACCACCTCGCCCTTCGACATGCTCATGCGGAACGAGATGGACCGGTACGCCCTCGCGCACGACGCGCTCACCCGCGTCGCCGACGGGTCCGACCGGTTCGACGACCTGCTGACGGCCCTCACCGACGCACGCGCCGCAGCCCGGGAGTTCGCCTACACGAACGGCGAGGACCACGAGGCGGTCGCCGGATGGGAGTTCACCGGCTGGCCGCAGGACGGGGCCTCGGACGGCGGCACGGGTGGCGACCCGGGACAGGGCGAGACCGAGGGGGCCGCTCCCGGTCGTTGACCGGACGGCCGGTCCGGAACGCGTGCCGGTCGGCGGGCGTCCGGCCGGCCGGTCTAGGGTTGGCCGGTGCAGTCGTTCTCTGTCCGGTCGCTCGTCGAGCACCCCGCGCTCCGGTTCCTGGTCGTCGGTGGTCTCGGTTTCGTCATCACGATGGGCATCAACTACGGGCTGAAGTTCTTCGTCATCCCGCAGCACCCGGTGACGGCCCTGGCGATCGGCATCATCGTCGCGACGGTCGTGTCCTACTTCCTCAACAAGAAGTGGTCCTTCGGTGACCGTGGCGAGCTGCACACCGGCCACGAGGTCCTGCTGTTCGTCATCGTCAGCGTGATCGGCGTCGGCCTCAACTCGGCACCGCTCTGGATCTCCCGCTACGTCCTCGGCCTGGAAGTGCCGAACGTGTCGCTCGCCGGGCAGGAACTCGCCGACTTCATCAGCGGCCCCGTGATCGGCACGCTCATCGCGATGGTCTTCCGCTACTGGGCGATGAACCGCTTCGTGTTCCCGGCGCGGCCCGCCACGCTGGACGCGTGACCGACCTCGTCGTCCCGGCGCCGGGCCTCCCGACCGTTCCCACAAGCTCCGGTGGCCGGTTCCCGGTCCGTCGCGTGTACTGCGTCGGACGCAACTACGCAGCGCACGCGCGCGAGATGGGCCACGACCCGGACCGCGAGCCGCCGTTCTTCTTCGGCAAGCCGGCAGACGCGCTCGTGACGGACGGCGCCGACTCCCCGTACCCGACCCTGACCGCCCGACTGGAGTACGAGGTCGAACTCGTCGTCGCCCTCGGTAGGGGTGGCCGGGACGTGTCCGTCGCCGACGCGCTCGGACTCGTCTGGGGGTACGCGGTCGGCATCGACCTCACCCGCCGGGACCTGCAGGCCGAGGCGAAGCGACTCGGGCGTCCGTGGGACCTGGCGAAGGGGTTCGACCACTCCGCGCCGATCGGCGCGATCGTCCCCGCAGCCGGTGTCGATCCGACGTCCGGGGCCGTCACCCTGCACGTCGACGGGGTCCTGCGGCAGTCGGGTGACCTGGCGGAGCAGATCTGGAGCGTCGCCGAGACGATCGCCGCGCTGTCCCGTGCCGTCGCGCTCGCGCCCGGCGACCTGCTCTTCACCGGCACCCCCGAGGGCGTCGGGCCGGTGGCGCGCGGGTCGGTGCTGCGCGGGGCGGTCGCCGGTGTCGGGGTCGTGGAGACGCACGTCGTCTGACGCGGCCCCTCCCGGCTCGGTCCGGACGCCGGCCGTCCTGGGAGGACTCCGAGGCGCCCGGCGTACACCGGACCCCGAACGCTGCGAGGGGTACGGCAGCGATCCGCAGACAGGACGTGCAGCAGCTGCAACGGGGCAGCCGAGCGTGTCCGGATCATGGAGGTGGTCCTGTGGAGGAACACGACCTGCTCGCCACGTCGTGGACGTGGGCCGGGCGTGAACCGGTGCGGGAGCGTGTCCGCGCGGTAGCCGACGCCGGCTTCGCGGGGCTCGCCCTCGCGCTCGACGACCTGCACGAGGTCCGCGCCACGACCGGCTTCGCGGACCTGCGCCGGATGCTCGACGACGCCGGCGTTGTCTGGGTCCAGCTCGGCACCCTCGGCGACTGGTGGTCGACACCGGGCCGGGACGACCAGGAGGCCGACCGCGGCGTCCTGCTCGAAGCGGCGGCGACCCTGGCCGCCTGGCAGGTCGTCGTGCGGGCGGACCACTCGGTTCCCGGGGCGTCACCGGCGGTGATGGGCGAGGCGTGGAACCACCTCGCGGTGCAGGCCGAGGGCGTCGGCGCCCGCCTGGTGCTCGAGCCGGAGCCGTGGTCGAACCTGGCGACCGTCGAGCGTGCCTCGCGGTTCGTGGTGGCGGGCCATCCGAACGGCGGGCTGGTGCTCGACGCGATGCACGCGCTGCGCGGTGGGTCGACCCTGGCCTCGATCGCGCAGGGCGTGGCGCCGTCCGCCCTCGCTGCGGTCGAGCTCAGCGACGGACTGCTGCACACCCCGAACGGGATGACGCTCGCCGACGAGTCGCGGGACGGCCGCTACCTGCCCGGTTCCGGTGCGTGGGACCTGCCCGGGTTGGTCCGCACGGTCCGCGGCCTGGGGTTCGCCGAGCCGTGGGGCGTGGAGGTCAGGACCCCGGCGCTCCGGGCGAGGCCCCTGCAGGACGCCCTGCGGATCGCTGCAGCGGCGACCCGTGCCGTGCTCGACGCGGCCGATGCCCAGGGTGCGCCGCCCGCACCGGCGATGCCGACCTCGGTCGCGCCGACCTCGGCCGTCGACTTCGACCAGCCACGGCCGCCGGTCGTGCCGGACGGGGTCCTGCGCCGCCGAACCGGTCCAGCGACGTCCGCGTAGCGTGTCGGACATGACTGATCAGGCACACCCCGGGAACGACGAAGCGCTGCGTGCCTCGCAGGAGGCCATCGACGAGGCGAAGGCCGCCGCGGCGGACGCCGGTGAGGCGGACGAGCGTGCCGCAGCCGAGGAGGACCTGCCGCTGGAGTCGGGCAGCGCCGCCGCGGACGGGCCCGCACCCGCAGCCTGACGCGATCCGCTCGGCCTGACGCCGGTCAGCTCCGTCTGACGCGGTCAGCTCGACCGGATCGTGGGCCGGTCTCGCGCGGTCGGCTCAGTCGTCGACCTGGTCGCCGAGGAAGTCGGCGTAGGTCGCTTCCGGGTCGGTGACGCTGCCCGCGTCCACCATCTGCCGGTCGTCGTGTCGTCCGCCGACGGCCGCGCCCCCGGCGGCGTCCTGCTCGCCACGCGGGTCCTGCGTCGCGTCACCGCGCTGACCCTGCGTGAACGGCGGCAGGTACTTGCTCGCGTCCATGTCGCGTCCTTCCGTCTCGAGGACCGTAACAGCCACGCTCGCGGCAGCAGGCGGTCGTGCCGAGATCGTCCCCCGCTGCCGTGGACAACGGGGGACGGAAGTTCGCCCCCGGCGGACCTCATGCTCGTGCATGCGGATTCCGGACCGGCTCAGTCGGGCACGACCTCCTCGGGGACCTCGCGGACGACGTCCTCCGGGGACTTGTCACTGCGCCAGCCCCGCCACGACGGCTGACGCAGCCGTCCGTCGCCCGTCCACTCCGCGAACTCGACCTCCGCCACCCGCTCGGCGGCGACCCAGTGCGCATCGCGCGCGTCCGGCCGGGGCACGTCGACGAACGGCGACGCATCCCGCTCCAGCCCGTCGAGCAGCGCGCCGATCTCGTCGAGGTCCCGGTCGCGGAACCCGGTGCCGACCTTGCCCACGTACACCAGGCCGTCGTCGCCGGGGATCCCGAGCAGCAGCGAGCCGATGCCCCCTGCTCGCCGTCCGGCCCCGGGCTTCCAGCCACCGACGACCACCTCCTGCGTGGCGTGGTGCTTCAGCTTCAGCCACGACTCGGACCGCCGCCCCTCGACGTACCGCGAGGAGCGCTTCTTCGCGACGACTCCTTCGAGCCCGCGCTCCCGCGACGCGGACATCGCCGCCGGAAGGTCTCCGTCGAACGCCGGCGGCACGTCGATCGCGCCTCCGGGCTCGACCACGGTCGTCAGCGCCTCGCGCCTGGCGGTGTAGCCGAGCCGGGTGAGCTCGTGGCCGTCCGCCTCGAGCACGTCGAACAGGAACAAGCGCACCGGGGTGCTGGCCTGTGCGGCGGCCACCTCGCGCGGCTTCGTCAGTCCCATCCGGTTCTGCAGCAGCTGGAAGGACGGCCGTCCGTGGTCGTCGAGCGCCACGACCTCGCCGTCGAACACGCCGTCGACCCCGGCCCGCTCCCCGAGTTCCTGCAGCTCCGGGTACTGGTCGGTGAGGTCGTTGCCGTTCCGACTGAGCAGGCGGACGGCGCCGTCGCGGACGGTCGCCAGCGCCCGGACCCCGTCCCACTTCATCTCGAACGCCCACTGGCGCGGGTCGAGTACCGGCTCGCCCTTCTGCAGCGACGCCTGCATGGTGCGGCGCTCGGCCGGTTCCGTGGACGCGGACGCCGCCCGGTCGATCCGTTCACGGCCCGCGGCGCTCGGCCGGGAGGCCCTCCCGGCGTCCGCCCCGTCCGTCACCGCGCCCTGGTCGGGCTGGTCCTTCGTGCGGTGGATGAGCCAGTTCTTCTCGTCACCACCGCGACCGCGCCCCCGGGTGTGCAGGAGCGCGAGCCGTCGGACGCCGTTCGTCCGTCCGTGCAGCGTGACGATGACCTCTTCGCCCTCGCGCCACTTCTCGAGCTCGTACGTCCCGTCGTCCCAGATCGTGACCGTGCCCCCGCCGTACTCGCCGGCGGGGATGACGCCCTCGAAGCCGCCGTACTCCAGCGGGTGGTCCTCGGTCTGCACGGCCAGGTGGTTCGCGCCCGGGTCGGTCGGCTCCCCCTTCGGGAGCGCCCAGCTCACCAGCACGCCGTCGTGCTCCAGGCGGAAGTCGTGGTGGTTCCGGGTCGCGTGGTGCTCCTGGATGACGAACGTCGGCTTCCCGTCGGTCCGGACGGTCGGCGACGCCTGCGGCACCGGTTCCGGGGTCCTGGACGCGTCCCGCTTGGCCCGGTACGTCGACAGGCGGTCCTGCAGCTCCTGCCGTTCCTGCCGCTCGCGCTCGTTCACCGCCTCCGTGCGCGCACCGTCCCAGTGCCCGGCATCGGCTCGTCCGACCCCGAGGGACGCCGCGGCGACCGGGTGCAGCAGGTCACCGAGCACCGGCACCCGCTCGAGGACCTCGTCCAGCGTCAGGTGTGCCAGGCCAGGCTCGGTCAACTCCTCCCACGTCCGGGGAGCAGCGACCGTCGGCAGTGACCGGCCGCGCAGGGAGTACGGCGCGATCGTCGTCTTGTTGCCGTTGTTCTGCGACCAGTCCACGAACACCTTGCCGGCCCGCTCCGCGCGGCTCATCGACGACAGGACCAGGTCCGGCATGTCCTGCTCCAGCGCCCGCGCCAGTTCGTGCGCCACGTCCGACACCTGCTGGGCCGTCGCCTTCCCGTCGAGTGCCGCGTACAGGTGGATGCCCTTCGACCCGGAGGTCACCGGGTACGGCTCGAGTCCCATCCCCTGCAGCACCGCCCGGGCGGCCAGCGCCACCTCGACGCACTCCGGCAGCCCGACGCCCTCACCCGGGTCCAGGTCGAGGACGAGCCGGTCCGGGTTCTGGTGCCCGCCGCGCGGACCGAACCGCCACTGCGGCACGTGCAGCTCGAGCGCGGCCTGCTGCGCCGTCCACACCAGCGTCGGCATCTCGTCCACCACCGGGTACTCGACGTCGTGGTGCTCGTGCGAGATCGTGTGGTGCCGGATCCAGTCCGGGGCCGAGTCGGGCAGGTTCTTCTCGAAGAAGACCTTGCCGTCGACGCCGTTCGCCCACCGCTTCCGGGTCATCGGGCGGCCGGTGACGTGCGGTATCATCCACGGCGCGATGCGCTCGTAGTACTCGATGACCCGCCCCTTGGTCGTGCCGGTCTCCGGGTAGAGCACCTTGTCGAGGTTCGTCAGCGCCAGACGACGGTCCCCGACCTGCACCGTCGTCTTCTTCGTCACCGGGCTCACAGGGCGACCCCGGTCGCACCGCCGACCGTGAGCGTCGTGCCCGACGTGTACGACGACTCCGGGCCGGCGAGGTACACGTACGCACCGGCGAGCTCGACCGGTTGTGCGGGCCTGCCGAGCGGGGTGTCCTGTCCGTAGGCGGCGATCTCGTCCCCGGGGTAGCTGATCGGCTGCAGCGGGGTCCACACCGGGCCGGGGACGACCGTGTTCGCCCGGATGCCCTTCGACGCCAGCTGGCGGGCGAGCCCGTTCGTGTACGTGATGATGGCGGCCTTCGTCGCCGCGTAGTCGATCATCCGGTCCTGGGGCAGGTACGCCGACACCGAACTCGTCGTGACGATCGCGCTGCCGGGTGCCATGTGCGGCACCGCAGCCCGGGTCAGCCAGAACAGTGAGTAAAGGTTCACCTTCATCGTCCGGTCGAAGTCCTCGGTGGTCTGCTCCGTGATGTCCTCGTGCACCTTCTGGTACCCGGCGACGAGCACCAGCGCGTCGAGTCCGCCGAGCAGGTCGACCGCAGTCCGCACGAGTTCGTCGCAGAACGGTTCGTCGGTCAGGTCGCCCGGGAGCATCACCGCCGTGCGACCGAGGTCGGCGATGACGTCCCGCACCTCGGTCAGGTCCTCGATCTCCTCGGGCAGGGCGTTCAGGGCGACGTCCGCCCCCTCCTTCGCCATCGCGATCGCCGCGGCCCGACCGATGCCCGAGTCCGCCCCGGTCACGAGCACGCGGTACCCGCGCATCCGCCCGGTGCCCTGGTAGCTCGTCTCGCCGTGGTCGGCGGGCGGGTCGAGGTCCGCTGCGCGGCCGGACCCCTGTTGCGTCTGCGCGGGGAACGGCGGACGGGCGTACTGCTCCCGGGGGTCCTGCTTGTCGAGCTGGCTCATGGCCCCATCGTGCTCGCGGAACCGGGCCAGCGACACAGGAGCGGCGACCTCCGTGGAGAACGCGAGCCGCGCCTCCCGGCTGTGGAGGGCGAGCGGCCGCCCGCCGCACCTGCCGATCCGCTCGGAACTGAGCGCCGATCCGCATGCATCCGGGCATCATGAGCGCATGAGGTCGATCTGGAAGGGCTCCATCGCGTTCGGGCTCGTCAACGTGCCGATCAAGGTGTACGCGGCGACCGAGACGCACGACGTCTCGCTGCACCAGATCCACGACGAGGACAAGGCCCGCATCCGGTACAAGCGCGTCTGCGAACTCGGCCACGAGGTCGAGTACGGCGACATCCAGAAGGCGTACGACGACGGCGAGAAGACCGTGGTCCTCACCTCCGACGACTTCAAGCAACTGCCGCAGGAGCAGTCGCACGAGATCGAGGTCCTCGAGTTCGTGCCCGTCGACCAGGTCGACCCGATGATGTTCGAGAAGACGTACTACCTCGAGCCGGACTCGCGCTCCCCGAAGGCGTACGTGCTCCTCCGCAAGACCCTCGAGCAGACCGACCGCCTGGCGATCGTGCAGTTCACCCTCCGTCAGAAGACCCGGCTCGGGGTGCTCCGCGTGCACGACGACGTGCTGCTGCTCCAGGGACTCCTGTGGGGCGACGAGGTCCGTGCGGCGGACTTCACGGCCCTCGACACCTCGGTGAAGGTCAGCGCGAACGAGCTGAAGATGTCGTCCTCGCTCGTCGAGAGCATGTCGACCGACTTCGACCCGGACCGGTACACGGACGAGTACCAGGAGGAGCTGCAGCAGCTCATCGACGCGAAGCTGGAGTCCGGTGACGACGTCGACACCGCGGAGACGTTCGGCAAGGACGCGGCCGACGACGACGACACCGGTGGGGACGTCATCGACCTGATGGCGGCGCTGCGCGCGTCCGTGGACAAGAACCGGTCGGGAAGGTCGGGGGCACGGTCCGGAGGCGGGTCGCGGTCCGGCAGTGGCGGGCGCTCGGGCAGCGGCGCGGGAACCGGTTCCTCGGGCGACGAGGACGAGGCTCCGCGCCGGCGGTCGAGGGCGAAAGCCGCCGCGGACACCGAGGATGCGCCGACCGGGACCAGCACGCGGAAGACACCAGCGAAGAAGGCGTCGGCGGCGAAGACCCCCGCGGCGAAGACCCCCGCGAAGAAGGCACCGGCGAAGAAGGCCGCCGCCGAGAAGACGACCACGAAGAAGCAGGCCAGCTGACCGCACGGCGCGGCTGACCGCACGGCTCAGCTGACCACCCGGGTCAAGCGGTCGTGTCGTGGCGGCTCCGACGCATGGCGAGCGGCACTGCGGTCCAGAGTGCCGCGGTGCCGACGAAGACGACGATGCCGCTGATCACCCCGCCGCGGTCGCCGAGCACGACGTCGAACACGAACAGGACCGTGCCGGCGAACAAGAGCCCACTCGCGACGAGCGCGCTGAGCAGGATGACGTTCCCGACGCGGACGAGGTCGTGCTTCTGCCGCTGTCGGAACACGAGTCGGTGCGTGGCGACCGCGGACAGTGCGACCACGGTGACGAGGACGGCCAGGACCACCAGCACGAGGTAGATCGTCTCCTGCTGCGCGGTCAGTGCCGTGAACCGCTGCTGGAACGGCAGCGTCAGGAGGAACCCGGCGAGGATCTGCGTGCCCGTCTGCACGATGCGGAGCTCCTGCTGGATGTCGTTCCAGTTGCGGTCCCAGCGCTCTGCCGGGGTCTCGTTCCGTCCGCGCTCCGTGCCGCGGGCCTCGCTGTCGGTCGTGCTCATGGCTCGAATGTACGCAGTCGCAGCGAGCCGGTCTCGCCCGCCGCGCGCACTGCCGCGCCGTGGCCAGGATGCACGTGACATGCGCGTGAAACACGACCGGCGGGACACTGGTCGGATGACTCCACAAGAGCCAGGATGCCCCTCCCCATCGGCACGGCCTGCCCGCCGCTGGCGCGTCGGTCAGGAACCGGCGACGGGGGCCCAGTCGTCACCTGAGACCGCCGGCCCGCCCGTCACCGTGTCCATCACCCGCCTCGTCGAACCCGACCGCATCCCGGAGGTCACCCGCTGGGTGCAGTCCGGCGTGAACCTCGCCAACCGCTACCCGGGGTTCCTCGGCTCCGGATGGGTGCGGTCGACGGCGCGGTCCCGCGAGTGGCACATGCTCTACCGGTTCGCCGACCACGACTCCCTGTCGACGTGGGAGAACTCGGACGACCGGCTGCGCTGGCTCGACCTCGGCCGTGACCTGGTGGTCGAGTCGCGGGTCGAGAAGCGCACCGGCATCGAGGGATGGTTCGACGTGCCGCAGGACGCCCCGGCCTCGACCGCTCCCCCGCGCTGGAAGCAGGCGGTGAGCATCTGGCTCGGGTTCTTCCCGGTGAACCTCGTCTTCACGGTCCTGGTCGGGTGGCTGCTGCCGTCCTTCGCGGGTCTGCCGGCGCTGCCCCGCGTGCTCATCATGACGCTCGTGCTCACGCCGGTCATGACGTTCTGGGTGCTGCCGTTCGTGACGAAGCTCATCCGCCCTTGGCTGCTGGCTCCGCCCCGCAGGTGACGCTCCCGCAGTTCGTGGAGAGGTGCTAGCCGAGCACGGACAGCTGGTCGAGCCGTTCGAGGATGACCCCCTCGCGGAGCGCCCACGGGCAGATCTCCAGCGACGCCAGGTCGAAGATGTCCAGGCACGCCTCAGCGACGAGCGCACCGGGGACGACCTGGTGCGCTCGACTCGGGGAGACGCCCGGCAGCGCGGCGAGCTCCTCGACCGTCATCGTCAGCAGCGCGGGCAGCCGCTCGCGCAGCACCGCACCGTCGAGCACCCGCGGGACGAGGGCGCCCGCGGCCGACGGGGCAGCGCCGCAGATCCGGGCGATCGAGCGGAAGGTCTTCGAGGTCGCGACGGCCCGGTCCGGCGCCCCGGCACGGAGCAGCCGACCGGCGTCACGGGCGATCTCGACGCGGATCTCGTGTCGGATGCGCCGCACGTCGTCGTCCGTGGGCGTCCCCGCGGTGGAGAACGAGCGCGCGAGGCGGGCGGCCCCGATCGGAATCGACCACGCCACGTCAGGGGCCTCGTCGGCACCGCCGGCGATCTCGAGCGACCCACCGCCGATGTCGAACACCGCCAGGCGCCCGGCGGACCAGCCGAACCAGCGCCGGACGGCGAGGAACGTCAGCCGGGCCTCGTCGGACCCGGACAGGACCGCCAGCTCGACGCCGGTCTGCTCCTGGACGTGGGCCAGGACGGCTTCGGAGTTGACCGCGTCACGCACCGCCGAGGTCGCGAAGCCGAGCATCTCCTCGCACCCGCGGTCCTCGGCCACCCGGACGGACTGCGACACGAAGTCGGTGAGCGCGTCGATCCCGACCTGTGTCACCGCGCCGCAGTCGTCGAGGTGCTCCGCGAGCCGGAGCGCCTGCTTGAACGACGACGCCGGCAGCGGCGCGGCTCCTCCGTGGGCATCGACGACGAGCAGGTGACCGGTGTTCGAACCGATGTCGAGGACTCCGACGCGCATGCGCCCACGCTAGCGGGAGCGACCGGGCCGGGACGCCGGGAGGCCCGGATCGCGTCCGCAGGGGCGCCTCGCGGTGCGGCTACCGGTCCCGGCCGGCCGTCGGGACCGACCCGGTGGCCGCCGTGACCGGTTCCGCCTCTGCCCGCTCGACGCCCGCCCGGCGCGACCGCTCGAGTTCGTCGGCCTCGGCACCGCCGACGGCCTCGCCACGCGCGACCATGCCGGCGACGTCAGCGAGCCGCATCTGCGGGATGAAGAGCGCGAGCACGAACGCCACGGCGATGAACGGCAGCAGGTACCAGAACACCGGCGACAGGGAGTCGGCGTAGGCGTTCACGATCCCGTCCTGCACGGCCTGCGGCAGCTTCGAGAGCGAGGTCGGGTCGATGCTCGCGCTCGCGCTCGCGGCGTCCGTGGCGCTGCCACCCGCGCCGCGGAAGACGTCGGTCAGGGCGTCGGTCAGACGCGAGGCGAAGAGCGCTCCGAAGACGGCGACGCCGAGGGAGGCACCGACCTCGCGGAAGTAGTTGTTCGTCGAGGTCGCCGTGCCGACCTGCTCCGGCGGGACGGCGTTCTGCGCCACGAGGACGACCACCTGCATGATGAGGCCGAGCCCGGCGCCGAAGACGAACAGGTACACGCAGATGAGCCAGATCGGGGTGCTCGCGGCGAGGGTCGTCATGCCCAGCATCGCGGCACCGACGACGAGCGTGCCGACGATCGGGAACGCGCGGTACCGCCCGGTCTTCGTGATGAGCGTCCCGGACACGATCGACGTCCCGATCAGGCCGACCATCATCGGCAGCATGAGCAGCCCGGAGACCGCCGCGGACGTGCCCGAGGCCATCTGCAGGAACGTCGGGACGAAGCCGATCGCCGCGAACATGCCGAGTCCGAGCACGAAGCCGATCGCGGTCGCGATGACGAACGTGCGGTTGCGGAAGAACGACAGCGGGATGATCGGGTCCGCGGCGCGCGACTCGACGAACACGAACAGCGCCGCGGCGACGAGGAACCCGGCACCCCAGGCCCAGGTCTCGGGGGCGTCCCACCCGTGCTGGCGGTTGCCGCCGAACTCGGTGAAGAAGACCAGGCACGCCGTGGTCGCCGACAGCAGGGCGACGCCGAGGACGTCGATGCGCTTCGTCGCCTTCTTGCTCGGCAGCGTCAGCGCGAACCAGGCGACCGCGAACGCGGCGATGCCGACCGGGATGTTGATCCAGAACGCCCAGTTCCAGGTCATGTGGTCGACGAAGAACCCGCCGAGCAGCGGGCCACCCACGGCGGACAGGCCGAAGATCGCACCGAGCGGTCCGAGGTACTTGCCACGCTCGGACGCCGGCACGATGTCCGCGATGATCGCCTGCGACAGGATCATGAGCCCGCCGCCGCCGAGGCCCTGCAGCGCGCGGAAGACGACGAACTGCCAGAAGTCGGTCGACAGCGCGCAGCCGAGCGAGGCGAGGGTGAACAGCGCGATCGCGATGAGGAACAGGTTCCGCCGCCCGAGGACGTCACCGAACTTGCCGTAGATCGGCATCACGATGGTCGAGGCGAGCAGGTACCCCGTCGTGATCCACGCCTGGTGCGCGACGCCGCCGAGCTCGCCGACGATGGTCGGCATCGCGGTGGAGACGATCGTCTGGTCGAGGCTCGACAGGAGCATGCCGGCGATCAGCGCAGAGAAGATGATCCAGATGCGGCGCTGGGTGAGGAGCAGCGGCCCGTCGGCCTGCTGGCGTCCGCGGCGCGCGGTGCTCGGCGCTGGTGCGCTCATGGGGTGCCTCCCGGGGCGGGGGTGGAGATGGCCGCCGTCATCAGGCGGAGGTTGGACTCGAGGAGCTCGTCGAACCGGGGCCCCGTCGCCTCGTCGAAGTCGTCGTCGAAGTACGTGGCTGCACTGACCCGCACGACACCCACCGCGGCCTCGGCCACCAGCCGAGCACGCGGGTCGTCCGGTTCGGTCCAGTCGAAGCGCTCGCGGACCGCGTCGGCCACCTTCGCGATCTGGGTGTCGGTCGCCGACAGGAACCGGGCGGTGAGGGCCGGTTCGCGCTCGAAGACGTGCCGGACGAGCGCTTCGTCGGTGCGGTCGATGCCGGCGACGTGCAGTTGCTCGATGAGGAGCGCGATCACGGACGGCAGCGGGGCGAGGTCCGACGGGACGACCGATCCAGCGGCGTAGGCGGCGAGGAGTTCGGTGTCGGCGTGCAGCTCGATGCCGAGGACCACGTCCTCCTTGGACGCGAAGTGGTTGAAGAACGTCCGTCGCGACACCCCGACCCGCTCGCAGAGCTGTTCGATGGTGAAGCCCTGGAGACCGCCGTCGACGACCGCGCGCCGCGCCTCGGACACCATGCTGCGCCGGAGGGCGCGGGTGCGGTCAGTCGTGCTCACCGGCCAAGAATTGCACTTCCAGCGGAATAGTGCAATCCCGGACCCGCACTTCTCGGGGGAGGGTCAGAGTGCCTTCGCGAAGCAGTACGACCACGGCATCGTCTCGGCGTACGGCTCGTACACGTCGATGCGCTGCCACCCGGTCTTCTCGTACAGCGCCACGGCTTCGGGCTGCTTGTCGCCGGTCTGCAGGATCAGACGCTCGGCCCCCTGCTCTCGCCCGACCCGCGCGCACTCGTCGAGCAGCGCGGTCGCCGCTCCCTTGCCCCGCGCGGCAGCCAACACGATGAGGCGCTTCAACTCGATCTCGTCCCCGAGCCGACGCACCGCGATGTGCCCGAGCACGGAGCCGTCCTCGTCGATCGCGAGCAGGGAGGTGACGACCGTCGTCGGGTCCACGGAGAGCACGCGGTTCCGCTCGGCCGTGACCTCGGGGGCCTCACCGGGGTTCGAGTCGCCGTAGCGCTCGTGCATCTCCTCGTCCATGGTCGCGCGGAGTGCGACTCCGCGCGGGTCTTCCCAGGGCACGCGTTCGATGGTGATCACGATCGTCCATCCTGACACGGTGGCCGGTGCGCCGGAGCACGCACCGGCACGCGCGTCACGCGTGGCGACCGAGCGAGCCGATCGGGCTGTCGTCCAGGTCCGCCAGCAGAGCGGCCGCGTCGTCGTACACGGCGGCCGCCCCGGCTCCCCGGAGCTCGTCGCCACCGATGCCGCCGGTCATCACCCCGACACACGTGACCCCCACACGACCGGAGGACTCGACGTCCCACATGGCGTCGCCGACCATGACGGCGGACCCGGCGTCGACGCCGACCTTCTCGAGTGCCACCCCGATGATGTCCGGGGCCGGCTTCGCCTGCTCGACGTCCTCACCGCTCGTCACCGCCGTGACCCACTCGTCCGCGTCGAGGAGTTCGAGCAGACGGTCGAGTTCGTTCTGCGGCGCGCTCGTCGCGAGGACCACGGCGTGCCCGCGCGCGGCGACGGCCTCGAGCAGTTCGCGGGACCCGGGCAGCAGGCGGAGTTGCGGCATGTGCTCGGAGTAGAACGCGGTGTGGAACTGCTTCGCCGTGTCACGAACCTCGTCGGAGGCGTCGGGCAGGAGCCCCTCGAGCAACTTCGACGAGTCCATCCCGATCGCCCGGTGGATGCGCCACGCGTCCACCGACTCCCCCGCGGCACGGAAGGCCCGCCACCAGGCGTCGATGTGGGCGTAGTTCGAGTCGGCGAGGGTCCCGTCGATGTCGAAGAGGACGGCGGTGGTGGGTGCATCGGGCATGGTCCCACCCTGCTCTCCGATCGGCGAACGCTGCCACAGGTCCGCGGACGTTCCGTCGCGGAACCACCCCGGGACGGACGGGAGGCCCGGTACCAGCTGGTACCGGGCCTCCCGTCTGGAACGGTGTCCGTCAGGCGTTGCGGACGTCGTCCGCGGACGACTGCGCGTTGTCCTTGACGTCGGCCGCGGCGCCCTGCGCCTCGTCCTTGACCGTCTGGGCCGCGTCCTGCGCGGTGCCCTTGAGGTCCTGCGCGTGCTCCTTGGCGGCGTCGACGAGCGGGGCGCTGGCTTCCTTGGCCTGCTCCTTCGCCTTGTCGACGAGCGGCGCTGCCTTGTCCTTCAGCTCACCGGCGAGCTCCTCCTCCTTGGTGGAGGACGGCAGGAGCGACGACGCGAGCCAGCCGACACCGAAGGCGATGAGGCCGACGGCGAGCGGGTTGCCCTTCGCCTTCTCGACGCCGCGCGAGGCGGTGTCCTTGACGGTCCCGGCGGCGTTCGAGCCGGAGCCCGAGACGCTGGAGCGAGCCGAGTCGGCAGCGCCCATCACGGAGTCGCGAGCGCTGCCGGCAGCACCCATGACCGACTCACGGACGTCCTGGAACTTGCCCTTGACCTTCTCGGTCTGGCGGTGGGCGATCTGCGACGGGCTCACCTTGTCGGCGAGCGCGTCGACGTCCGAGCCGAGTGCGCCGCGGGTGCGCTCGATGTCTGCGCGGATCTCGTCTGGGGTGCTCATCAGTTCCTCCCGGTGTTGGGCTTGAGTGTCTCGGGGACTTCCTTGACGGTCTCGACCGTCTGCGGGGCGCCGTTGATCTGCTTGATCTCCTTGCGGCCGCGGGATGCCAGGACCGCCGCGACGATCGCGTAGATGACGGCGATGATCACTGCGGACCATGCGTTGCCGATGAGGTAGCCGAGGCCCCACCACGCGGCGATGGTCAGGAACAGCAGGGCGAAGAGCCCGGCGACGCCTGCGCCGCCGAACATGCCCGCCCCCTTGCCGGCCTTCTTCGCGGAGTCGGTCAGCTCGGCCTTGGCGAGCGCGACCTCCTGCCGGAAGAGGGTCGAGAGGTCACGCGACACTTCGGAGAGGAGCTCGCCGAGGGGTGTCGTCGCGGCGCGCTCCTCGGGCGTCGGCTGCCCGGGCACCGTCCCACCGGTCGCGCCGGGGAAGGCTTCGCTCATACGAGCGGCCCCGTCCCGGTCGTCCCGGTCGTGCCGAAGCCGGTCGTGCCCGTGGTCCCGAGCCCGGTGGTGTCGTACCCGGTGGTGCTGGTCGGGGTGGCGTCGTAGCCCGCGGTGCCGGAGGTCAGGTCGGCGCTGCGCGCTTCGGCTTCCTTCTCGTGCTTGATCTCCGTCGTGAGCGCCTTGGTGAGGCGACCAGCGAGGATGCCCGCGCCGGCGGCGATCGCGATGAAGGCACCCGGACGGCGTGCGGCGAAGGACTTCACGTCCTCGACGAGCGTGCCGGGTTCGCGACCCTCGAGGTAGCCGGCGAACGAGCTGGCACGGCTGGAGAGGTCGCGGACGACCTTCGCCGCGAGGCCCTGCTCGTCGTCGTTCTCGGCCATCTTGCCGAGCTGGTCACCGATGGTGCGCAGGCCACCGGCGGCACGCTGCTGCTGGCCGGCCGCCTGGTCCTTCAGGGTGCCGGACGCCTGGCCGAAGAGCTGGCGGGCGTGGTCGGACACCTCGGAGGCGACGTTCGCGGCCTGCTCCTTGGCGGTGCCGGCGACGTTCGCGGCCTTCTCCTTGGCGTCACCAGCGACGTCGGAGGCGGCGCCCTTGGCGGCCTGGGCCTTCGCCTTGCCACCGCTCGAGTCCGAGTCGTCGTGACCCGACGAGGCGGACGGCGTGGCGGTCAGGCTGTCCGCGGCGGAGGTGCCGGCGGTGAGCTGGGTGTCGGCGGGGACGGCGTCGAGCGGCTCGAGGTCGTCGAAGCCGGACGGGCGCTCGACGGGCGTGCCGCTGGCGTAGGACGGAACCGTGACGCCGGGGTGGATCTCGTGCCCCTCGGCAGCAGCCGTGGCGTCGTGGATGGGCGTCCCGGAGTCGTTCCCGGGTGGGTTCGTGGTCATGGTCGGCCTTCCGGTCTTCTTCGTCACCGAGGGCGGTGCACCCACGGCGTGTGGATCCGAACCTGCGCGCCGGACACTGGGACGACCTCCAGGAACGCCGATCCACGCGGATCCCGGACGCGATCCTCCCCAGAACGCCAGACCGCGCCTGGATCGCGGGTTCTTCCCAGTGCCCTCCGGGTTGGCTCGGGCCATGCCCTCCGTCTCGGTCGTGATCCCGGTGCGGAACGACGCCGAGCACCTGCGGCGATGCCTCGCCGCACTGGCCGCCCAGTCCCATCCCGCGGACGAGCTCGTCGTGGTGGACAACGGCAGCTCGGACGACAGTGCGGCGGTGGCACGCGCGGCCGGGGCCGTGATCCGCAGCGAGCCGGTCCCCGGGATCTCCCGCGCGGCATCAGTCGGCTACGACACGGCGAGCGGCGACGTCATCGTCCGTCTCGACGCCGACTCGGTTCCGCCGCCCGGCTGGATCGCGGCCGCGCTCGGCCTGCTCGAGGACCCGGACGTCGTCGCCGTGACCGGTCCCGGCCGTCCCTCCGACGCCGGGCCCGTCGTGCGTGCGCTCTGGCCGGTCCTCTACATGGGGCCGTACTTCGTGCTCATGCACGGCGCACTCGGCCGCCCGCCGATCTTCGGGTCCGCCACCGCCGTCCGTCGCTCGGCGTGGCTCGCCGTCCGCGATCGTGTGCACCGGGAGGACCCGGACGTGCACGACGACATCGACCTGAGCATGCAGCTCGACCCCGCGTGGAGGGTGCTGGCCGACCGCAGGCTCACGGTGCGGGTCTCCGCGCGGCCGTTCTCGAGCCTGGCGTCCGCCGCACTCCGGACCCGCCGTGCCTTCCACACCTTCCGGGTGAACGGCCGCCGTGCCACGCCGACGCGTCGGTGGGCGCGGCGGGCCCGGGTCGCGTTGCGGGACCGCGACCACGCTTGGTGGCGCGGCCGCTGACCTGACCCGGACACCGACCCGGGCCGGACGCCGACCCGCTGACGACCACCCCGGGGCTCGTGCGGCTCAGGGCAGGACGACCACCTTGCCGGCGATGCGCCCCGTGCTCGCCTCCGCGTGCAGGGCCGGCAGTGCGTCGAGCGGGATGCGGCGGGTGACCTCGACGTGGAGCGAGCCGTCGTCCACCATCGCGGCCAGTCGCGCGAGGCGGTCGCGGTTCGGCAGCACGAACACGACGGCGGAGCGGACCCCGCGGGTGGCGTCGTCGGGAGCGGCCATCCAGGCGGTGGTGCTCACGACCACGCCACCGTCACGGACGAGGGTGACGAGACGGGTGAACTCCTCGGGCTCGATCGGGGCGAGGTTGAGCAGGACGTCGACCGGTCCGGTGACGGCGTCTGCGAGGTCGGTCGTCGTGTGGTCGACGACCTCGTCCGCGCCCGCTGCCCGGACGGCGTCGGCGCTGCGGGGACTCGCGGTCGCGATGACGTGCACACCCCACTGCTTCGCGAGCTGGACCGCGTACTTCCCGACGACGCCACCGGCTCCGACGACGAGCAGGCGCTGCCCGGCTTCGAGTCCACCGTCGTCGACGAGTGCCTGCCACGCGGTGAGTGCCACGGACGGCAGCGCCGCGGCGTCCTCGAGCGGGATGCTCGTCGGTGCGTGCACCAGGGCCTCGGCGGGTGCGATGACGTACTCTGCAGCGCCGCCGTCACGCTCCATCGGCAGGAACCCGATGACGGCGTCACCGACGGCGAGCCCGTCGACGCCGGAGCCCAGGGCGTCGACCGTGCCGGAGACGTCGTAGCCGGGGACGTGCGGCAGGACGACCGGGATGGGGAGGAACCCCGCTCGCATGCCGTTGTCGGCGGCGTTGAACGCGGAAGCGGCGACGCGCACGCGCACCTCGCCGGCACCGGGAGTGGGCTGCTCGACGTCGACGGTGCGGAGCACCTCGGGGCCGCCGACTTCGGAGAACTGGATGGCCTTCATGGTCGTTTCCTCTCGTTTTTGCTTCGAGTTCGAAGCACTTGTCAGGAACGTACCACTGCTTCGAACTCGAAGCAACAGGTAGGATGGAGATCGTGCCGGAGACCCCACGCCCACTGACCACCGCGGAGCTGTCCGCCTACCTGTCCTTCACCGAGGTCAGCGCGCTGCTCCGCCCCGCGGTCGAGAAGCAGCTCAAGGACGTCGGAGCGCTCAGCTACGTGCAGTTCCAGCTCCTGGCCCGACTCGGTGACGCCCCGAGCGGGAGCCGGAGCATGACCGACCTCGCCGACGGCGTCGTCTACAGCCGGAGCGGGCTGACGTACCAGGCGCAGTTGCTCGACCAGCGCGGACTCGTGTCGCGGGCCGCCTCCCCCGAGGACGAACGCCGGGTCGTCGTGTCGATCACCGACGCCGGCCGCGACGTCCTCGCCGCCGTGTTCCCCGGGCACATCGCACTCGTGCGGGAGCTCCTCTTCGCGTCATTGTCCGAGGCGGACACCGAGTCGCTCGCCCGCATCCTCGGACAGGTCGGGACGCGACTGCGCGAGGCACCTCCACGCTCCGCTGCCCCGCGGCGCCGCCGGTCCGCCTGACCCCGCGCCCGTCGGTGCCGGACGAGCCGCTCGGCGCACCCTGGGCACGGTCCAGCCGGACGGCGTAGCGTTCCCCGAGTCGCCCAGCCGGAAGGCACGCGAGGGACCCTGACCTCGCGGAGCGACGACTCGCGCCTGCCACTCCCGGAGGCACGCGCTGGCCGTGGACGCCCGCCCCTGACCCGAACTGCGGCGGGCGTCCGCGGGTCCACCCGACCACGCGCGGATCGCGGGCGCCGCGCTCGCTCGCGCCGGGACTGCGGTCGCGTGCAGGCCGATCGACTCAGCGGGCCGCCGGGTCGGCGAGCAGTGCCGCGAAGGCCAGCTCGGCCGCTCCGCGGAACAGCACACTGCCGACGAGTTCGGCGGGCACGATCCGGAGGTCCTCCCCCATCGCCGTCATCGTCTGCTCCCGCACGGCGTCCTCGAGGCGGGTCCCGACGTGGCGCAGGAGCGTGCCGAGGAACCCGCCGAGCACGACCACGTCGGGGTTGACCGTGTGCACGACGTTGCGGATCGCGACGGCGAGTGCGGTGACCTGCCGTTCGACGACCGCGCCGAGCTCCGGCCCGAGCCCGTCGGCGAGGACCTCCCCGAGCCGGTCGGCCTCGTCGATCCCGAGCCCCGCGGCGTCGAGCAGTGCCGCCTGGGACGCCTCGGTCTCCAGGCACCCGACAGCACCGCAGTGGCACCGGATGCCGTTGGCCGCGACGAAGGTGTGCCCGAGCTCGCCCGCGTACCCGTCGGTGCCGGTCAGCGGACGGCCGCCGGTGATGATCCCGCCACCGATGCCGCTCGCGCCGCCGTTGACGTAGACGACGTCGGTGGCGCCACGGCCGGCCCCGTACAGGAACTCGGCGGTGACACCGAGGTTCGCGTCGTTCGCAGCCCGGACCGGCAGCCCGGTGCGTTCCGTCAGCGGGGCGGCGAAGGCCTCGTCCCGCCAGGCCAGGTGCGGTGCGTACCGGACCACGCCGTCGTCGACGCGCACGATGCCGGGGACGGAGACGGCGACGCCCACCACCCGGCGGCCGGCGTCCCCCTGCCGTCCTGCAGCACCGGCGACGAGGTCGGTGGCGATGGTCAGCGCCTCGTCCGGGGTGGAGACGGTCGAGGTCCGGACGGTACGACGTTCGTGCTCGGTGCCGTCGAGACCGATCACGGCCAGCGTGACGGCGTCGATCTCGGGGACGATCGCGAGGGCGACGACCTCGGCGGACGCCGACACGGTCGCGCTCGGACGGCCGACGCCGGTCGCGGGCGGTGCGTCCCCCTCGACGACGAGGCCGAGCTCGACGAGTTCCCCGACGAGCGCGGCGACGGTCGACCGGTTCAGGCCGGTCTCACGGGTCAGTGCCGAGCGCGGCATCGGCCCGCCCTCGTGCACGAGCCGGAGGACCCGGGCGAGGTTGCGCCGCCGGACGACGTCCGTGGTGCGCACCGGACGGGAGGCAGTGCTCGCCTCCGTCATGTCCGCTCCGATCCGTCGTGGTCCCGTCAGCGTAGTGCGAGCCATCGGGGGCGGGAGCCGGGATGGAGGTTCAGTGATGCCCGTAGAACTGGCCCGTGTCCCGGCCGCGCTGCGCTTCTCGCAGCGCGGCCGCGATCTCCTGGTCGCTCTGCTCGAAGTCGCGCGATCGGTGTCCGAAGTCGGTGAACCGCCAGATCCACACCCAGAAGACGAGCCCTCCGACCGATGCCGCACCAGTAGCGACCCACCACCACATCGGTCGGCCTAGCCGCGCGAGCCGAAGCCCGACCAGAGAAGGCACGCCCGGATCTGTGCAGGGGTGCCGTGATGCGAGACGTCCCGGCACGTGTTCGCGTTCGGATACCACCCCACGCAGCCCTGAGGGGACTCGTACTCGCAGAGCTTCCGGGGCTCCGTCGCCGTGGCTGTGGTGATCGCCATCAGCCGATCCTGCACCCCGTTCGTCGGCACGATGACCGAAGCCTTCTGTTCCTGCTTCATCGGCACGACGTCGTGAGCGGTCGCTGCCGATGAACCGAGCACGACCGCGCCGGCGAGGAGGGCGCCTCCGGCGACGACCGTAGCGACGTTCTGCAAAAGAGCCATTCCAGGTCTTCCTTCCGATCGGAGAACGACCTGATGCGCTCGTTCAGGCCGGTGATCGGAAGGTACCCCGCCCCGGTACTCCAATGCAATACATCACACTGATGGTTGTGGAACCCCGCCTCACGGACGTGACGCTGCCTCCGGGAGGCACGAGCACGTCCGCCGAGGCGGGTCCGGCACGGGTCAGCCGGCGACGCTGACCGTGCCGTCGGCGGCGTAGGCGACGTCGTAGGTCACCGCACGGCCGTCCGGCGCCGTCACCACGACCGACCGGGCGCCGGCACCCGCGGAGCCCGGGAACGCCCGGAACTCGAGCGCCTCGTGGTAGTCGTGGTCCGGCCGGTCGGTGCGCGTGGACAGTGGGAGCACGGCACCCTCGCGGACCCACAGCGGCAGGGTGTCGAAGCCGTGCTGCTCACGCCGCCAGACCCCGCCGGTGACGACCTCGCCGGTGAACCAGTTCGTCCACGACCCCGCGGGCAACCAGTACTCGACCTCGCCCGACGCGCTGAACACCGGCGCGACGAGCAGGTCCGCGCCGAGCATGTACTGCCGGTCGCAGTACGCCGCGGTGGGGTCGTCCGGGAACGCCAGGGGCATCGGGCGCATGACGGGGATGCCCCGCGCAGACGCCTCGAGCCCGGCCGCGTACAGGTACGGCATCAGCCGGAGCTTCAGTTCGGTGAAGATCCGCGTGACGTCGACGGCCTCCTCGTCGAACGCCCACGGCACCCGGTACGAGCTGCTGCCGTGGAACCGGCTGTGCGACGACAGGAGTCCGAACTGGACCCAGCGCTTGAACACGGCCGGGTCGGGCGTGCCCTCGAAGCCGCCGATGTCGTGCGACCAGAACCCGAAGCCGGACAGTGCGAGCGAGAGCCCACCGCGGAGCGTCTCGGCCATCGACGGGAACGACGAGGTGTTGTCACCGCCCCAGTGCACCGGCATCTGCTGGCCGCCGGCGGTGGCGGACCGAGCGAACAGGACGGCGTCGCCCTTCCCGCGGGTCTCCTCGAGCACCTCGAACACGGCCTGGTTGTACAGCTGCGTGTAGAGGTTGTGCATGCGCTCGGGGTCGCTGCCGTCGGCGTAGACGACGTCCAGGGGGATGCGCTCACCGAAGTCGGTCTTGAAGCAGTCGACGCCCTGTTCGACGAGCGCGCGGAGCTTCGACTGGTACCAGGCGGTGGCCTCGGGGTTCGTGAAGTCGACGAGGCCCATGCCGGCCTGCCAGAGGTCCCACTGCCAGACGGTGCCGTCGGGGTTCATCACGAGGTAGCCGCCCTCGACCGCCTCGTCGAACAGCGCCGACGCCTGGCCGATGTACGGGTTGATCCACACGCAGACCCGCAGGTCCTTGTCGTGCAGGCGTCCGAGCATGCCGGTGGGGTCCGGGAACACCCGGGGGTCCCACTCGAAGTCGCACCAGGTGAACTCGCGCATCCAGAAGCAGTCGAAGTGGAACACCGAGACGGGCAGCTGGCGCGCGGCCATCTCGTCGACGAACGAGGTCACGGTCGCCTCGTCGTAGTCGGTCGTGAACGAGGTCGACAGCCACAAGCCGTACGACCACGCCGGCACGTGCGCCGGCCGGCCGGTGAGCGCGGTGTAGCGCTCGAGGACGGCCGCCGGGCTGCCCCCGCCGACGACGTGGAAGACGAGGGACTCTCCCGGCACCGAGAACTGCACGCGCTCGACGGTCTCGGACCCGACCTCGAACGAGACGTGCCCGGGATGGTCGACGAGCACGCCGTACCCGCGGTTCGTCAGGTAGAACGGCACGTTCTTGTACGCCTGTTCGCTCGACGTGCCGCCGTCGGCGTTCCAGATGTCGACGGTCTGCCCGTTCTTCACGAGGGGCCCGAAGCGCTCGCCGAGGCCGTAGACGAGCTCCCCGACGCCGAGGTCGAGCTGCGCGTGCACGAACGTGTCCGAGGCGGGGGCGTCCGCGCCCTGGACCCGTGCGTTGCCCACGACCCCGCGCGACACCTCGGCGCCGGGCTCGAGCGTGACGTACCCGAGCGACTTGTGCCCGGAGCCGGTCAGCACCCGCCCCTCGGACAGGAACCGGAGGTCCCACGGGGCTCCGGGCGTGACGACGGCCGACAGGTCGCCGGAGGTGAGGGTCCCGACGCCGTCCTCGACCGTGACGGAGCCGTGCCCCGCCTCCTGGCCGACCAGGTCGAACGACAGCTCGGGTCGGCGACCGCGGTGGTGCTCGACGCGGACGGTGACCACGCCCTCCATGGGGCTGGACAGTGAGACGGTGAGGGTCGGACGGTTGAGGGTGTCGCCCCGCGACGCGATGACCTTGGTCGGCGCCGTGACGACCAGGCGGTCGCCCTCGGGCGACTGCCGTGCGTCGATGTCGTACGCCTCGGCGGCGTACACGGGGTGGACTCCGGGCCTGAGCTGCCAGAACCCGTCGGTGAACTTCATTACTTGACCGCTCCTGCCGTGATGCCGCGCGCGAGCGTGCGCTGGAAGATGAGGAAGAACACGAGCGTCGGGATGAGCCCGAGCAGGGCCGAGGCGCTCGTGGTCGTGACGTCCATGAGCCGGTCGCCCTGCAGCAGGGAGATCGCGACGGGGACCGTCTGGTTGTCGTTGCTGACCAGGAAGGTCAGCGGGATGAGGAACTCGTTCCACGTCCAGATGAAGAAGAAGATGAGCAGGACCGACAGGGTCGGGCGGCTGATCGGGACGATGACCCGCCAGAGCACCCGCCAGCGACCCGCGCCGTCGAGCGCCGCGGCCTCGAGGATCTCCTTCGGGAAGGTGCCGTAGACGCTCGACAGCAGGTAGGTGCCGAACGCGGACTGGATCACCGTGAAGACGATGATGACGCTCCACACGTTGTCGTACAGCCCGATGCCCTTGAACATCATGTAGAGCGGGTAGAGCAGCACCTCCTGCGGCAGCATGTTCGCGAGCATGAACAGCACCACGATCCAGGTGCGGTAGCGGACCCGGCCGATGCCGATCGCGAACGCGTTGAGGATCGAGATGAGCACCGCGAGCAGCGCCACCATGCCGCTGATGAACACGCTGTTCCAGAGCTTCAGCGGGAAGTCGACCCGGTTCCAGAACGTCGTGATGCCGTCGAAGGACAGCTGGGACGGCCAGGCGAGCGGCCCGCCGGCCGCGTAGTCCGCGGGCGTCTTGAACGAGTTGAGCAGGATGAGCAGGAACGGCGCGGCGATGAGCACCGCGATGACGACCCCGCCGGCGAGCACGACCCAGTCGGCGGGCCGCTTGACCCCGCCTTCGCCCGGCCGCTTGCGCGGCTTCGTCGTCGGCCGGGAGGCCCGTCCTGCGTCCGCGGTCACGGTCGCCCTGGTGTCGGGTGCGGACACGGTCATCGTGCCTCCTCCTTGCGTTCGGCCCGGTTCTGGGCGGCGATGAACCCGATGGCGACGATGACGATGACGACCGTCAGGGCGGTGGCGATGGTCGCGCCGTAGCCGACCTGCTGCGCCTGGAAGAACTGGCTGTACGAGTAGTAGCTCGGCACGATGGTCGCGTTGCCCGGGCCGCCGCCGGTCAGGGCGTAGACGGGGCCGAACACCTTGAGGGCCGCGATCGTGCACGTGAGCACGACGACGAAGATCTCGGGCCGGATGATGTGGACGGTGATGGAGCGGAAGCGCTGGAACCAGTTCGCGCCGTCGAGTTCCGCGGCCTCGTAGAGCTCGGGGTCGACGCGCTGCAGGGCGGCCATGAACACGACGACCGGGTACCCGATCTGCACCCACACGAGCACGACCGCGACCGAGAGCAGTGCGGTGTCCGGGCTGCCGAGCCAGTTGTGCTGCAGACCGTCGAGTCCGACCGCGCCGAGCACCGCGTTGAGGGCGCCGTTCTCCGGGCGGAGGATCCACCCGATGACGATCGCGGCGATGACGGCCGGCAGGATCTGCGGGAGGTAGTAGGTGGCGCGGAGGAAGCTCGCGAGCTTGCCGCCGAACTTCTTGCCGATGACGTCGAACAGCGCGGCTGCGAGGACGAGGCCGAGGCTGGTCGGCACGATCACCATCGCGAGGATCATCACGATGCTGTTCCGGAACGAGATCCAGAACTGGCCGTCCGCCATGAGCCGGCGCCAGTTGTCGAGGCCGGTGAACTGCGGCGGCAGGATCCCGCGGTAGTTCGTGAACGACAGGTACACGTTCCAGCCGAGCGGCACGAGGATGATCGCCGCCAGGAGCACGAAGCCGGGCAGCAGGTAGAACCAGTAGCTGCCGCGGCCGGAGGCGGGCATGATCGCGCCGTCGTCGCGGCGGCGGGGGCGGGGGACGCGGCCGCGGAGCGGCGCGAGAGGAGGACTGGACCTGTCTCTTATACACATCTCCGAGCCCACGAGACATCTC